>JAFXHQ010000004.1 GCA_017536325.1 Bacteroidaceae bacterium
CATTAGGGGATGGAGCAAATAAAAATGCTTCGTCCCCAAACTTGCACACCGAGGCCAGATTGTATCCGTAGAAAACAGCAACAAGCTATCGCATTTTGACCCTCCATCCTAAAAATAATCTGAATAAGAAATAGCAACGACAAAGGAATGTGGTAAAAAAGAAGGAATAATTGCTACGAATATAAAACTATTCAACAACGAAGGTGACATTCTATTTAATTCAAGTAAAATTAAATAAATATCATTGTTCATATAAAAGAAAAACCAACTTGTAATTTTGCCTCAAGTTGGTTTTACTATTTTAAAAGCAGCACGCACTTACTCTCTTAGCCTTTCCTCGCCTTGATATGTACCGCACCGGCAATGGTCAGTGTGAGCACTCCGCCAAGGATATAAGCCAACGTACGGTTCTCCATTCCGCACATCATTGGAGAGATGAAGATATATGAAGAACATACATACGTCATCACAAGTGCCGGCAACATGCCTATTGCTACAGGTTTCTTATTGCGGAACAGATATACAGTTATGCACCACAGTGTTATTACTGCCAGCGTCTGGTTGCACCATGCGAAGTAACTCCATATTGTCTGGAAAGGCAAAGCAAAGATTATGAACAATGCCATGGCAAAGAGCGGCAACGAAACAAGCACGCGCTTTGTAAGTTTCTTCTGCTCGATGCCGAACATATCAGACACAATGAGCCTTGCGCAACGAAAAGCAGTATCACCCGATGTTATTGCACATCCTATAATGCCGACAAGCACAAATACTGTTATTACAGGCCCCATTGTAGTACTTGTAATCTCATTCACAAGAGTTGCCGCACTGCCGTGGTGATCTGCAATGGCGTCGTTCAGCCCGTCGACACCACCCCAGAATGCCATGCCGATGGCTGCCCAGATGAGGGCCACGATGCTTTCAGAAATCATTGCACCGTAGAAGATGAAACGGCTCTGCTTCTCCGACTTCATGCAGCGTGCCATCATTGGTGACTGCGTTGCATGGAAACCCGACAAGGCACCGCAAGCTATCGTAGTAAAGAGCATCGGCACAATAGGAAAGCTCTCGGGGTCAGCTATCCCATTGGCAAGCGATGTGAGTTCGGGGATAGTATATTTGTCGCTATTGGTAAAAAGCACGAAGAGGATGCTCACTGCCATCAGCAGCAGTGCGATGCCGAATAGCGGATATATGCGCCCTATTATCTTGTCAATGGGCAGCAAAGTAGCCGATATATAGTACAGAAGTATTACTGCAAGCACTGCAAGCAGTTCCCATGTGAATCCATCGAACGCAACACCTTCGAGAGCAGGAACAGAAATATTGGTTGCAATGAGCGTAGCAGGCTGTGACATGAAGACTGCCCCCACAAGAACCATGAGAAGTACCGAAAAGACCCTCATGAAGTTACGTGTTCCCACACCAAGATACTTGCCAATTATCTCCGGCAGGCTCTGTCCGTTACTCTTCAATGATATTACACCTGCCACAAAATCGTGCATGGCACCCATGAATATTCCGCCCAGCGTAATCCACAGGAATGCCACCGGGCCATAAGCAGCACCTAACAATGCCCCGAAAATGGGCCCGAGACCTGCAATATTGAGCAATTGTATGAGAAAGACCTTCCACTGCGGCATTGGCACATAATCGACACCGTCGTACATTGTCTGCGACGGTACAGGATTCTTCCCATCGACTCCACACACCTTCTCAAGATATCTGCCGTATGTAAAATAGGCAACCACCAGTGCCGTAAGGCACAAAAGAAACGTAATCATAGCAATATCCTCAATTAATCCTTATTTTATTATCCTTTATCGTTATCTTCTCCTCATCACACAGGTGACGCAAAACAGCAGCCATATCGGTACGCGACAGCGGAACAGTGTCAAGTTCTTCCATAGCGTGCAGTTCCCCGTCGGCAAGCAGTCTCATCACCATCTCTTCCGGGCCTTTCGGCACTTGAGTCATGTTCCGCCCTTTTGCCGAACTGCATACATCGCAGTTACCGCAAGGCTCAGCATTCTTCTCACCGAAATACTCAAGCAAAAGCTTGCTCCTGCACTTATCAGTGCTTGTAGCATAGTTGATTACGGCATTAAGGCTCTTGGCAAATTTCTCCCTGCGCTCGTCATACACTTCGCGCGGGAAGCGCAACTCACTGCCCAGCACACGGTGACGGGTAAATGTCACAACCGAACACTTCTTCGAAGGCACATACATGATCACTCCCCTATTGGTGAGTGAGACAAGTATCTCATACATACGGTGTCTCGAAAGCCCTGTCACCCTCGAAAGATATCTTTCATCTATATATACGTAATCGGTAAACAGTCCGCTATAGCTGCGCAGTACTGCATTGACCAGGAGTTCATAATCAGCCGGCAGCCCTTTGAGACGGTATAGCGAATCCTTATCGACAAGAAAACGGACACACGAAGCATATTCCATATCCTCGACATATTCAAGATACCCCATACGGGTAAGTATCCGCAATGCGCTGTCGGTCTGCAGTGTGGGGCGATGATATTTCTTGCAGAAATCGACAAGAGAGAACTCGAATGTGCAGTCGAGGCCATCGCCCAGAGCTATACTGTAATAGTAACAGACCTCGTTGTATATCTCTCTTATGAAATTCTGCGACGGATAGTTGTCCGAGAGGCGCTTTGCGACAACAGCCTTGTCGGGACGGCTGAAGAGAGTTACGGCATAGGCCCTGTTCCCGTCGCGGCCTGCACGACCAGCCTCCTGGAAGTAGGCCTCAACCGAACTCGGAAGGTCGATGTGCACAACCAGGCGCACATCGGGTTTGTCAATACCCATTCCGAAGGCATTGGTAGAGACCATCACACGTGCCCTACCGCTTTTCCATGCCAGTTCCTTCTCATCCTTGATTGCAGGGTCCAGGCCAGCATGGTAGAATTCGGCCGTTATTCCGTTTGCCACAAGGAATTCGCAAACCTCCTTGGTCCTCTTGCGGTTGAGAGTATATATTATGGCTGAGCCATCTACACGGCGCAGAATATGCAGCAATTCCTGTTGTTTGTTCTCTGTCGCACGCACCACATATACAAGGTTCTTGCGCTCAAAGCTCATGCTATAGCAGTTCTCTTCGCCGAAGTTGAGCTGCTGCTGTATATCCTTGACTACCTCTTTGGTCGCCGTGGCCGTGAGCGCAAGCACAGGGACTCCGGGGAAGAGTTTCCTCAGTTCCGCTATTTGGCGATATGCCGGGCGGAAATCGTGTCCCCACTGCGATATGTAGTGAGCTTCATCGACAGTTATGAGCTGTAACTTTACACGCTGTATCTTTTTAATGAACAGTTCCGAGGCTATACGTTCGGGCGATATATAAAGGAATTTATAGTCACCGAAGATGCAGTTCTCGAGTGCAGTGATGACATCGCTTGTACGCATACCGGAATATATGGCAGTAGCCTTTATTCCGCGTGAACGCAGGTTCGCAACCTGGTCTTTCATGAGCGCGATGAGAGGCGTGACTACGATACACAGCCCCTCGCCCGCAAGCGTTGGTACCTGAAAGGTTATGCTCTTGCCACCACCCGTAGGCATAAGCCCAAGAGTATCGCGCCCCGCGCCTATGCTCTCAATAATCTCGCGCTGTACTCCCCGGAAATCGCCGTAACCCCAGTATTTACTGAGAATATCCCTGTATAGCATTGTCTGTCAACGGACTGCCTTAGTGTGAATGCTCTCTATCTGCAACTGCACCTCGCCGTGCTTATATACGTTATCTTCAATAGTGTAGCATATATCGAACGACTGCTTCGACTTTATGTACTTTGCCTGCTGGCTCTGTCCGAATGCAATGCCGTTCAGCACAGTGTTCGACTTGTTATCGACAAGTTCGAGCTTTATATGCTCCTGTTTGCGGCCAACCACCTTACTTGTGCCGTAATCGCGTACATTATATGTACAGAATACCGGCTTCTGGTTGTCGGGACCATGAGGAGCGAACTTCTTCAGGTCATTGAAGAAACGGCGACTTATCTGATAGAAATCTATTTCGGCATCAATTTCAATGACCGGTGCCATCTGTTCAGGCAGTATGTTGTCCGACACAAAATCCTCGAAACGCCGTGCAAAAGCATCCACATTCTCAACCTGCAGAGAGAAGCCGGCGGCATATGTGTGGCCACCGAAGTTATCGAGCAATTCGCGGCAGCTCTCCATAGCCTTATATACATCGAAGCCGGGGACCGAACGCGCCGAGCCTGTAGCAACACCGCCGGTACAGGTTATAACCACTGCCGGGCGATGATATACCTCGGTAAGGCGTGATGCCACAATACCTATTACACCACGGTGCCAATCGGGATTGTATATGACTATCGCACGCTTCTCATCAAAGCTCTCAAGCCCCTCCACAATACTGTTAGCCTCCTCGGTCATACTCTTGTCAAGTTCCTTCCTGGCCTCATTGAACTCATTTATCTGCTGACTGACATCGAGGGCTGTAGCAAGGTTGTTCTCTATTAGCAGGTCAACGGCAACCTTACCTTTCCTTATACGGCCCGAAGCATTTATTCGGGGGCCTATCTTGAAAATGATATCGTTTATGTTTATCTCCTTATCGGCAAGGCCACATACTGTTATTATGGCTTTAAGTCCTGTACTCGGGCTATGGTTTATCTGCTTGAGGCCATGATATGCCATTATCCGGTTCTCACCCATAATGGGTACAAGGTCCGATGCGATGCTCACAGCCACCAGGTCGAGCAAAGGATACAACTGGTCGGCAGGTATGCCGTTATCCATTGCAAATGCCTGCATGAACTTGAAACCTACGCCACACCCCGACAGATGGGGATAGGGATATGTAGAATCGGCACGCTTAGGGTTTAGTATTGCCACAGCACACGGCAACTCCTCATCGGGCACATGGTGGTCGCACACTATAAAATCAATACCCAACGATTTCGCATAGGCAATCTCATCAATCGCTTTTATTCCACAATCGAGCACTATTATCAACTTTACACCTGTAGAATAGGCATAATTCACACCCATGCGGGAGATACCGTAGCCCTCCTCGTTACGGTCGGGAATATAGTAATCTATATTCGACGAGAACTGTTGCAGGAACTTATACACCAAAGCCACGGCAGTTGTGCCGTCAACATCATAGTCGCCATATACAAGAATACGCTCTTTCTTGCCAAGAGCCATGTTCAGGCGTTTCACCGCAACATCCATATCCTTCATAAGGAACGGATTATGCAAGTGGCTCAACTTTGGGCGGAAGAAGTTCCTCGCTTCTGCAACAGAAGTTATACCCCTCTTCAACAGCAGGCTGCAAAGCACCGGACTTATATCCAGCTCAGCCGACAATGTCCTTGCCGCTACAGTCTGTTCGTATGTAGGGGGCTGAAAATTCCATTTCTGACCCATTATATATCATTTTTTATTCAGCTTGCCTAAAGCCGGACAGCGCACTGCCTCACATGACAGGATGTTCGCCGGCTGCAACGAAGAGAACAAACAGCCAAAGGTTCAACAACACGTTCTATTCATCAACGTCCCCAATAGCCACAAACATGTACCTACTACGGGTAATTTATCAAAATCTCTTCAATTTGTAAAGATACAAAAAGAGATTGTATATAAGAATCCCACAAAGATTTTTTTAAGAAAAATAATGTTTTTTATTTCCAACGGAACATATTGGACCATTGGCAAAAGTTGAGGAGTGCCGCCTTCGGGCAATAAAAAAAGCACACCGAAGTGTGCTTTTTTGTTATTTGAATGTCTATTACTTGATACCGAGCTTCTTGCGAATATCCTTGGGAAGAGCGTCCTTATGGACAACGATATTCATAGTCTTGTAACGTGCGAATGCCTTTGAAGCATACCAGATGCCTTTGTACTTGCCGGCCTCGCCCCAAGAGTTCTTAACCATGTAGTACTCGACACCGTCCTTATCCTTTGCAATGCCATAAATCTGCATGCCGTGGTCGTCGGTTGTCTGCCAGTTGTCATAGGCAATCTGACGCTCCTCCTGAGTACACCACTTCTCTGTTGACGGCTTCGGAG
>JAFXHQ010000037.1 GCA_017536325.1 Bacteroidaceae bacterium
GCCGTTCGGCTTCAAGGAGGTCGAGGGTATCCACTCACGTACAAACTTCGACCTCGGCCAGCATGAGAAGTTCTCAGGCAAGAACATCAAGTACTTCGACCCCGAAACAAACGAGAGCTACACTCCGTTCGTTATCGAGACATCTATCGGCGTTGACCGTATGTTCCTGAGCATCATGTGCGCTTCCTATTGCGAGGAGAAGCTTGAGAACGGCGAGACACGTGTCGTTCTCCGCTTGCCGGCAGCCCTTGCTCCGGTGAAGCTCGCGGTGCTTCCTCTGGTGAAGAAAGACGGCCTGCCCGAAAAGGCTCGCGAGATAATGAATGAACTGAAGTTCAACTTCAATTGTTATTACGAAGAGAAGGATTCTATCGGCAAGCGTTACCGCCGTATGGATGCTATAGGTACTCCGTACTGTGTTACAGTTGACCACCAGACTCTTGAGGACGGCATGGTTACTCTGCGTGAGCGTGATACTATGGAACAGCGTCGCGTTGCCATAAGTGACCTGCGCAATATAATCCAGGACAATGTGAGCATAACTTCACTTCTTAAGAAACTGTCATAAGGTATGAAAGATTTGAGAATCCTGTTTTTCCTGTTGCTCTGTCCTCTCTTCTGCCTTACTTCGTGTGAGGAGAGCGATGAGATGGGCGAGTTCGATAATTGGGAGAAACGCAACACTGAGTTTATAGATTCAATAGCTTCGGTGGCCCGCACTAATGCCGATGGCAAGTGGCAGGTGTTCCTTGCATATGGCCTTGACCCGGAAAAAGAGTGGGATAATGAGTATTATGTATATTGCAAGGTGCTCGAGGAGGGAGCAGGTACAAAGAATCCTCTTTATACCGACAATGTGACAGTCAACTACAAGGGTCGTCTGATGCCTACATCGAACTATCCCGAGGGCTTTGTCTTCGACAGTTCGTATGACGGTGAGCTTGATACGGCTTTCGACGTTCCCGTTACCTTATCGCTCCCCTCTACTGTAGGTGGCTTCTCTACGGCTCTGCAGCATATGGTTGCCGGCAGCAGGTGGGATATATATATACCATCAACCTTGGGCTATGGAGCATCTGCGGTGAGCGGCATACCTGTAGGCTCGGTGCTTGTCTTTGATGTCGATCTCGTATCGTTCACTTCTATGGATAGGGCAGAATAGAATCAGTTGACAACAAACATTATAAATAAAGATATTATGGAAATAGACAACCAGTTGCAGATAGAGATTAAGGAAGATGTAGCAAACGGCAATTATGCCAACCTTGCTGTCATAGCACACTCGACAGCCGAGTTTGTGATGGATTTCATCTGCATAATGCCAAATATGTCCAAGGCTCAGGTGAAATCCCGTGTGATAATGACTCCCGAGCATGCAAAGCGTTTTATGCTTGCTTTGCAGGAGAATGTTATGAAGTATGAAAAGCAGTATGGCAATATTCACCTTCCCGAACAGTATGTCGGTGGCCCCAGGTTCAAGGGTGATGCCTGATGGAATTCTTCAACAAAATAAATGCCGTACGTAAAAGTGCGGCATTTTTTTGTTGAAGAATTTTGTCATTCTGTGTCCAAATCGACCATGACTCCTTTTGTCCTGAATTCGGAAAGGGAGTAGCCTGTATGTCTTTTGAAGTATCTGTTAAGGTAGCTTTGGTCGGGGAAGTGGAATTCGCTGACAAGCTCCTGGAAATTCTTGTGGGTGTACATGAGCGCAACCTGCAACTCGATGATTGTGTAGTGATCTATGATTTCTTTAGCGTTCTGGCCGCTCGAACGTTGGCATATGGCATTCAGGTTACGGGTAGAGATGTTGAGGTTGTCGGCATAGTACTGCACAGAACGCTCTTCGCGGAATTTCTTGTTCAGCAGTGCGCGGAATTCGTAGAACTGTTTATCCTTGCTTTCGCTTATGTACTCCTTGCCTGTGGGCTCGTTCTCCTTGTTTATATGTTGTATGTATAACAGCAGTGAGTTTACTGCAAGTATGATGTTCTGTCTGCAGAACTCAAGATCCTTGCTGTTTCCGGCTTCTGTCTCGAGAATGTCTATCTGACGGAAAATGTTGTCAATGAATTCTTTCTCAAGCTTATTGTTGCATCCTTGGTGTGTCCTTCGCTCAATAGAGTGCATGGTCTCAGGGCTCATGGCACTGCGTGCTGCCAGCCATATGTGTTTGGAAAGTCCGAGCAGACGTGATGAAAAGTCACTTGTAATGTCGAGCAAAAGGATGTTCGACCCCGTAGGACATATGATAAGTTGTCCCTGTGTAAAACGGTATTTATGCCCGTCTATGGTAAAGAGTGCTTCGCCTTGCAGACAATAGAATATCGATGTGTGCTGCATCTGATATACGTGCTGTACGAATTGTTGCAGAGATGATTGTATTGTTGCAAAGCCTTGGAGCGGAATCTTTTTTAGGTATATGTTGTTCATGATTCAGTGTGTTTTGTCGATATGCTTCTTAAAAATTTGTGTAAAATTAAGCATAATTTTGGTCAAAACAAACAATATGTAATATGAAAAATGTACAAGTATGTATATTTTGAATACTTTTTAGATTAAAAGTACACTGTGCTAGGCTCTATATATGTGAATATGGATTTTAGAAGAATGTTTCTATAACTTATAGGAATGCGTAATGATAAAATCCCTATAGTGTTGGCGATTATATGCCGTGCATGCATATATGTTCAACAAAAATCTTTATACCTATTGCTATAAGGATTACTCCTCCACACATCTCTGCACGCATCTTGCCTGCGAAGCGTTTGCAGAATCTGAGCCCGAGATATAATCCCATGGCCGACATTGCCGATGATGTTATGCCTATTGCTGCAATAGGGTAGGCCAGCTCTCCTATACTGCTGTAGCCCATGCAGGTGTACGAAATGCCTACTGCCAGTGCATCAATGCTTGTAGCAATGGCTAGTGTGACGATTACCTTGTAGCTGCGGGGGTTGAAACTCTTTTTCTCCTCACTCTTGAAACTCTCGGCAATCATGCGTCCCCCCAATATGCCCAGTATGCCTAAGGCTATCCAGTGGTCAATGCTTTTTATGAGTGAATATATGTGGCTTGCTCCCCAGTATCCGAGCAGTGTGTTCATTGATTGGAACAGACCGAAGAGCAATACTATTGCAATCATAGGGCGCCATGCTGGTTTCTTGAATATGATTCCGCTTGCAACGGATACTGCAAAGCAGTCCATTGCAAGAGCAAGTGCCATGAGCCAGACCTCTATGTGTGTTGTGAATTGCATGACTGCAAAGGTAATGCTTTTATATTATCTTGCCCTATTAGAAAGCTTTTTTTGCATAGCTTGCCGTGTGCCGATATTATAAAAAAGGTGAAACATGTTGTGCGAACGAAAAAATGGGACTATCTTTGCGCCCGGTTACATTCTGGGGCTATCTGGATTTGACAGCGGGTAGAAAAGGTATGTAAGCACGCAGTGCCTCGTTGGTTTGCACTATAATCTGAGCCTGCAAAGAATTATCTGGCAATAACAATTACGCTCTTGCTGCGTGATCGAAGTACAGTAGATCGGCTTAATCCCGGCACCAGGTGCTGGGACAAGACATCACCCGGACACTGTTGTTCCGAAGTAATCCGAAATGGTGGTGCAGGCAAATCGGGACTAACCGTTGCAGGCCTCGATGCAATGGCGACATTTTAGAGGATAAGGCGCAGGTTGGTGGTCGCGGTCTTGCCTACGCTCGAAAATCTTACCGATGACTAAGCGTGTAGAAAGCATATGGTTTCCCTGTTTGGACGAGGGTTCGACTCCCTCTAGCTCCACAAACATCAGCCGGAGAGGAAAAGCGTTTCCTCTCCGGTGCGCTTTTTAAGGCTTTTAAGTGGAATTAAGGGGGTAAGGGTTATTAAGGAGAACTAAGGGAAACAAAATGAGGTCCCGGTATGTTTAGTTCTGTATCTATCATCTCATTTCAAAAAGACAGGAGAGTGACCATGAGGTCACTCTCCTGTAACTGTATATGTCTGACGGTGCTTTTATCGTGCGTAGTTGACAGCACGTGTTTCGCGGATGACTGTAATCTTTACCTGTCCGGGGTATGTCATCTCGTCCTGAATCTTCTTTGCAATCTCGCCCGACAGCAGTTCGGTCTGCTTGTCGTCAATCTTATCGGCACCAACTATCACGCGAAGTTCGCGTCCTGCCTGGATTGCATAGGTCTTTGTTACGCCGGGGTAGGACATCGCCAACTGCTCAAGATCGTGCAGGCGTTTGATGTATGCCTCTACAATCTCACGGCGTGCGCCCGGGCGTGCACCCGAAATGGCGTCACACACCTGTACGATAGGCGCAATGAGGCTTGTCATCTCCACTTCGTCGTGGTGAGCACCGATGGCATTGCAGATGTCGGGTTTCTCCTTGTACTTCTCGGCAATCTTCATACCATACTCTGCGTGTGGCAACTCGGTCTCCTCATCGGGCACCTTGCCGATATCGTGCAACAGTCCGGCACGTTTAGCCTTCTTCGGGTTCAATCCGAGCTCGGCAGCCATTACCGCGCAGAGGTTTGCAGTCTCACGCGCATGCTGCAAGAGGTTCTGGCCGTATGATGAACGGTACTTCATCTTTCCTATAATGCGTATGAGTTCGGGATGCATACCGTGGATTCCAAGGTCTATGGTGGTGCGCTTTCCTGTCTCTATTATCTCCTCCTCAATCTGTTTCTTTACCTTTGCCACTACCTCCTCGATGCGTGCAGGGTGAATACGTCCGTCTGCTACAAGCTGGTGCAGTGCAAGGCGTGCAATTTCGCGGCGTACGGGGTCGAATGCGCTGAGCACGATAGCTTCGGGTGTGTCATCGACAACAATCTCCACGCCGGTGGCTGCCTCAAGAGCACGGATGTTACGTCCTTCGCGTCCAATGATGCGGCCCTTCATTTCGTCGTTGTCAATGTGGAATACTGTAACGGAGTTCTCGATTGCTGTTTCAGTAGCTACGCGCTGTATTGTCTGTATCACAATCTTCTTTGCCTCCTTGTTGGCAGTCATCTTTGCATCGTCGATAATATCGTTGATGTATGATGCGGCCTCGCTCTTAGCCTCCTCTTTCAGTGACTCTACAAGTCTCTCCTTAGCCTCTTCGGCCGATAGGCCGCTGATGCTCTCCAGCTTCTCGCGCTCCTGGGCATGGAGTTTGTCCAGTTCATCCTGTTTACGCTCAAGTACACCCTTCTGTGCATCAAGGTTCTCCTTGAAGTTGTCCAGTTCGTTCTTGCGACGCTGCAGGTCCTCGTTGCGCTGGTTAAGTTGTACCTCACGCTGTTTTAGGTGGTGCTCGGTCTGCTGAATCTTGTTGCTGCGCTGTGAAATCTCTTTTTCGAGTTCTGCCTTCTTGTTCAGGAATTTCTCTTTCACTTCAAGCAACTTGTTCTTTTTTATCACCTCGGCCTCCTTGTGCGCATCGTCTAAGATGCTTTGGCGTTTAGCCTTGAGACCGAACTTGTTGATCAGATACTGTACGACGATACCGATGACCAATCCTACAGCCAATCCGATGAGTAATGATGTAATGCTCATAGTTAGTTATAATTTATATATAATAAAACGCACCGCTGTATTCCGGCCAGCACTTTTTGTGTGGCTTCGTAATACTGCAATGCGTGAAACTGCTGTTAAAGAGAGTAGTTATCTCTTCTCCTTGAGTGTTGTTGTCACAAGGCGGTTGAGCTCGTTTATCTTGTGCATAACCTCGGCAGAACCGGCAATATTCCCGTTCTTTATGGAGTTGAATGCAATGTCCAAGGCTGCCATAGTTACTACTCTGACACCTCCTTCGCCTTTAAACGGCTCTTTATATTCCGACAGTGTATCGTTTACCAGCTTTGCGGCCTGTCTGTAATAAGGCTCTTCGCTTGCCATAATGGTCAGCGGGTACGATATTCCGTCTATTATAAGGTTGATTCCCAATTCTCTATCTTCCATATGCAAAGTCTCTTTACGGTATGTTATTTTTTAAGTGACTCGATGCAACGGTCGATCTCACGCACCAGTTTTGATATCCTCTCTTTTGTCTCCTCGACTCCCGAGCTGCTTAGAGTGATTATCTTTGCCTGTTTCAAATCGTTGTAGTTCTTTTCGAGTGCAGTGCAACGCAACTGCAGTTCCTTGAGCAGGTTCTCCTTTTCCTCAATCTTGCGGTTGAGCTCGTTGTTTAGTTCTTCCTTCTGCTTGAACTCATACACGAGCCTATGGAGCTTGCTCTCAAAATCGGCAATTATCGTTCTGTCATTCTCGGTCATAATACAACAATCAATTCACAAATATAAGAGATTTTTTGTAGAAACAGAAAAATTTGTCATTTTTTTATTCTGCAGGTGCTGTTTTTGGCAGTTTGGACCACTATATATGCATAATCGGGTGGTCAATGCTGACCACCCGATTATGCGTTGTTACATATCTTTCCAGACTTCGCCAAAGGCAAATACCCGAAGGGAGTGGGGCGGTTCTTTGTACGCGCTAAACCATTTAGGGTATAAAATAACCGGCGGTCGCGACCGCCGGTTATCGAAACTGTTACTCTTTATATTAAAATTTAGGCAATAATATAGATGTTGACCCAAACATTGTTTGTCATACTGAGCAAAGCGAAGTATCTATTTTAAGCGCAGTTTTTAGATCCTTCACATTCGTTAGTTCGCTACGCTCATCGAGAA
>JAFXHQ010000038.1 GCA_017536325.1 Bacteroidaceae bacterium
AATCTCATAAGAAACAATGAAGAGATCTTTCACTTCGTTCAAGATGACAAGTCCTATATATAATATATCATACCTATCAAACATTCTATGGAAATAAACCAACCAGCAGCAAAGTTTCAGGATATATCAATCGCACCAATGCATACCGTGGAACATATTCTTAACCAGACGATGGTAAGGATGTTCGGGTGCGAGCGCAGTAGAAACGCGCATATCGAGCGCAAAAAGAGCAAATGTGACTATAGCCTGCCTTGCGCGCCTACAGAAGAACAGATTGCCGAGATTGAGAACCGCGTCAATGCGGTAATTGCACAGCAATTGCCTATAACCATTGAATTCGTGACACGCGACAAAGTGCCAGAAGGTGTAGATTTAGGCAAGCTCCCTGCCGACGCAAGCGACACGCTGCGAATTGTACGTGTGGGCGACTACGACACATGTGCATGCATAGGTGCACATGTTGAGAACACAAGCGAAATAGGGATGTTCCGCATTATAAGCCACACTTTTGAAAACGGAACTCTTCGCCTGCGTTTCAAATTGGAGGGATAAGAAGCAGCACTCGACGCATCCGACAAGTTATATACCGGAGAACGCTTATTTTTCGGTATTTTTTTATATTTTTGCATCTCGGAAACATAGGTGTCCATGTTCAGGAAAAGAGAAGAGATATTCACAGCTAAGAATGGCGGTACATTGGAAGAGATGTGCCGAAATATTCTGTCACAGGCAAGCGGAGATGGCTTGCTTAAGCTTGCTTTCTTCTACCATGCTGCCAACGATAAGGAATACCTTGAGATATTGGACACCCTACGTACAGCAGTAAAGGATTTCTTCCCATACAATGCACCTCTTTTGAGTTACATTGCGCAGCAGAGTACCGGCAGCAGGCTTGTTGCCGAAGCGACATATCTCACCAGCGACAGAGTCTCTGTAGAAAGACATAGCAATTACATACTGTTACAGGAGGAGGGTTGCAAGGAGGTTATGACAAACGGCATTGTGCCTGGCGATGTATCGAAGAGTGCCTTTGAGCAATCAATGGAGATTTTTTCCACAATTGGCGAAATCTTGAAGAGAAACGGTTTCCAGCCAAGTGACATTTACCGCCAATGGAACTATATACAACATATTACCGCAGGAAAGGACGGTAGCCAGAACTATCAGGAATTCAACGATGCACGTTCTATTTTCTACAGCAGTTGCAATTGGGAGAACGGCTACCCTGCAGCAACAGGCATTGGCACAAGTGCCGGAGGTATAATGGTCGAGTTATGCGCCATTAAAGGCTACAACAGTCATAACAAGCCTATTGACAACCCATTGCAGATTGCTGCACACAACTACTCACAGAAGGTACTCGACGGCAAGGTAATCGGTGAGTTGCAGGAACGTACCACACCAAAATTCGAACGTGCACGTCTGCTTGGCAACCGTGTATTCATATCGGGTACAGCTGCGATAAAAGGCGAAAAGAGCAATTTCAGCAGCAATGCCGTTGAACAGGCCACCATGACAATGGAGATAATGGACCGGCTCGTATCGAAAGAGAACATCCCTGTACCGTGCAACGGTATAAAGTATGACCTCTTGCGCGTATATGTAAAAAGAGAAGAGGATATTGCCTCTGTTGCAGGTTACATGAATGCCCACTACCCTGTTGTTGCCAAGCACTACCTTGTTGCTGACGTATGCCGTCCCGAACTTCTGGTAGAGATTGAAGGGACAGCACACATTCTCTGAAAACAAGATTACACAATTTCCACATAAACATGAAAATTAAAAAGACTATTCTGATGACAGCACTATCACTGGCAATATGCGGATGCGCTACACAGAAGAACGGCAACCCGTTACTGAGCGAATTCGACACCCCTTACGGCATTGCCCCATTCTCCAAGATAACCATTGACAACTACCGCGAAGGTATGTTACGCGGAATGGAAGAGCAGAAGGCCGAGATTGAGGCCATGATAGACAACAGCGAAGAACCTACATTTGAGAACACCATCGTTGCACTTGACCGGAGCGGAAAACTTTTGAGCAGAGTACGCGGGACATTCAGCCCAATCTCGAGCAGCAATTCAACCGAGGAGATGCGTGCATTACAAAAGGAGATGTCACCACTCTTCTCGGCACACAACGACGACATATATCTTAACGAAAGACTGTTTGCACGCGTAAAGGCTGTATATGACAACAAGCAGGCTCTCAATCTCACTGCAGAACAGAAGAAGATACTCGAAAACATTTATGACCGTTTTGTAAACAGCGGTGCGGAGTTAAGCGATACCGACAAGGCAAGGCTTCGCGAACTCAACAAGGAAATTTCGATGCTTCAGCTCGAGTTCTCTCAGAATCTTCTGTACGAGACAAACAACACGTTTGTCGTAGCCAACAGCATTGATGAACTCAAAGGGTTATCGCAAGCCAACATCGATGCAGCAGCAAAGATGGCCGAGGCCAACGGGGAGCCGGGCAAGTGGATGTTCAACATGCAGCGTCCGAGTTGCAATCCGGTGTTGCAGTACTGCGAGAACCGCGAACTGCGCCGCAAGGTATATGAAGCATATTACAACCGTGGCAACCAGGGCAACGAGTACGACAGCAAGGAGATTTGTGCAAGGCTTGTAGCACTGCGCCTCGAGAAGGCAAAGCTGATGGGCTACAACAACTATGCCGAGATGGCACTTGAAAACCGTATGGCCAGCACACCGGCAGCGGTGTACGACCTGCTCATGCAGGTTTGGGGGCCGGCTGTGGCTAAAGCAAAGGAAGAGCTCGACGACATACGCGCCGAGATAAGGAAAGAGGGAGATGACTTCGAACCCGAAGGATGGGACTACATGTACTACCTCGACAAGGCAAAGAGGGCAAAATTCGCTGTAGATGAAGAGGAGATATGCCAATACCTTGAGATAAACAATGTAATGCAGGGCATATTCCATGTAGCCAACAAACTCTACGGAATTACATTCAAGGAAATCACAGGTGATATCCCTGCATATGAACCCACTGCAAAGGCCTACGAAGTCATAGATAAGGACGGCACTACACTGGCGATATTCTACAGCGACTATTTTCCACGCGAGAGCAAGAGAGCCGGTGCATGGTGTACATCGTTCCGACCGCAGAGATACGAGAACGGCAAACGCATAATCCCAATAGTTGTGAACAGCTGCAACATGACACTTCCCAACAGCGAGGGCTATGCGCTTCAAAGCATTGACAACGTAGAGACAATGTTCCATGAGTTCGGTCACGCGCTCCACAATTTCATGCGCGATGTTCAGTACAGCAGCGCAAGTGGCGTAGAACGCGACTTCGTAGAATTGCCGTCACAGAAAAACGAACATTGGGCATTCGAACCCGAGGTGCTTGAAGTATATGCGAAGCACTACAAGACAGGCGAGACTATCCCGATGGAGCTTTTAAAGAAAATCCAAGAGAGCGCGAAGTACGGACAAGGATTCGCAACAGTAGAGTACATTGCTGCATCGCTCAGCGACATGGACCTGCATGTGCTGACAGAGATTCCTGCCGGGCTTAACGTAATGGAGTTCGAGGCAGAAAAGCTTGCAGAGCGTGGAATCCCGTCACAGATACTGCCAAGATACCGCATGACAAACTTCAGCCACACTATGGGTGGAGGATACACAGCCGGCTATTACAGTTACATGTGGGCCGAAGTTCTCGATGCCGATGCATTCGATGCATTCAAGGAGACCGGTGACATTTTCAACCACGAGATTGCTGAAAGATTCCGCAAATACGTTCTCACCCCGGGCGGTATCGACGACGGTATGATTATGTACCGCAACTTCCGCGGCCGTGACCCAAAGACAGATGCCCTGCTACGTAACAGAGGACTATGACAAATGCATAGAGAAGAGAAAAAGGACTGGCACTTTAATTGCTAGTCCTTTTCTCTTGTTTTCATAAATAATCATAAATGGCAATCTGTTCCAAAACCAAAAGCATATGCATACCATTATATTATCAAGAACGGCAACCGTACGCCGACGGTACTCAATAAGTCACTCAAAGAGAGACTGCGGCCCGGCCAACACCTGCATCTAATTGGGGTCGTTATTACCGATACCGGCGACGGTCCGTTCATTTTGTATAACAATTTAAAACAGGTACTATGAGTATGCTTATGAAACGTGAGGGACACCATTGGGTTCCCAGTATCTTCAATGATTTCTTCAACAGTGACATCGTTGTAAGGAACAGTGCAACCGCACCGGCCATCAATGTCCTTGAGACCGAAAAGGAGTATAAGGTTGAAGTTGCGGCAGCCGGAATGAGGAAGGAAGACTTCAGGATAAACATCGACAGTGACAATGACCTCACCATAACAATGGAGAAGAATTGCAACTGCAAGGATGGCGAGTGCTGCACCGACAAGAAGCAGGACGAGGAGAAATGCGATACAAAGGGTCGCTATCTGAGAAGGGAGTTCTCATACACCAAATTCCAACAGACTCTGATAATGCCCGACAATGCCGACACTTCAAAGATTGAGGCGAAAGTAAAACATGGTGTTTTGCACATAAACATACCAAAGAAGACAACAATGCCCGACAACAAGACAAGCAGGAATATTGTAATTGAATAAAAAGAGGGAAAATTCCCAAAAAAACGGCTCCTGCCCTATCGTTGAAAAAAATCAACATCAAAGGCAGGAGCCGTTTCTTGTGTATCCTTTTATTGCTTTGTCACTTGTTCAGTTTGGTCATAATACGCAGCTTGGCAATCATTTCATCATCGAGCGATGCTGTTGCGCTGCCCTGCCTGTTGGAACGGCACTTTGCTATAGTCATGCCATAGGGATTAAGGATGACACTATGTCCCTTGTATGTACCATACTCATCGCATCCGACCCTGTTGCATGCAGCCACATAACAGATATTCTCAATAGCACGCGCACGAACGAGAGTATCCCATGCAAGCAGACGGCTGTCGGGGAAGTTGGCTGCTATTAGAAGAAGGTCATACTCGGCACGATTATAGAGAAAGACCGGGAAACGGAGGTCGTAACATATTGCCGGACGTATGCGTATGCCACGCCACTCCCAAATGACCTTACCGTTGCCTGGCTCGAACACCTTGTCCTCACCGCTGTACTCAAAGAGGTTGTTCTTGTCGTAGTAACCCATTATTCCCTGTGGGGTTATGAAGTACATACGGTTATAATACTTGCCGCTATAATGCGTCATAACAGGAAGGGCAAATGCCGCATCGTACTCCTTGGCAAGAGCCATGACAATCTGGACGGTCGCTCCACAATGTTCCTCGGCAACACCTTGCGGCTGCATACAGAACCCTGTAGTACACATCTCCGGCAAAAGATAAATGTCGGAACGTTCTGCCGACGCGATGAGTCTTTTTATACGGCTTATATTTGCAGGAACGTCCTTCCATACTATGTCCTGCTGAATTACTGTAACTTTCATTGGAATGATTGTCGAATATACTGTTTCATTTTCCCTATGCGAAGATACACATTTTATGGCTTACGGCAAAATCCTGCATACCCATATAAGCCGTGACATCGGCACGCCATTGCAAAGGATATTATATCTATGCCATAAGGCACATCATAATTTAGCATACGTCCATTTGTTCTACAGAGCCCACAGGCTCAACATCGGAACAGGTTCACCCTGCTCTGCAACTGCCATATGCAATGGCAACAAATAACAACATAAATAACTGGACATATAAAGAATTATGGAAACAGAAATAAACAAGGAGTTACTGGCGGCCAACCAGATAACCATAAACAAAAAGGTACCCGCATTATCATTCGTAATATTAGTAGCAGCCGTACTGGTGCTTGCCATGTCGTTCTGCATAAACAGTGAAAGTTCGCTGAAAATGCCACTTATATTCCTGGCAATATTGCTGTTTGCCTATGGTGGAGGCAAATTCCTGTCGGCACGCAAAACATACGTACATTCACTCTCCGATGAAGAACTTAAGAAACAGGTTCTCTATTTCGACAGCAAAGAGAAGAATAATGTTATGGAAATGCTGCGGAACGGAGAGATAGAGAAGATAATAAACACAGGTTCGGCCAACTGCGACCTGCCGATTATGGTGGAATTATATGCTACCGATTCAAGGAACATTGCTATTTATCGTGTATTTGCATATGTTCCTTATACATTCGAGCCATTGACCGAATACGAGATATTCAAGAGATAGAATATAGAATATACATTATTCATAAACCAAGTACATTATCCATACAAAAAGCGGGCAATCCATTTAAATTTGGTTGCCTGCTTTTTTGTATTGCTCATGACATTGCATGAAGTCGAATTGATTTTTATTTGAATTTGTTACCGATAATTAAAATAAATGAATACATTTGCGGTGTACATCAACGCCGGATTGATGGACACGTTGAATTTAGAAGCTGTTTGAATTTATATCGCCCAATTTTTTATAGAGCAAGAATAGTATGTTTTTTTATTTTTTAAGGGCGCATAGCGGGCTATGCAACGGCAAAAAAGAAGAAAACAGGCATTTTTGAATATAAAAAATGGCGAAACAAACAATACGGCTTCAATAAGAAAAATATTTTTTAGAAATTCAAACGGCTTCTTAGTTCCGGCAAAATTAAAATCCAATGACTATGAAAAAAGCATTTTTGACAATGGCATTAGTGTTGACAACTATCGCAGCCAGTGCACAATGGTATGTCGGTGGTGGTATCGGATTCAGCAAGACAGAAAACGGTAATGAGGAGACTACTGCATTTGTTTTCAAGCCAGAAGCCGGTTACAGTCTGAATGAGAAATGGACTATCGGTGCAGTAGTAGAATTCGATTGGGTTAAAGATTACAGTACAGCCTACGCAATCAACCCTTATGTACGTTATTCATTCTTCAAGGCAGGCAACTTCTCATTCTTTGCCGACGGTACAGTAGAGTTAGGTTCTATCGACCCCGAAGTTGGTGACGCACAATTCATGTGGGGCGCAGGAATAAAGCCCGGCATAGGATACAGTTTCACCGACCACATATCCATTGCCGCACACATCGGTTGGATAGGACACAGGGATTACGATGATATAGGCAAAGAGACAGGTATCTCATTGGATGGCAACGACATGTCGTTCAGTATCTATTACAGTTTCTGACATAAATAAACAATACAGAAAAGAGTGCCAAGGCACTCTTTTCTGTGTTTATGCACATACAAAATGGAAGCAATAGTTTTCTAAGTGCTGTATAAATAGTAAATTTGCAATGCCGAACAAAAAAGCAACGAGAAATGAAATATGTTATCCAGTTCGAAATAATTGTGGCAATATCTCTCATGGGAGAGTTGCTGAACAGAATAATCCCCTTGCCGGTACCTGCAAGCATCTACGGTATGGCTATACTTTTCACCGCGCTATGTACAGGAATCATAAAGCTGTCACAAGTAAAAGAGACCGGTATGTACCTCATCTCCATTCTTCCTATGATGTTTATTCCGGCAGCCGTAGGATTGCTTGAGAAGTGGGATGTAATGAAGGGATTCCTTACAGCACTGATAGCGATTTCGCTAGTATCGACAGTAACGGTAATTGCCGTATCGGGATTCATCACACAGTTCATTATAAAAAGGAAAGAGAAAGAGAGGTAAAGATGAAAGAGATATTTGAGAATTCGCTCTTCTTCGGTGTGGGGATAAGCGTCGGAACATACCTATTGGGCATATACTTGAAAAAGAAACTGAAGATTTTTATTTTCAACCCATTACTGGTGGCTATTACCGTCACCATTGCAACACTGCTGGTGCTTGACATCGAATACAAGAGCTATGAGAACGGAGCCAAGTACTTGAGCTATCTGCTTACACCGGCAACTGTTGCATTGGCAATACCGCTTTACGAACAGTTCATGGAACTGAAAAAGAACTTTACAGCCATAATGGTAGGTATTGCATCGGGAGTCGTAACAACCCTTCTTACAATTTTCGTAATGGCACTTCTTTTCAAGCTAACGCACACCGAATATGTGACATTGTTGCCGAAATCAATCACTACTGCTATAGGAATAGGCCTGTCAGAAGAGCTGAACGGATATGTCGCAATAACCGTAACGGCAATTATAATCACAGGACTCTTCGGCAACATTGCCGGTGACTATATGTGCCGCATGTTCGGAATAAAGCACCCTATTGCCAAAGGTGTCGCAATAGGTACAGCATCACATGTCATGGGAACAGCCAGGGCCATGGAGATCGGTAAGACCGAGGGTGCAATGAGCAGTCTGTCTGTAGCTGTTGCCGGTGCCATGACTGTTGGTGGAGCCATAATTTTCGAGAATTTCATATAAGCAGATTCCTTAAATAACAAAACTTTTCAGACAAGATTGGGAGTTTTAAAAAAATATCACTACATTCGCAAAATAACAAACGCCCTAAAAAGGAACCGATATGATAATTGCTGTGGATTTTGACGGTACAATAGTTGAGCACAAATACCCTGAGATTGGAAAGGAAATTCCATTTGCGACATCAACCCTACGCATGCTTGCTGAGCAGCGTCACCAGATTATCCTATGGACAGTACGTCGCGGTGAACTGCTCGAAGATGCAGTCAAATGGTGCAGGGAGCATGGTGTAGAGTTCTATGCTATAAACAAGAACTTCCCCGAGGAAAATGTTGACAATGGAGGCGGATACTGCAAGATAAATGCAGAGATTTTCATAGATGACCGTAACCTGGGTGGCATACCCGATTGGGGAACAATATATAAGGTAATTACGGAAGGCAAGAAGTGGAGCGAGATATATTCAGGCAACAGCGGCAACAACACCAAGAAAAAGAAAGGTTGGTTATGGTAAGCCACAACTGGATTACAAATCTATTCATACAGGCACTTCCGGGACAAACAAGATTCTTGGCAGTGCTTTTTTTGTTTTCATAAAAGGCTATTTGGAGCATTAACATTATATTCGCAGAATATAACGACAAGCAGGATGATTATGGAGGAGATTTTGATTTTCACAGAAGAAGAGAGAGGGAATGTTATTGGGCTTGCAAGAAAGCTCGGTGAGAATATCGAAGGCAGAGTGCCGGCATCGGACTACCGTTTCATAAGAAACAAAATTGAGGAAGCGACTGCCGGAGGCAAGATTATACGTGATTCTCTGGGTTTCAACCCCATTGTAAGCGATATGCAGACAGCATTGCTGGTAGGACAGGAGATCGGCTACCAAAGGGAGATAATCACAAGTATTCTGCTAAATCGCTGTACACAGGCCGGCAATGTAAGCATGGAAGAGATCAAGGAACAGTTTGGGGAGACAGCAGCAAAGATACTTACCAATCTGGCACAGATAAACTCTCTTTATGCAAAAAGTCCGACAATAGAGACCGAGAACTTCAGGAATCTGTTGCTATCCTTTACCAATGACATGAGAGTCATTCTCATAATGATTGCCAGCAGGCTTGTAATGTTACGCGCACTTTCAGGCCACGACAATGCGGATGCACGCAAAATGGTCGCACGCGAGGTGTCTAAACTGTATATTCCGCTCGCACACAAACTCGGTTTCTACAAGCTGAAATCGGAAATGGAAGACCTTGCCATGAGATATACCGAAAGCGACGTCTATGCCGAGCTGAGCCGCAAGCTGGAGGAGACAGCCGCTTCACGCGAAGATTATATGGCATCCTTCATAAAGCCCATTGAGAGACAACTGAAGATGCAACCGCACCTTAAGTACCGCATAAAGGGACGTACAAAGTCCATCAACTCGATATGGCAGAAAATGAAGAAGCAGCAGAGGCCTTTTGAACAGATATATGACCTCTTTGCCATACGCATAATCATAGACAGTGAACCGCAGAACGAAAAGAGCGAATGCTGGCAGGTATATTCGATTGTTGCCGACATGTACACACCCAATCCACACCGCCTGCGCGACTGGCTCTCTGTACCCAAGAGCAACGGTTATGAATCCCTGCATACAACAGTGATGGGACCCGAAGGACGCTGGGTAGAGGTACAGATAAGGACCGAGAGGATGGATGCAGTGGCAGAACACGGTCTTGCAGCACATTGGCGTTATAAGGGCATACAGAGCGAAAAGGGACTTGATAACCTGTTGACATCGATACGTGATACTCTGGAAAACATGAGCGAGGAGAATATCACAGACAACAAGTTCAAGATGGAGCTATACAAGGACGAGATATTCATCTTCACACCCAAGGGCGACCTTTACAGGCTCTCCAAAGGTGCTACAGTACTGGACTTCGCATTCAGCATACATACAGGACTGGGATGCAAATGTACAGGAGCACTCGTAAACGGGCGCAATGTTCCGATAAGGCACGTGCTCAACAATGGTGACCAGGTAGAGATTATAACATCGAACAGCCAAACGCCGAAACAGGCATGGCTGAACATTGCACAGACCGGACGCGCAAGAACAAAGATACGTCAGGCTATCAAGGAAATTGTAGCACGTCAGGCCGACATGGGACGCGAGGCTGTGGTAAGAAAACTGAAAAACCACAAGATTGAGTTTGACGAATCCATTATGGACCACCTTATACGTAAGATGGGATTCAAACGCCTTACCGACTTCTACCAGAATGTTGCAGACGGCACCATTGACATTGCCGAAGTATTGAAGAGATATCAGGCTATCCTGAACCCGAACAACGAGAACGGCGACCAGGCAAGGAGTGCCGGTGACTTCACATTCATAAACGAAAAGGAGCACAAAGGTTCATCATCGGATATTCTGGTTATTGAACGCAACCTCAAGGGTGTTGACTACAAATTTGCACGTTGTTGTTCGCCTGTATTCGGTGACGAAGTGTTCGGGTTTGTTACAATCAACGGCGGTATCTCGATACACAGGAAAGACTGCTGCAATGCACGGCAGCTTATCGAACGTTACCCCTACCGTGTAATTGAAGCACGCTGGAGTGACATGGAAGGCAGCAATGCCATGTTCCCTGTAGCATTGCGTATTGTGGGACACGATGATATAGCCATTGTAAACAATATAACATCGGTAATATCGCAGGAGAAGGATGTTACCATGCGCGGAATAAACATTGAGTCACATGATACCCTCTTCTCGGGAACATTGTCGCTTCTCATCAACGGAAACATAAAGTTGAACAAGCTTATTGCCAAGATTGAGAATATAAAAGGTGTAAAACAGGTGAAGAGAGGTTAAAAAAGGTATTTTTTAAGTAAGATAATGCAAAATGTAATAACTTTGCAATGAAAAACAGGTAATATTATGAAAAAGACGTTTTTGCTGATTATGGTATTGGCAGTAGCCATAGGTGCTGATGCACAAAAAAAGGAGAAGCCACAGATAAAGTTCGACAATACCACGATTGACATAGGAAAGATAAGCAGTGACGACCCGATAAGGGAATGTTACTTCACATTCACCAACACGGGCAATGCCAACCTCTACATTCATCAGATAATCACATCGTGCAGCTGTACCGGCAAAAAATACCCGACACATGCAATAAAGCCGGGAGCTACCGACACGATATTCGTGACATACAATGCAGAGAACAAATCTCCCCGCAAAATTTGGACAAGCATTACAGTCCACAGCAATGCAGAGACAGAAATGACCAAGCTGCACTTGAAGGGAGAGATACTTCCACAAAAAGTAAAACAGACCGAGGTTATTGAAGTAGAAGAATAAGAAGCTGTTTATATTACCAGAGAAATCCAGCCACATACAACATAAAGCCGATGCAAGACATTGCACCGGCTTTATGTTGTATTGTATATACCTGTTACTGCAAGAAGACTTTCTGTCCGTTCCTTATATATATACCTTTAGAGGTCGGCATGACAACCTCACGTCCTTGAAGATCATACATTCTATCACTTGAAGGGGAATCCTCATATTCAAAGACAGACTCAATATTTGTAGGTATCGCACTTTTGCTTGCAATATCAATATCTATCGAAGCCGGGAAAAGACGCTCCGGGTCAAAGAAAAGGGCACAGCTCTCTACCATCGCCTTTATACTGGTACCTACCATACCGTTGAATATCTCTTCACCGTTGAGAACAATGCTCACAGGCTGTGAAAGATCCACTTCGTTCTCATTGAGATATATCCTGACAAGACCTTTGCTAGCCTTGGCATACTTCTTGTTGAAGAACATTTCAATGCCATTCTGGCTGTATGACGTACTGTAGTTGACAATTCTTGTATTGAGATTTATCGTATTACCTTCCCGCAACATTTCGTAGCATGCACGTGCCGTTGAACTTGTAGTGAGATTTTTTATAACCTTAAGGTTGTAGAAACCATCACGTTGCCTGCCATACATGGAATAATTCTCCCAATAGAAATAATCGGGATGTGCATCACGGGTGAACTGTGCAAGCCATGGTGTAGTAGGTTTATAGTCAATGGTATGGCCCTCACCTTCAATAACCTCTATATAATGGTTATAGTAACCAGGATGCGCAGCTTTGAGTTCATCGGCAACCTCAAGAGCCTTCTGGGTAAGTATATTTCTTCCGAAACCGTCATCGAGCGCACCTGTACGAAGCGAGAATGCGATGTTTGCAACATTCTCCATAGGAGCATTCTTCAGTGGCTCACCACCGGCCATAGGGCCTGCGCCTGCAAGATAATCGGCATAGAATGATGCCAGGCGCTGACTGCCGTATGCACCCTCAGAGATTCCAAAGAAATATATCTTATTAGGGTCGATATTCTTGCTCAGGAAGGCCAGACGCAACAATTTCTCCCAAGCCCATTGCTTGCTCTGTATTGCCCAACGATAATATTCGCCATAGGCATTGGGGATTTGCGGAACGAAATATATTGCCGGGCTGTAGAAACGGCGCAATGACAGGCCGATACCAGTTTCCCATTCCTGATCCTTGTCGCCGGAACCATGCATATACAGGAACAGCGGATACTGTTTTTCCGCATCAAACGAGGGGTATTCATTACACCCGTAGTAGAATGGCATAGTCGCGTTAGGTTCGAGCGAAGAAGGAAGAACCCATGAACCGCTCTTGCGGTTCTCAAGGATATCCAGTTCTATAAGTTTCTCCTCGGAATATCCATCAACTGCACCACTCCACAGCGACCACACAAGTTCCCTGGCTTCGGCAATCCTGTCAGCCGGTATGGCTCCATCAATGGAAAATTCGCTGTCAGTACCTGCCAATGAGGAGACGAAGTAATTATTGACAGCATCTGTGTCAACAAGTGCACCACTCTCTTGTGATATTGCCGGAGCAAAAGAGAGAGCAAAAAATGAAAGAAGCGTAAATAATTTTTTCATATGTCATTTGATATTAGTTTATTCAAAAAGGTCAATGAGCCTACGTTTTACAGCTTCGGTATTCAGGAGTATCTTCATGAATTCCTTTGCAGCATTCTTGTAGTATGCCCCTTTAAGCCGCAAGAGTGAAGCTTCCATCACATTTCCCGGCTCATCCAACGGGATAGCCCTGAAACGCGACTTTCCAAAAACAGCCGAAGTGGACAGGATTGTTGCATAGTTGCCCGATGCTACCAGTTGGAGCAATATATTTGTTTCGTTAAGTTCCAGATTGGAGTTTAGAGCAAGGTCACGTCCCTCAAGAAGTTTCTCGAGCATCATACGTGCCTGCAATCCTTTTGACGGAAGAACCAACGGTTTTCCGGCAAGTTCCTGCAACTTAATCTTCTTCCGCACAGAAAGAGGATCATCCTTGCTCACTACAAGTGCAAGCGTATTCTCGAAAAGGGACATGGAATCCACATCGGGAGCATCAGTCAATGGCTTATACGAAAGAATCAGATCAACCTTGTGTTCACGCAACAGCAGCATCAGTTCATCTACAGTCTTGTAGAATATCTCCAGCTTAATGCCTGGAAACTCCTTCATGAAGCGTAAAAGCCCTTCTGTGAGTACAGTGCTTAGGCTGTAGGTGACACCAATCCTCAATGTCCCGGTCTTCACATGTTGAAGGTCATAGAGACGTTGCACTCCATCCTCAGCATCGAGTATCGTTTTTCTTGCGAAAGGCAAGAACTCTTCGCCGGCCTCGGTCAATGATATATGTCGGCTGTTACGCATGAACAGTTCAAAACCGAGTTCGAATTCGAGTTGCTTTATCTGTTGCGAAAGCGTACTCTGCGTAATATAAAGATGTTTAGCCGCTACCGAAAAATTAAGATATTCGGCACTCTTTACAAAGTATTTCAGTTGTCGTAGTTCCATTGAGTGTCTGTTTCTTGATTCCTGGTGCTAATATAAGAAATCCGCCCCACAAAACCACATATCTTTCGGGATAAACAGCATTGCGAAGCGGATATTTTATTCAAACGGTATCTGAACCGTTATTGTCCAATTCTTAGAAACCAATAAATATCAACATTCCGTAACCGAGTACAAGACCAAGGATACCGATGATGATACCTACCAGCATCATATCCTTCTGCTTAATGAAACCGGTTGAATGCGCAATGGCATTAGGCGGTGTACTGATAGGCAGAATCATTGAGACAGATGATGCAATTGCAATACCTATGAGCATTGCCTGTGGACCACCGAACTCATCAAGTGATGAACCAAGACCACCGGCAACCACACCAAGCACAGGAACAAGCAACGATGTTGCTGCAGAGTGAGATATGAAGTTTGAGAATCCGAAGCAGATAACACCGGCAATTATCATTACCATCAATGGAGAGAACTCGTCAAAAGGTACAGATTCAACAATCAGTTTGCTGAGGGCCGGTGATGTTCCGTCGGTGTAATTCAATGCAACGCCAAGTGCAAATCCACCGGCAACCATCCAAAGTACACTCCAGTTGATTTCCTCAAGGTCACGGCGTGTCAGGATACCTGTTGCACAGAATATTGCAATAGGCAACATTGCAACAACATTGGTATCAAGCCCCCAAAGGTCGGTACCGAACATCCACATGAAGATTGTTACGGCAAATGCAACAATTACCGACCATGTGTGATAATTCCACTTCACGTCACCCTCAATCTCAATCTTGATATTCTTCTGTTTGAACGGGAAGAGAATCCTCAGCAACAACCATGCAAGGATAAGAAGAAGAATTACGAATGGAGCCATTCTCAAAGTCCAATCTACAAATGAGATACCCATACCCTGCGATGAGAGGTAGTCAAGTGCAATCATGTTAGGAGGTGTACCGATTGGCGTAATCATACCACCGAGGTTTGCACCCACAGGAATTGCCAATGCCAATGCTATACGTCCTTTACCGTCGGCTGGCAAAGACCTGAGCACAGGGGTAAGGAAAGCAAGCATCATGGCAGCAGTAGCTGTATTGCTCACAAATGCCGAGAAGATTGCTGTTACAAGAATGAAACCGAGCAGAACAATTTCGGAACGTGTACCGAAAGGCTTGAGCAGAACTCGCGCGAGTACCACATCGAGTTTCACCTTTGTCAAACCGATAGCAAGTACGAATCCACCGATGAAGAGCATGATTGTGGGGTTCGCAAAACAGGCCATGATACTCTTGAAGGGTACCAGACCGTCAGCCACGATTTCACCGGCCTCATTTACCGGACGCAGGAAACTGAATGCACTGGTAGAAACCGTGAAGAGCATTACAGTTACGACAACCATTGATGTCACCCACGACGGCATAGTCTCTGTGAGCCACATGAGGGCTGCAAAGATGAACAGAGCGATTATACGCTGGTGAACAACTGTGAGACCTTCGATTCCGAAAGTGTCGGTAGGCAGCAATGCCACAACCAAAGACAATGTTACAATAAAAAGAAATTTTATTGCATTGAGAGGAAACTTCCTCTCTCTCTTGTGGGATTTATTCTTCTGTATCTTCTCAAGAAGCTTGTATCCCGGGAAATTTTTAAACATAATTATAAATTTATTTAATGAACATGCGTTCTGAATGCAAAATTCCATGAATGCCTACAAAATTACAATCTATAATTTTTTTTTACATTATATAACTATCTATTTTTACGATAGCAGCTATCGAAACAAATAATATATTCATCCAATAATCGTCGATTTTCATATTGATGGCTTCTGAGAGATATAATTCCGCTAAAAAAGCGTACCTTAGCATCTGAAAATAATAGAGAATAAAAGAAACCTACGGAAATACCCCAGATATGAGAGACTGTGTAAACAAAGATTTGAATAAACAGGGCACTTCTCAAAAAGCCAGAAGTACTGCTTGCCTATATCTATTTACGCTGCTTATAATGGTTCTTGGCTTCTGTCACAAGGCATCGGCACAAGAGGGTTATACCCTGCACTATTATACCCAGATGAATGCAGTAGCAACTGACGGGGAATATGCACCTTACTGGTTCACAGCAAACAGGAACGGCATTTCATCTGTAAATGATATGAGCGGCTATGCCCGATACGGAATGAGTTTGCGTGGTACGTTAGGAAAATCACAAGACTTTCATTATGACATAACTGCTGACATTGTTGCAGGTTACAACCAACAGAACAATTTCATGCTTCAACAAGCCTATGCCGACATTGGTTGGAAGTGGCTTAACCTTAGCATTGGCAGCAAGGAGAGATGGAGCGAAGGAGAATATTTTCTGAACAACAGCAAGGAATGGCAAGAAAGGGTTACAAGCCCTCTTCTCACCGGCCTATACATGAACAATCTCAACAACCTCGGGAGCGGTGGACTCACATACAGCGGAAACAGCCGCCCGATTCCTCAGATAAGGATTGAGATTCCCGAATTCATAGACATTCCGGGGACAAACAGCTGGCTCAAGATCCGTGCACATATTGCATACGGTATGTTCACTGACAGCTATTACCAGGAGGAATTCACAAGCAAAAATCCAAAGACGCACTATGCTCATAACATTCTTTACCACAGCAAGGCCGCTTTCATAATGATAGGCAAGCCCGAACGTTTTCCTTTGACATTCGACGGTGGACTGGAGATGCACACACAGTTCGGCGGTGACATATACACCCATGGTGGCGGAAAGAAACTCTCAATGCCGCATGAGCCTATGGATTTTATAAAGGCCTTCATCCCATTAAGCGGCAGCGAGGATACACCCGCTGTAGAGCAGACGAACATTTCGGGCAATCAGATAGGCAGTTGGCATGCGGCATTCACATACCACTCGCCTATTGCCGACATAAGGTTATATGGCGAACACATGTTTGAGGACTTCTCACAGCTTTTCTTCATCGAGTACCAACAGGATAAGGATGGCAACAGAAACATAATATACTACCCTTGGCGCGACATAAAGGTGGGACTCAACATAAGAAACAAATCGGGATATCTTCCCTTCATAAGCAACATCAGGTACGAGTATCTCACCACACGTGACCAGAGCGGTGCGCTTTACCATGACCCCACCGGCAACTTCAAGGAGCAGATGGACGGATGCGACAATTATTATAACCACGGGATATATCCAGGCTGGCACCATTGGGGCATGGGCATAGGAAACCCATTGGTAATATCTCCCGAATACAATACCGACGGGAGTACCGTATTCCGCAGCAACAGACTCATAGCACACAATGCAGGCATCAATGGCACTGTAGGTATCCTTCCTTTGAGCTACAGGATAAACTACACATACAGCGAGCATTGGGGAACATACCAGAACCCGTTCCGCAACAAGAGATATACTACTTCGTTGCTGGCAGAACTGTCATACGTTACAAGAAAAGAGAACTGGATAGGCACCGTATCATTAGGATACGACAAGAGCAACTTTATTGGCGAGAATTACGGTATAATGTTTACAATAACACACTTGGGTACATTTGGAGGAGGTAAAAAATGAAAAGAGTCATACTCATACTATCGGTTATAACAGCAACATTCCTGTCATGCGACAAGGTATATATAAACGGCGACCTCGACGGCATGTGGCAATTGCAGAAGGTAGAGTTCAGCGACTCCGCTGCATATCCTCAGGACATATACTATTCGTTCCAGAGGCATCTTGTACAGGTGAGCGAGAACTATGAGGAAGGCTTGCCGCTACGGTACATAGGAGACCTTGACTACACGGGCGACACATTAAGAATCAGCGGATTCAGGAAATTCCTCGAAGAGGAGATTGTTGCCGGCATGAACGAACTTGAAAGGTTCTTCTTATACGACACAGTAACGGTATTCAAGGTAGAGGTTCTCGATGATTCACAACTGACATTGCGAAGCAACAGAGCTTTATACACATTAAAAAAATGGTAAAGAACCAAGACGACAACACGGTTAAATAGACTCTCACAAGAAAAAACAATTACAAACAATACAGTTTCTTTAAAACATTTTTTTAATTCAAATAACCTCTAAGTTTGGAATACAGCACATATATTTGTATTTTTGGATACCTAAAAAATTGACTGCAACAAACTATGGCAATAATTAAAAAAGCACAAATAATAGCTCGCTCGATAGCCGGGGAATTCATTAAGCTTTATTATAGGATTTTCAACCCAATCTCCAACATTGGGGTCAATGACAAGCCACGTGAACGAAAAGTAATAGTGTCGCTCACCAGTTATGGAAGAAGGGTTTCAAAAAACCTCGGTGTTACATTATGGTCACTTTTAAGGCAGACATATAAACCGGATGCCGTTATCTTGTGGTTAGACAAAGAGAAATGGAACGATGATAAGTTGCCCGAATGTATAAAAAGGCTAAAAGAGAAAGGATTGACAGTCAAGTATTGCAAGGATGTCCGTTCATATACAAAACTTATACCGGCAATTGAGACATATCCTAATGAACTGATAATTACTGTTGACGACGATTTGTTCTATAAGAAGTCAATGGTAAAGACACTTGTTGAGGAATATGAACATGACCCCAACCGTATATATGCCCATCGTGCACACCGGCCTATACTTGACTCAAATGGCAAGTTAAAGCCATATAACGATTGGGAACTCGAAATAAAACCTGAAGAGTCTCAGCCTGTGTTCTTGACTGGCTGTGGCGGTGTTCTCTACGATGCAAGGCTCCTCCATGAGGATGTCACAAACGAAGAACTATTCATAAAATTGGCACCAAGAGCCGATGACGTATGGTTCTATTTTATGTCTGTACTAAAAAAGACACCGACAGTCGTTGTCAAAAGAAAGAATTGTGTTTACATTCCTTTAGACAACTTTTACCAATTATTCCATCGTGATGCCCGTTTGGCGGCCTCAAACTGTAAAGAGTCGCAAAATGATATTCAGATTAAAAACGTAATGGAATATTATGGGATAACAGAAAAAGACCTCTATTTCTGATACAAAATCGATTTAAGATGACAGGTATAATAATATTGAACTGGAACGGAGCTGCCGATACTATTGAGTGTCTGAAGTCATTATATAATGCCGAAGGGGATTTTTTCACGATAGTTGTTGACAATGGCTCAACAGACAACTCCATTGACAGAATTCTGCACTATATTAAAGAGGCAGGAATTAAGCATCGCATAAAGCAAAAAGGCGATAAGATGGAAACGCAGCCTATATTGCATGAATGTATTTTGTTCAAGACGCTATCCAATCTTGGATTTGCCAAAGGGAACAACGAGGCTTTACGGTTTCTACTACCTTACAAGGCTGAATCTTATATTCTACTCAACAATGACACATTGGTTGAGAACGAATTCCTTACAGAACTGCAAAGGTTTTCTGCAGAGCATCCTCAATATGCCGCATTAACACCGCTTATATGCTACGAAGATAAAAGGAATCTGGTATGGAATTGCGGAGGAAAACAGAAAGCCGGATTCAGGAAGTATTATTATGCACGGGAAGATATATCAGAGATAAAAGAAACGGAACATATTGATATTACATTCGTTACCGGATGCGCTCTATTCTTTCACCCCGACATGCTCTTGGAAGATGGTGGTATTTTTACGGAAAAATTCTTTTTTGGTGAGGAAGATTTCAATTTCTGCATAAATGCCAACAAGAAGAAAAAGAAAATGGCGTGTGTACTGACATCGAAAATATACCACAAAGTCAGCTCATCCACAACGAACAACGACCCCATAGGCAAAACATATATATATTATCTGAACAGATATATTGATATAAAAGACAACTACAATTATATTTTCTACACACTGTGGAAATTAATCAACTTCCCCAATGTTGTACGCATACTGAAAAGGAAAGGTATGAAAACTGCAGATGCGGTGCGCTGGACATTCAAATTGCAGAAAGAAGCTAATAGGAAAGAGGGTGTCAGCTACGATGATTTTGTTCAAGCATTGAAATTGAGGCCATAATTACATTTGCATATCCGAAACTGAACTGTTTTTTTGGGGGAGGGGGGAGTAATCATCCAGACGATAAATATCCACATGGGAACCTCTATGGATTGAAGATGATAGTAATATATCTCAAAAAAGCCTATAAACAACATACCCAAATAGAAAAATTGCAGTATTGACAAAAGACCCTTCGTCTTCATGGCCCACACCTTTACCGGATATGAAATTGAAGAGAAGACCATTGTTATTGAAATGAACAGGGAAATATTACTGTTTGTAATCTTGTTCCGAAGAAAGTCCTTACATTAGAGCCATAAACTGCATTTCATACAACGCAACACCGCCTATATTCCGTAAAATCACTTGCCAGTCTGTTTCTTGCACAGGATACTGTCATATACCTCCATCATTGTATCGACCGACACTTTCCATGAGTACTTGGTTACGACAGACTCACGTGCTGCTTTACCGACAGTTGAAATGAGTTCCCTGTTATTGAGCAGATCAATGATCTTCTCTGCTGCGGCCTCAGGATTCTCTTTAGGTACAATAAATCCATCCTTGCCATCCTTGATTATCTCCCTGAAGCCATCGGCATCGGAAGCAACCACCGGTTTTCCGCACGACATAGCCTCAAGAGCCGCAACACCGAAACTCTCCATACGCGACAATGCCACAAAGACATCGACATCGGCAAGCAATGAAGGAATGGTATCATTAGGTATTTTACCCAAGAATGTAACCTTATCGGCAATACCCAACTCCTTGCAGCGTGCTTCAAGTACATCGCTATTGCCGCCACCGGCTATGAGCAGTTTCACATTCTTCCCTGGCATCCTGCCGCACACGATAGCAAAAGCCTCTACAAGTGTATCTACTCCATACACATGTGCAAGGTTCTTTACTGTTGCGACAACATATTCATCGTCACGTTTTGATGCTGCCAAAGGAACGAATCTATCGACATCTATTCCAAATGGAGTAATTCCCAGCTTCTTGTTTGTATAAAGGGATGCCTCAGTTGCCATACAATGGCTGGTTGAAAGGAGTATATCGGCCTTACGGAAGTTACGGCGCAGGATATACCTGTGAACAGGAGATACACGTGGAAAACTATACACATCGGACCCCCAAAGCGATATTACGAACGGAGAGAATTTGGCATATGAGCCTATAAGCCCATAACTCGATGCATAATGCGCATGAAGGATATCCGGTTTGAACTCCTTGATGCATCTTTTAAGTGCAGATACAGTCTTGAGATAACGGAGCTTCTCAAAGGCCCCGTTCTTGCGCTTGTTCTTTATGGACGAGAATATTGAAAATCCATGGAAACGCACATTGCTGAACCGGCTATAGAACTCTTTGTCCTTGTCATTGAGACTGAACAGCATTACTTCCACCCCTCTCTCGGCCGTAGCACGCACCCAACGTTTTGTGTGGTCATTGGCAGAATCGGAAAGGATAAGGACCCGAAGCGGCCTGTCAGCGACTCCACTCCATCCGCCTTGCAAAGCATCACGGAAATCCTTGGCCGTAACACAATTCTTATTGCGGGCATCACTATATATACGGTTGAGAAAACTTCTCTCGTACCATGGAGGACAGTTCTGCCTTTTCAGAAGACGGCGCATGTATGGCTTATATATGGCCGACCACACTCTGTAGAAGATAGAGCCATAGTTCAGACGCACATCGATGAATCGGTTAAGATAATGGATGTAGAACTTTCCGGGGGCAAGAGACTTGTTTATGGACGAACCGACCTTATGATATATGACAGAACCCATCACACAGGCCATCTTTATCCCGGCTCTTTTCATCCTTATCGAGAATTCAAAATCCTCCTCACCGAAAAAGAACCTCTCGGTAAGTATCCTGCCATCCTCATCGAGTATTTCGGGAGAGAAGTAGAGAGCACAGCCGGTAACAAAGGTTATTGGCTTGTAAATGGATTCCTTAACAGCCTCCCGTCCTTGGTTGGCATAGTAATACTTACGGAATCCCATCGAGAGTTTTCCTCCGGCATTCCAGATTTTATTTCTATCACTGTTGAAGAATATCAAAGGTGTGAGAACCTTGTATCCGGGGTTCATCTTCTGAAATTCCTCGAGACGTGTAAGGAAATCGGGTTCAACTTCTGTATCGTTATTGAGCAGCAGGAGCCTCTCGGGTTGTGACTGCATGGCAAGAGAGACTGCAATATTGTTTCCTTTGGCAAAACCATAGTTCTCTTTGAGTGAATAGAAGAGGACCTCACTACCCCGTGCTACAACACCTTGTTCTTCACCTTCGGCAAGAAATCTATGAGAAATACCTCTCGATTCGAGCCATGCGGCAGTCTTTTCTGCAGAAGAATCGGTAGAAGCATTGTCTGCGACAACTACAAAGAAATCACCTTTTGCCTTCATCAACGAGTCAAGACACTCGAGCAAAAGCTCGTAACCATTCCAATTCAAAACTATGACAGCAGTTCTCATATCACACATTTATCATTTTCCACCTATTTTCACCTGTTTCTTTTTGGGCACCAACAACCATACAATGAATATCCACATCGGCACTTCAAAGAACTGGAGATGGTAATAGTATATCTCAAACCAGCCCATAAACAACATACCCAAATAGAAGAAATATGTAGTATTTACAAAAAGACTCTTTGTCTTCATGGCCCACACCTTTACCAGATATGAAATTGAAGAGAAGGCCATTGTTATTGAAATGAACTGGAAAATATTACTGTTTATATATATTGTTCCGAAGAAAGTCCTTACATTAGAGCCATTGATTCCATTATGGATGAATACCGGATTGATGGCATTGATGAACTCTTCGCCTGTTACGAACGATGTAATGTTCAATACATTAATTATTAGCACATCGAAATTCGGGACCTCCATTACACCTGCCTGCAGGTCCTGGCTCCATCCAAGAATACCGCTGATGAAATAGTGCACGAATGTTTCACCTATGAAGTTTACTACAAGACCTAAATCGGCATTTCCCTCCTTGGCAATGAAGAGTGACAGAAAGTATGTTACAAAAAAAACGGCAAAAGCCAATATTATGACCTTTATGACCAATAAAATCTTCAAGTGCATCTTACCTGTGTAGAGGCGCATGAAAAGACCGCCCATAAGAGGTATGAGTATCCAGGACTTGACACCGTACATGAATGTGACAAAGAGAATGCCTAATATGAAGAAAAGGTAATATTTGTGCTTCTTGTCATACTTGTATATATATAGCATGAGCAACACATGCAACAGACGGTGCAGATGTCCCCACAGACCCTTGCCACAGAAAAGTTCACCGAAGTCCTCGGTGCCGACCATAAAGATACCCATCCGGTATATCGACAGGAAACGGCGGAAGAAAAGCAATAGTACAATAATGGTGAATATGTTCAGGAATGTCATACTCAGATTATCGTCTATGCTCTGTGTCTCATATTTCTTTATATCATCCCTGAATATATATCCTATGATATAACTTGGAACAGCAAAGACAATAAGCCCCAGCATCCATACCATTATGCTCGGATAATAGAATTCCGCAATACCCCAATTGCCAGAAACGAGAATAGTGAATACAAGAACCACTGCATATGGAAGCATCAATATGTTCAGCGGTGTGTACATTGTACCCCACATCTTCTTATCGAAATAGGCAAGAACGGCTATTTCGGCAAATAGTGCTACCAATGCTATGAAGTCGAGCAGATTCATCACTTTGCCGCTTTAATCCTTTTCAGTGACAACACACAGAGTACAAACAGAATGAATTCGGCCCAGGTCCATGCAGCAGCTGCTGCATAATAGGTATATTCCTTGCAAGTCAGAATCATAAGAGTGACACTGGTAATACCGGCAATCCATATATTCTTCTGGAACTTGGCCGAAGCATCAAGGTTTACAAGCCCCACAATTCCAACTATGTAGTTCATGCAACCGAACAGCAGAGCCGGTGCAATTATCCACACAATCCCGCATATAGTCTCTTCGGGAAGCTTGAGATAAGCGGCTATTATCGGATTGCATATACCTATGGCAATTGTTATAGGCAACAGCAGGAGAAAAGCCCATTTCACTATTCTGAAGAGTTTTGAGACATTGTCAGTAGTCTCGGAATTATAGAACAGACGGCTTACGTATGGATAGATTGCCATAGGCAATGCATTGATTATGGTCTGGGCAGCCTTTATGAGTTTCTCCACAGCACCATATATGCCCGCAGCTGCATCACCGACAAAAGTACCGAGAAGCACAACATTCGAATTACGGTAAACCTCCATTCCGATGTTAGAGACAAAAATATGCCAACCATCCTTGAGTTGGGCCCTTATTTCGGCAAAAGTAGTCATACCAAGACGCATGCCGAACTGCTTCTTGGCAAGATACATACTCAAGACCCCCGATGCGATATAACCCATAGAGTGCAGAAGCAGAACATACTTGTATTGCGAAGGAGAGGTTATGAATACAAATATCAGCAATGCAAACACCAGTTTGGAGACCACATTCACGATTGTCAGATATTTCATCTGTTCCATACCCTGGAATAGCCACGAAGGTATAAGGATGTCGCCGAACACCATTCCCAGTGCAAACAGGTACATAACCACATCGTCGCCATCCATTAGCAGATATACTATCAAGAGCCCCACTGCTGAGGCGACAACAGAAAGCAGCACACGTGCCCAGATGGTTGCGTTGAAGATTGCATTGACCTTCTCCTTGTCATCGCGATGAACCGAGACAAGCCTGGTCACCGAGAACCTGAAGCCATAGTTACCGACCAACAGAAGGTACTGTGCAATCACATATATTATGAGGTATGAGCCATATCGTTCCTCGCCGAGTACACGTAATAGATAAGGTATGAGAAAGAGTGCAATGATATAGCTCACCCCGTTTATCAACGAGAGTGAGAAGAAATTGACTATTATCCTTTTGTATTTGCGTACCTTAGCGAAAAGCCCCATCATTCATCCTTTTTTTTCTTGAACAATGCCCTTATCTTCTTGGAATACATTATCCACACAACATGTCCGAAGAATGTAAGGAAAACAAAAGACACAACAATGAACATCTTCTGCGGAGAGATGGGATTGATTGGTACCACAGCCGGTTGCAGAACGGAGAATACAGGGGTAACCTCCTGTACCTTCGCCTTTGCCAACTCCTTTTGCTGGGCCATCTGGCAATAAAGTGTGTATGAAAGTTCCACCTCATCCTTCAAGCGGTCCTCTGCAGCCCTTACAGTGTTGAGTGTTGTTCCCAATGCATGCTGGTCGAGATATGTGTAATACTCCTCCTGTTTGGAATAATAGTTATCCCTAGCCTCGAGATAGAGTTGGTTCGAGTAATCGTAATCCTTTTGTGACTTGGTTGTCCTATAAACCGTAACCTTCTCCTGAAGCATCTCGGCCACTTTATTGGCGACCTGAGCCGAAATCATAGGATCCTGCATATTTGCGTTGATTGTGACAACATTATTACCAACATCAACAGAGCAGTTTATCTTCTTGCGAAGTTTGTTTATAACACTTATATGCGATTCGGAATATTGTCTGTACGGATGTACTGCAACAGAATCTCCGGCTGCCGGCACCACTCTTTTCTTCGGGAAGACCATCCTGTATAGTTTGTTCGGGAACTCCAGGACATGATTCCACCATGGAATCGACTGATGATCAGTGATATACTGGAAGAGTGTTGTATTTATTGTACCGTCAAGCGATGTCACTTTCATTCTTGAAAGTTCATCCATAAACTCAGTCGAGGATACAATCTGCGGATAGAGCTCAGGATATAGTGCATCTTCACTACTCATATTGGAGAGATCCAGTCCCGCAAACGAGGCGAGATGACCAATAGCATTGCTGCTGCCATTACTCATCTCCGGAGCGAGTACAACCGTAGATTGATATGTCCTTGGTATGCTGAAAGCTATTCCGATAGCCACAACAATCGCTACTGCGCAACTCTTCATTATCGACTTTTTCTTCAGCCATATCATTCTCAGGAGCTTGAAGATGTCGCTGCGGTTCAACCTATTGTCTAACATACTATTTTGTAATGAGATTAATCAAAGAAATTATTACTGTAGCCAACGATGCCGATGTCGATGACAAAGAGAATATCTCAGCCGTGGTAAGTCCCTGGTGTTTAACCTTGTTCGGTACAATAATTTCACACCCCGGCTTTATCAGCGAAGCCCTGTTCTTTGCACGGGCCACTGTTCCGTTCTTATATACAATGATAGCCTTCGACTTCTTTGCATTCAACCCGTATCCTCCGGCCTGATTGATGTAATATTTGAGGTTCTCGCCCTCCTTGTAGGTAACAGTATTAGGGAACATCACATTGCCGCTGATAGTGACTGTATTGTCATACTCTGGAATCACAAGCCTATCACCATCCTTAAGCACTATATCATCATCGCCTCCCGGTTCTGCCAACGCATTCTCGAGTCTTATACCTACCGACTGCACCTCGGGAACAATAATGTTTGCCACGAATGTCGAGTCCATCTGACGCTGTACAGTCTTTATAGTCTCTTCAAGACGTTTCCTTTCATCGGCAGTCAATTTCCTTTCGAGTCTTGCACCTTCGATATATGCATCAACTGTTACACCGCCCGCATTAGCGACAAGCTCGCTCAAGCGCATATTCTTCTTGCCAAGGACATATGTTCCGGCAAAAGCGATTTCACCCTCGACAACCACATTGCGTTGCTTTACGAATGTTGGAGAACGTCTCACATAGACCGCATCGTATGGCATCAGCGAGAAATCGGTATTACCTATGATTTTCAAGTCCTTATCGACATTGAACACGAATGTACTTGCAACGGTATCATTGGGCACAAGCGCCGAAGAGTCGAAATGACGTCTTACCACCTCAATGCGCACCGTGGAAGCCTTATCAGTAAGACCGCCGGCCATAAGGATAGCATCCTCTATGCCTGTATTATATGCAAAGCGGTATTTTCCGGGGAATGCGACTTCACCGTAGATATTGAAATATTTGATATCCTGCACATCCTGTACAGAGGGAATGTAAAGCACATCATAATTGCGTAACTCTACGTCAGGAGATGTTCCGGCCATTATGCCTTGAATGTCAACGGCAAGGTTTTCCATTGACATATCGGGTTGACGTCTGTTAAGTATTGCGCGTGCCGTATATGCATCCGGTTTAAGATTGCCGGCATACTCGACAAGATCCTTTACCGTGTTGACCACACCGAGCTGGAATTTGCCGGGACGGTTGACAGCACCTTTCACCTCTACCAGATTCTCGAAAAGATCTGTAATGGAATCAACTATCATCACATCGCCATCCCACAGGAGAAAACTCTTCTGCGCAGCTTCATCGAGTGTAAAGAACTGCATGCCGTTGTCACCGAAACGCTCTATACTTACATTACCCTTGAAAGCCTTACGTGCAAAGCCGCCGGCATAACCTATAAGATCTGCAGCACTCTCGTCATCCTTCATCTCATAATACATCGGACGCTTTACCTTGCCCGTTGCATTGACAAGCTTGTCATATGCAGGCACAATGATGACATCACCGTCATAGAGTCTCACGTCACCACTTGTCTTTCCGTTCAGAAGATAGTCATATACATCGAGCACAGCCACAACCTTTCCGCCGCGTGATACCTTTATGTTACGCAACGAGCCTATCTCATTGACACCGCCTGCAAGGTATAACGCATGAAAAAGAGACGCAAGTGAAGGAACTGTATATGTACCGGGATATTCCACCTCGCCCATGACACGTATCTGGATTGAGCGTATCTGGCCGAGTGTCAGTTTTATGTCGGCATTCGGATTATCGGCGGTTATACCCGTGAATATCTGGCCATATTGGTCACGCAGATATTCATTGGCACTCTTTATTGTCATTCCGCTCAAGTAAATGAGACCGAGCTTGTCTATATTCACATAACCGTCGGGAGAAATAAAATCGCGGAAAGTCGATTGCGAAGCACCCCAAATATCAATTATCACCTCATCGCCAGGACCAAGCTTATAATTGTCGGGAGTAGCGATATTAAGGTTCGGTTCAAAAGATATCTCTTTATTCTTAAATAGGTTATGACCGAATATCTCGATTTTCACATCGAGTTCTTCACTAAGTCTTGCAATATCGGTTGAATCGGGGATTATCTCCTCGACACCTTTCGAAACAATCATTGTCTCATCTCTCAACAGATTGTCGCCTCTGAGCCTGCTTTCCTGCTCTTCGTTCTCATTTTTCTTTACGTTCTTCTTTTTATTCTGCTCATTATAGTTTTCACGGATAGCATTCAGTCTCTCCTCTGAAACGCCTTTCTTGAGCAAATATAGGACAATATCCCTTGCCGGAACACCTTTATCGGATTGGGTGCGGATATATTCCACAATATCATCGTCACTCATTCCAGAACGGTCCGTATAACCGCTCTCTTTTCCGATGTTCGAAAAACCAGTCCTTTGGCTTGTAATCCTACTCTCTGTTACCTGGGCATATGTTGCCTGCATGAGAATAAGAAACAAGAAGAAAATTCCAATTCTTTTCATATGTCGTATTTTTATTTACAGACTACTTACTTATTTTTATTTAACGTATATTATTACCATTTATTGCTACATGACTGCTATTGCTGCCATAATTTTGGAAATCGCCCGTATCGGGCCAGCAGCTTCAGAGAGAAATATATTGCAAATACCCAGAATGGGAATTCAAACATAAGTATGTGGAAATAGTAGTGATCGAACCATCCCATGAAGAGCATTGCCATATAGAAAAAGTGAACTATGTTCACAAACAGGCTATTGCTTCTCTGTGCCCATAACATCATTGCATACGAGAATGATGAGTATATTAATATCATCACCACAAACTGCAGCGCATCGGTATTTATATATACAGTACCGAAGAATGTCCTTACATTAGAGGCCGTGAGACCATTGTTTATGAACACCTCGTTATTGGCAGAAATTATTTCATCTCCGGTGATGACCGAAAACAGATTCTGCACATTCGCTACCACATAGCCGAAATGAGGTTCCTCAAGAATGCCAAGTTCCATATCCTGGCTCAGCCCCATGACACCGCTTATTACGTAATGATTGAATGCCTTGAGCACATAATCGGCAATCACCGACACATCGGCAGCTTTGTCGCCACGTCCTATCAGCAAAGAAAGGAAATAACTTATATAGAAAACTGCAACAGCAAACAGCACCACGTATAATATCAGAGAGAATTTCAATTTTGTCTTTCCTGTGTATATACGCATCATCATTCCCGCAATAAAAGGCACAATTATCCAAGCCTTCACACCATACAGGAATGTCACAAGAAACATTCCTGCAAGAATAAGCAGATAATATTTGTGCTCCTTGTCGAACTTATAGATATAGAAAATCACCAGCACATGAAGTACTCTATGCAGATGTCCCCATATACCGTTGCCGCAGAATTCATTACCGAACTCATCTGTACCGAATGCATGCTCCGATGTATGCAACATATACACCAGCCTCAGCATGAACATGCCTACAAGAGTTATAGAAAGTATATTCATGAAGCGCATGGGTATATCGGTCTTGAAAGGAGCTGTCTGCCGAGCGGAAAGACGTTCTTTTTTCTTCAGATACAAGGCCAGCAACCAACTCGGCAACGCGAACAGGGGAAGACCTATAATCCATATGCATAGGCTCGGGTAAAAGAAATCGGCAACAGAGTCACTACGGCTCAGCAGCATTGTATATGCAGCCACGAAAGCATACGGAATCATCAGTATATTCAATGGAGTATATACCGTTTTCCATAGTTTCTTTTCGATGTATGCAAAAAGCACGACCTCTGCATACAAGGTTATTAATGTCAGAATATCGAGAGTGCTCATAGTTTCCTGCAGGCACACAAACACATTACAGAGAACAGATTCCTTAAAACCAGACTCCGTATCGCAAACATCCCTTTCCATACATCCTCAGAAAGAATGATACAAACAAGGGACAACAATCCAAAATAATCTTAAATGCAAAGGTAACACCTTTTTTCAATTTAATATATTAATAATTTAAAAAATAAGGGAGAAACGCAAAAAAAGCACTATCTTTGCAAAATATAATTGCACTTGTCAAAACAACATGCTAAAAATCGGAAACAGGGAATCACTCCGCTATTATAGCATGACATAATGTTTTGGCAAACATAAAAAAGAAAGAACAATGAAAGCATATGTATTTACAGGCCAGGGGGCACAGTTCTGCGGAATGGGCAAAGAGCTGTACGAGAACAGCTCTTTGGCAAAGGAATATTTTGAGAAAGCGAATGAAATATTGGGATTCCGCATCACAGACATAATGTTCAATGGCAGTGATGAGGAGTTGAAGCAGACCAAAGTCACTCAACCTGCGGTCTTTATTCATTCAGTCGTGACAGCCCTTGCCGAAGGTGAAGGATTTGCCCCCCAGATGGTTGCCGGGCATTCTTTAGGAGAATTTTCAGCTTTGACAGCTGCAGGAGCCCTGACATTTGAAGACGGTTTGAGACTTGTATATAAGCGCGCATTGGCAATGCAGAAAGCCTGTGAAATGCAACCATCGACAATGGCGGCCATAATAGGTCTCTCCGACGAAGTGGTAGAAGATGTCTGCCGAGAGGTAAATAATGGCGAAAGGATTGTAGTTGCGGCCAACTACAACTGTCCGGGGCAGGTTGTCATTTCGGGAAGTGTCGAAGGAGTGAACAAGGCTTGCGAAAAGCTGAAGGAGGCCGGAGCCAAGCGTACACTCCCTTTGAGCGTAAGCGGAGCATTCCATTCCCCTCTTATGCAACCTGCAAAAGACGAGCTTCAAGCAGCAATTGAAGCCACAGAGTTCAAGGCACCAAGATGTCCTGTTTACCAGAATGTCGATGGCAAGCCGCACACCTCACCCGATGAGATAAAGAAAAACCTGATAGCACAGCTTACCGCTCCTGTACGCTGGACACACACCATTCTGGAGATGATAAAAGACGGTGCTACAGAGTTCACAGAGTGTGGACCCGGAAACGTTCAGCAAGGACTTATAAAGAAAATAAAGGCATCGGCAGAAAACTGTTAATGAATACATAAATGTCAAAGATCATTATATACCAAATGCTGCCACGTCTCTTCGGCAACAGCAATACAGGCTGTATCGCAGGAGGCACAATTGAGCAGAACGGCTGTGGCAAGTTCAACGACATCACTTCCAAGGCCTTACGTGCAATACATTCTCTCGGAGCCACCCACGTATGGTACACTGGAATATTGGAACATACCACACGCACAAGCTACAGCAAGTTCGGCATACCGCAGGACCACCCCGCAACAGTAAAAGGCGAAGCCGGTTCACCTTATGCCGTAAAGGACTATTACGACACTGACCCGGACCTTGCCGTGAACGTGGAGAAAAGGAGAGAAGAGTTCAAGGCACTTATTGTGCGCACACATAAAGAGGGGCTTAAAGTCATTATGGACTTCATTCCGAACCACGTTGCAAGAGAATACAACAGCGACTGCACACCCGAAGGGACATACAGTTTCGGTGCTTTCGACGACAAGACACAGTTCTTTGCCGGACACAACAATTTCTACTACCTCGGCGACCAGTCATACGGTTGCAACATCGATTCAAGGGATTGCGCCGACGAGGAATACATCGAAAGCCCATTACGCGCAACAGGAAACGACTGTTTCGGTTCACCGTCGCGCAACGATTGGTACGATACTGTAAAGCTCAACTATGGAATAGACTACCGTACAGGCAGACGTCAGTTCTCACCGGTACCTAATACATGGGTAAAGATGCTCAAGATACTGAAATACTGGGCAGCGCAAGGAATTGACGGTTTCAGATGCGACATGGTAGAGATGACCCCGGTTGAGTTCTGGAAATGGGCCGTTCCGCAGGTAAAGGAGCAGTTCCCGGGGATAATATTCATTGGAGAAATTTACCAGCCGCATATTTACCGTTCATTCATAAAGGATGGAGGATTCGACTATCTTTACGACAAGGTAGGCCTCTACGACACACTGCGCGGAGTAATGAGCGGACAAGCATCGGCAAATGACATAAGCTACACGCTCCAGGCAACGGCCGATATCCGTCAGCACATGCTGACATTCCTCGAGAACCACGATGAGCAACGCATAGCATCGGACTTTTTTGCCGCCGATGCCAGACGCGCCCTCGCCTCGTTGATTATATCGGCAACCATCGACACACAGCCGTTTATGCTTTACGCAGGACAGGAGCTCGGCGAAAGAGGTATGGACAAGGAAGGATACAGCGGTGTAGATGGCAGGACAACTATTTTCGACTATTGGAGCGTTGATACCCTACGCCGTTGGAAAGGCAATGGCGACTATTCAGGCAAACAGCTTACAGAAGAGGAGAAGTCGCTTCAAGGATTCTATGCACGCCTGCTAAACCTTTGCAACAGCGACAAAGCATTGACAGACGGACAATTCTATGGTTTGCAGTATGCCAACCCGCATTCCGACAATTACGACACCAACCAAACCTTCTCTTACCTCCGCGGTACCCGAGAGGAACTGCTGCTCATTGTCGTAAACTTCAGCGACAGCGACCGTAGCTGTTCTGTAACAATTCCTGAAGAGGCTTTTGCCTACTTCGGCATAACATATGACAGCAAGCCCCATAAGGCTACAGAGTTGTTGAGCGGCAAAAAGATAGAACTGCCACTCAACCCACATGACAAAATAACTGCAAACATACCGGCAAACAGCGGTGTTATAATAAGATTCAATACAAGCATATGAAAAAGCTATTAATTTCGACACTATTCTGTATCATGGCTACCCTATCCTATTCACAAACCCTCCTCGACATGGAGACCATAAAGGAAATAGCCACAACAGAGAAAGAATACTACAAGGACATTGTAGGATTATTCAACAATGACGACCCATACCTCGATGTCAATGATGTTGCCATTGTATATTACGGTCAGGCATTCCAACCATATTATATGCCTGCCGGTAACAAGGACGAGGCAGCAATGAAAGAATATTCCGAGAAGAATGACTACAGTGCTGCGTACAATACAGCAAAAAAAATAATAAAGACAAATCCTGTAAGCCTTAATGCCTTGTTCACACTACTCATATCGGCCAAAGAACTTGGTATGAGCGAAGAGGAGTGCCGTTCATACGCATCAAGATACATGCGTATCCTCAACATGATAATGGAATATGGAAACGGCAAGAGCAGAGAGACAGCCTTTAAGGTAATAACTCCCGATGACCAGGATTATATACTCTACGGCAAATTGAATATCGAGAAAGTCATTTCCAACGAGCTAGACACAGAGACACTTTGCAACATATTCCTGGTTGAGCCATCTGCAGAATTCCAGCAGAGAAGGGTATATTTCGACCTTAGCATATTCCTGAACTCCGAAGTCAAGTAACTCAAGCATATCGACAAGTCATTCATAGACGGATTTCCCGATATTCCACCAAGAAGGTAAGCCAAAGACGAAAAAGGTTGCCCTCTTGGTGGAATATCGGGAATGAATGGAATGATATAATTAAAGGCATAATGCATAAAAAGTTCCGTTCAGAGGAAGTTTTTTCGATTTTTTAGCAGTTTGGCATGCTTTTTGTAAGGAATCTTATGAAAAAACATTGAAAAGAAGGGATTCCTACTCCCTATCTTTGCAAACGGAACATAAAGAGTTGACAAAACGAATATTCACTAGAAGAATTGGAGGAGAAAGAAATGAGTAATGAATTTTCGCAGAAGATATCAGAAATCCTATCATTGGGCAAAGAGGAGGCAACACGTCTCCGTTGCAGCACAATAAACCCCGAGCATCTGTTGCTGGGTATCATACGCAAAGGGAATGGAATTGCACTCGAAATCCTCGAGGGCATGAATGTGAATGTCCAGGAGATAAAGGAAAGCATTGAAAGAAGAATTTCGGCACCCAATGCTGCAGAACTTCCATACAGAACCGATATTGAAATGAGCCTAAGTACTGCAAGGATACTACGCTTCACCACGCTCGAAGCACGCACATTCAAAGCTACAGCCGATACCGGACACCTTCTCTTGGGCATACTGAAGGAGAAGAACAACCTTGCAGCTGATATACTTGAAGCCAATGACGTAACATATCCCACAGTCCTTGAAGCGATAAAGTCTAAAGCACCGGAGACCAACAACGGCATCTCTGCCGGGTTCGGATTTACCGACCATGATGACGAAGATGACGAACAGTTGCCAAGCAGCGGCAAGCCGAACCAGCACCAATACACCGGCACACAGCAGGCAAAGCCGTCGAACGACACGCCGGTCCTCGACAACTTTGGTTTCGACATGACAAAGGCAGCAAGCGAGGGCAAGCTCGACCCTGTTGTAGGGCGTGAGAAGGAGATAGAACGCATCTCGCAGATATTGAGCCGCCGCAAGAAGAACAACCCCATACTTATAGGCGAGCCGGGTGTCGGCAAGTCGGCCATCGTAGAGGGGCTTGCACAGCGCATTGTAGAGAGAAAGACCTCGCGTATGCTGTTCGACAAGCGCATCGTATCGCTCGACATGACAGCTGTAGTGGCAGGAACAAAGTACCGCGGACAGTTCGAGGAACGCCTGCGTGCCATAATAACAGAGCTGGAGAACAATCCTAACATAATCATCTTCATCGAC
>JAFXHQ010000039.1 GCA_017536325.1 Bacteroidaceae bacterium
AGCTTCTTGCCGTTGTTCTTGGCATACTCTACCGCAGCAACCAGCTGAGGGTTCTGCGCAATCGAGCCGTCCGCTATGGCGCGGTTTATCTTGAGAAGATCCTGATAAACCACACGGCCACCGCCGATATTGAGGTGACCTACCTCGCTGTTGCCCATCTGGCCTGCAGGAAGACCAACATTCTCGCCGCTTGCCTGAAGCTGCGAATTAGGATATACCGATACAAGATGGTCCCAGTAAGGAGTCGGAGTGTTGAAAATAACGTCACCTTTACCGTGGTTACCTACACCCCAACCGTCGAGAATCACCAATAATGCTTTATTTGCCATAAAATATTCTGTTTTAAATTAATACCCGTGTAAATAATCATTTATATACGGTAGCCACAAGCCGTGGGCTACCAATTTGCAAAGATACTACATTTTTCAATTATCACAACAAAATAAACGAGAATGCCACAAAGAAAAATATGTACCGGATACCATGTGCATGTTTTATAATCATTTAATTAATTTATCTAAATGCGCGGGCAAAATGGGAGTATAATATAAAAAAGCAGTATATTTGCAGAATAACAGTCAAAAGCTATGCAGCACCCATTACATCTTTTCAGGCACTGCCCCAAGTGCGGCAGCACAGAGTTCGGCATACACGACGAGAAATCGAAAAAGTGCGGCAACTGCGGCTTTATCTACTACTTCAACCCATTGGCAGCCACTGTAGGCATAATAACCAACAGCAATGGCGAATTGCTGGTTGCAACACGTTCCAAAGAGCCCGCAAAGGGGACATTGGACCTGCCGGGCGGTTTCTGCGACAGCTACGAGACTGCCGAGGAGGGTGTCGCAAGAGAGATTCTGGAAGAGACGGGACTGAGAGTCACAGGAACAAGATACCTCTTCAGCATACCCAACACCTACAACTACTCGGGGATGGAGCTGCACACCATGGACCTCTTCTTTGAATGCTATGTAGAGGACGAAGGGGGGCTGAAGGCCAATGACGATGTAGCTACGCTCAAATGGGTTGCCATAGAGGAACTCGACAGCAAGGAGTTCGGGCTGCAGTCGATAAGCAAGAGCATAGAGATGTTCAAGGAGATGAAAAAACGTAAAACAATATAATGACAATGAAAATGAAGAAATGTATCCTTCTGCTGATGGTTGCCGCTTTCGGCATCTCTGCCACCGCGCAGACAGGTGACCCAAGAGGTATCATCAATGAGTGCCAAAGGCTCTATTCCGACGGAGATTATGCCACGGCACAGGCTCTGATAAAGAGGATTGACAAGGAAAAGCTCGATGCCGCCACAAAACAGGAAGCAGACTTGCTGGAGGCTCTGATTACTGCGGGGAACGATGCATCCGAAGGAAGAGTATTGCTGCTGCAATATATCGGCAACTACCCCGAAACAGCCAAGAGGGGGCTGCTCGCAAGCCACATAGCACACACATACTACTACACCGGTGACTACAGGGATGCCTGCCAGTGGTTCAGCAAGAGCGACATGGACCGTCTGACGCCACAGCAACGCGACAAGGCCATGTTGCACTATGCCCTGTCGCTGCAGGAGTGCGGCAAGGAGGGCGAGGCCGAGAACCTGCTGCGCAACCTCATGTTGACAAGCGACAGGTATGCAAAGGATGCAGCATTCCACCTTGCAGTAACAGAATACAACAACGACAACCTCGACGAGGCATACAAGACATTCAAGGAACTGGAAAAGAGCAGGGAGTATTACCTTGAAATTCCGTACTATCTTGCAGGAACATACCTGAAGCAGGGCGATGCCAAAAGGGCAAGGAATATTGCCGAGCGTTTCATTGCCGACCATTCGGACAAGCCGCAGGGAGTGAGAATGCAGCAGATGCTGGGTGCGGCAGAATATGCATTGGGCAACTATTCTGCTGCCATTGAGCCGCTGAAAGAATATACAAGCAAGGTTGAGAAACCGCAACGTATCGCATTCTACCAGTTGGGCATAAGCCTCTTGAAGGCAGGCGAGGAGCCTGAGGAGGCTTTGGAAATGCTCGACATATGCAGCCAGAGCGGCGACGATGCCTTGGCGCAGAATTCACTGCTTCATATCGGTATAATAGAGCATAGGCTTGGCAATGCCAACGGTGCACGCATGGCATTCGAGCAGGCTTCGACAATGACACACGACGACAGGATACGCGAAGAGGCTATGTACAACTATGCACTGTGTCTGCACCAGACACGCTATTCACCCTTTGCCGAGAGCGTAAAGGTGTTCGAGAGATTCCTTAACGAGTATCCCGGGTCGGAGCATGCCGGACAGGTTGAGGAGTACCTTGTCGAGGTATATATGAACACACGCAACTACGATGTGGCACTGCAGTCGATAGAGAAGCTGGAGAACCCGTCGGCAGAGATACTGAAGGCAAAACAGAAGATCCTCTACCGGCTTGGAATACAGGATTTCCTCGACCAGGATATGGAAGGTGCCGTAGATTTCCTGAACCGCTCACTGGAATTGAAATATGACAACGGCACTTATGCCGATGCACACTATTGGAAAGGCGAGGCCCTTTACAACTCAGGGAAGTACGATGCTGCAGCACAGAGCTACAACAAGGCCCTTGCAGCCGGTGGCGAGAATGTGACCATGGCAATATATGGCCTGGCCTACTCGCAATTCCAGCAGGGCAAATACAACGATGCACACAAGAACTTCGAACGTTTCGTGAACAACAGCCCTGCAAGCGAGAAAGAGTTGCGTGCCGATGCCTTCAACCGTCTTGGCGACTGCCACTTCTACAGAAGGCAGTACAGCGATGCCGACAAATATTACAGAAAAGCCATCGAGGCCGATGCCAAGAGCGGCGACTACCCACTCTTCCGCTCGGCACTAACACAGGGCTTGAAGAAGGATTACAACGGCAAGATAAGCACACTCGACAGGCTTACGGAGGAGTTCCCGGGCAGCCTGTATGCCGAGCAGGCTTACTACGAGATGAGCCGTGCATACATTGAGATAAACAAATACAACGAGGCTATCGTTACATATGACAACCTGCTGAGGAAACACCCCGAAAGCCCGCTTGCACGTCGCGCTATGGCAGAAAAGGCCATGATATACAACATCATAGGTGACAGCGAGAAGGCAATAGAGACCTATAAGGAGACAATCGAGAAATATCCTCACAGCGATGAGGCTATCGTGGCGGCACAGGACCTCAAGAACATATACATCGAGAGGGGCGAGGTTGACAAGTTCGTGAAATATGCCGCAAAGACAGAAGGGTTGGGTGCTCTCAATAGCAGCAACATTGACACTCTCACATTCATCGCTGCGGAGAAATTCTACAGCAGAGGCGAGATTGACAAGGCTATTGAGCAGTTCAATAACTACAGGAAGGATTTCCCACAGGGTGCGTTCACGCTCAACAGCCACTACTACCTCGGTTCTTCGTACTACAAGAAAGGAATGTACGACAAGGCAATAGGACATCTTCAAGAGGTTATAGAATACCCCGACAACAAGTTCAGCGAGGTTTCGATAACACTCGCCGCCGACATTTACCAGCAGCAGGGCAACTATCAGGCTGCCGAGAAGCTTTACAGGCAGCTGCTGGTAAAGAGCAGCAACAACGACAGCAGAATGCTTGCCAGAGTAGGAATACTGCGCAACGCATTCAAGGCAGGGAATTACAAGGAGACTGTAGCCTGTGCCGACGAACTGTTGGCCGACGGCAACACGACACCCGAGACAAGACGTGAGGCCCTCTACAACAGAGGCAAGGCTTATATGGCACTAGGCGAGAATGACAAAGCCATGAAAGACTTCAAGAGCCTTGCAGGAGACACAAGGACAAAGGAGGGAGCCGAGGCACGCTACATTGTCGCACAGATGATGTTCGAGAACGGCGATAACGATGGATGCGAGAAGGCAATAATGGACTTCATAGATGCCGGCACACCGCATGCCTACTGGATGGCAAGAAGTTTTGTACTGTTGAGTGACCTCTATTACAAGCAGGGCAAGACAACAGAGGCAAGACAATACCTGCAGTCGCTTAGCAACAATTACAGTGCAAATGACGACATAGACGGAATGATTGAGGAGAGATTGAAGAAACTTGCAAATAAATAAGCTGTACGATTATGAAAAGAAGATATATTTTAGTTGTACCGTTCATGGTTTTCTGTGGCTCGATACATGCACAGTCGAACGGTAACCATGCTCTCGTGAACATCGAGAACGAATACACACCCGAGATAATAAAGGTGAACAAGAAAGGCAATACACCTACCGTAGAAGAGGAGATTGAGGTATCTCCGCTGGAGCTGAGGTTCACCGACAAGGTACAGCCTTTCAAGGGCTTCACAAGCGAAAGGGACACAAAGGAGGCTTTCCCCAAGCAGGATGAGCAATACCCGGGTTATGTACGTTTGGGATATGGATTTACTAATGACATTGATGCAAAGGCTGCATACACATTGAAGACATCGAAAGAGGGCAAAATGGAGATACTTGCAGGATTCGACGGCTTCAAGACCGGTGTAGAGGGTGAGGAGAATGATTGGGACCAGCGTATGTTCCGCAGCATGCTCGGTGCATCATACACCCACCGGTTCAACAGCCTGGAGATGGGTGTAAATGCCGACTTCAGCAACAGCGTATTCAACTACCAGAGCACCGACGGATATAACCCCGGACTTACCGACAAACAGAACAGCCGTACATACAGGTTTGGGACAACCGGTGTGTCGAGACTCGACGGTCCGTTCGCATACAGCTACGATGCAGGTATCACATATAACCGCAGGAGCTATTCGTCGGGGAGCGATGAGGGAACAGGCGAACTGGGTTTCAATATCGACAGCCGTATATCGTATCAGGTAGGAGAGAGCCTCAAGGAATTAGGTGTTGACTTGGGATTCAACGGTTTCATGTACAACAGCAGGCTACGTGATGCCGACAACGGTTTCAGCAACTTTGCATCGTTCGATGTGAACCCGTACCTTTTGTTCGACTTTGACATATGGAGAATAAAGGTAGGTACAAAGATGAACTTCGTTACAGCCAACGGACCGAGATTTGCCATTGCACCGGACATAAAGGTTGAAGGCAATATCTCGGAAAATGCAGGGCTCTACGGAGAGATTACAGGCGGCAGAAGTGTAAACAGCCTTGCCGAAATTGACAGAATTACACCTTACTGGGGGTTCGACTATGCTACAAGCAGACAGTTGGCTCCTACATACAGGGTAGTTGACATAAAGGCCGGCGCGCATATAACGGCTGAGCCATTCTCGTGCGACATATATGCAGGCTACGCATATACAAAGGATGACTTGCTGCAGAGCATTGGAAGTTCCATGAACAATGCAATGTACACATTCAGGCTCATATACACCGACCTTGAACAGCAGAACACGCACAACATCTTTGTGGGCGGCCGCGCCGGATGCGATGTGGGCGGATGGCTTAATCTGTCGGCAGAGGCACGCTACGACAAATGGAACGGCGACAACAAGGGGCTGCTCATGATGAAACCTATGATAACAGCCGATATCAATGCCGAGTTCAGAATTGTAGAGAAGTTCACATTCAGGGCTGGATATAACTTCACACGCTACACAAAGGGTAACGACAGCAGGAGGTTCAACAACAAGAACGACCTCTATGCACGCGCAAACTATGAGATATTCGATTGGTTGGGTGCATACATTCAGGGAAGCAACCTGCTGAACAGCGATTTCTACGAATATGCAGGATACCGGACACGCGGTATAAGAGGTTCGCTGGGTGTTACCGTGAACTTCTAGAAACGGAGATGATGATATGAGTGCCGGTGCCTTCGGGTGACCGGCACTTTTTGCAAGATGAAAGAATCTTTTTTCTCCTATTTAAAATAATATATTATTTTAGGGGAAAAACGGGGAAAATCTTTATATTTTTTTTCGTTTTTTTGATTCGATAATAGGGGAAACTTTCATACTTTTGCGGGCAAATTGGGGAACGGTTGCTCCCATAGGGAATAAATTACAGGAATCGAAAAACAATTTCTAAAACAAGATGCTTGGCGATATGCAGAAGAATTTAGTTATAGTTGAGTCACCCGCAAAAGCAAAGACAATAGAGAAATTTCTGGGTAAGGATTACAAAGTGATGTCGAGTTATGGCCACATATGTGACCTCAAGAAGAAGGAGTTCAGTATAAACACGGAGACATTCGAGCCTCTGTATGAGATTCCCGCAGAGAAGGAGAAGCTGGTGAACAGCCTCAGAAGTGAAGTGAAGAAGGCCGATATGGTATGGCTCGCTTCCGATGAAGACCGCGAGGGAGAGGCCATAAGCTGGCACCTTTATACCGAGTTGTGGCTTAAACCCGAGAACACAAAGAGAATCGTTTTCCACGAGATTACAAAGAATGCCATACTGAACGCGATTGAGAATCCAAGAGAGATTGACACCAATCTGGTATATGCACAGCAGGCACGCCGAGTGCTCGACAGAATAGTAGGCTTCAAGCTCTCGCCGGTGCTGTGGCGCAAGGTTAAGCCGGCATTGTCGGCAGGACGCGTACAGAGCGTTACCGTACGCCTCATAGTAGAACGTGAACGCGAAATCAACAGATTCACCACCGAGAGCGGATACCGCGTGACTGCACAGTTCATATTGCCACGAGAGAATGCTGTGCTGAATACCGAACTGTCAAAGAGATTCAAGACAAGGGAGGAGGCCGAGAAATTCCTGGAATCGTGCAAGAACGCGACATTCGTCATTGACGATGTCAACACTAAGCCGCAGAAGAAGAGTCCTGCAGCACCATTCACCACATCGACACTGCAGCAGGAAGCCGCACGCAAGCTCGGCTTCACTGTATCACAGACAATGATGGTGGCACAGAGGCTGTATGAATCGGGACATATCACATACATGCGTACCGACTCGGTGAACCTGTCATCGCTATGCATAGGTTCATGCAAGAGCGTTGTAACGGAGACCTACGGCGACGAGTATCTGAAGAGCCGCAACTATGCCACCCGCACAAAGGGTGCACAGGAGGCACACGAGGCCATACGCCCCACATATATGGCAAACACGAGCATAGAGGGTACAATCCCCGAGAAACGTCTGTATGAGCTCATATGGAAACGTACCATCGCTTCACAGATGGCCGATGCTCTTGTTGAGAAGACCACTGTAAACATTGCAATAAGCGGACACAGCGAGACATTCATCGCTACAGGCGAGGTTACGGTATTCGACGGTTTCATCAAAGTCTATCGCGAGAGTACCGACGATGACAATGCAAGCGAACTGGCGGCAATACCGGCTGTATTCAAGGGCGATGAGCTCACTGCACAGGAGATTGTTGCTACCGAGAGGTTCACACAGCATCCGCCACGCTACACCGAGGCGAGCCTTGTGCGCAAGCTTGAGGAGTTGGGTATAGGCCGTCCTTCGACATATGCACCTACCATAAGCACTATACAGCAGAGAGGATATGTAGAGAAGGGAAACAAGGCCGGAACATCAAGGAAATACGATATTATAACATTAAAGAACGGCAAGATAACAGCCAAGGAGGGCAAGGAGAATGTAGGTGCGGAGAAGGCAAAGCTCATGCCTACGGACATAGGTATTGTGGTAAACGACTTCCTGTTGGAATTCTTCCCGGAGATTATGGACTACAACTTCACAGCTACAGTGGAGAAGGAGTTTGATGAGATTGCCGACGGCAAGAGGAATTGGGTGGAACATATATCGGAATTCTACAAGGAGTTCGAACCAAAGATTGAGGAGATAACACAATCGAAGAACGAGCACAAGGTCGGCGAAAGGGTGCTGGGAAATGACCCTGCAAGCGGAAAACCAGTATCGGTGAAGATAGGACGTTTCGGCCCTATCGTACAGATTGGCTCTGCAACCGACGAGGAGAAGCCACGCTTTGCACAGATGAAACCGGGACAGACACTGGAGACCATCACTCTCGAAGAGGCATTGGGGCTGTTCAGCCTGCCACGCACACTGGGCGAGTACCAGGGCGAGACGGTGACAATAGGAGCGGGAAGATACGGCGCATACGTAAAGTATGGTGCTGCATACGTGACACTGCCAAAGACACACGACCCGTTGACAATAACTCTCGAAGAGGCTCAGGAACTAATAGATGCAAAGAAGAAGGCTGAGGCCGAACGCATAATAAAGAACTTTGACGAAGAGCCTGAACTGCAGGTGCTGAACGGAAGGTTCGGGCCATACATTGCATACAAGGGAAGCAACTACAAGTTGCCGAAGAGTGCAACTCCTGCCGAACTTACTCTGGAGGAGTGCCTTGACATTGTGAAGAAACAGCAGGAGGGAGGCAAGGCCCCTGCCAAGAGAAAATATACAAAGAAGAAGTGATGACAAGAATATTCCTCGTGGGATACATGGGTGCCGGGAAGACCACTTTAGGGCGTGCCCTGGCCGAAGAGTTGGGAATCCCTTTCATTGACCTTGACAACTACATTGAAAAGAGGTTCTGCAAAACTATTGCACAGATATTTGCAGAGAAAGGTGAGGAGGAATTCCGCAACATAGAGAAACGTTTGCTGCACGAGGTGGGCGAGTTCGAGGATGTGATAATATCGACGGGCGGAGGAACACCATGTTTCTTCGACAACATCGACTACATGAACAGCCAGGGAACGACGGTATTCCTAGATGTGCCCGAGGAGAGGCTTTTCATAAGGCTGAGCATCGCACGCAGCAAGAGACCGCTCATAAAGGAGAAGAACGATGAGGAACTGAAGGCTTTCATCACCGAACAGCTTGAAAAACGCAAGCCGCACTACAGCAAGGCACAATATTCGTTCAGGGCCGACAAGCTGGAGGATAAAAGGGAGATAAACCTGTCGGTAGAGGCTTTCCGCCGACAGTTCGGAATATAATGAACAGTTGTTTAACAATCTATCAAACACCACGAAGATGAGAAAATGGCGTATTGAGGATTCTGAGGAACTCTACAACATCAATGGTTGGGGAGCATCCTATTTCAGTATAAACGAGAAGGGCAACGTTGCTGTCACTCCTAAAAAGGACAGCGTAAAGGTCGATCTCAAGGAACTTATGGACGAGTTGCAGCTGCGCGATGTGGCAGCACCTGTCCTACTACGTTTCCCCGACATTCTCGACAACCGTATTGAGAAGATTGCCGGCTGCTTCAAGATTGCAGCCGAAGAGTATAACTACAAGGGGGAGAATTTTATCGTATATCCGATAAAGGTAAACCAGATGCGCCCCGTCGTGGAGGAGATAACAAGCCATGGCAAAAGGTACAATATTGGCCTTGAGGCCGGTTCTAAGCCCGAGCTGCATGCCGTGATTGCAATGAACACAGAGAGCGACTCACTCATCATATGCAACGGTTACAAGGACGACAGCTACATTGAACTTGCATTGCTTGCACAGAAGATGGGACGCCGCATATTCCTGGTGGTGGAGAAGTTGAACGAGCTGAAACGCATTGCAAAGATTGCACGCAGAATGAGCATACGCCCAAATATCGGAATACGCATTAAGCTTGCCTCGGAAGGCAGCGGAAAGTGGGAAGAGAGCGGCGGCGATGCAAGCAAGTTCGGACTTACATCAAGTGAACTGCTTGAGGCACTTGAGATTCTTGAAAAATACGACATAAAGGATTGCCTGCGCCTGATACACTTCCACATAGGAAGCCAGGTGACACGCATACGCCATATAAAGACTGCACTGCGCGAAGCCTCGCAGTTCTATGTGCAGCTGCACAAACTGGGATACAACATCGAGTTCACAGACATTGGCGGTGGTTTAGGTGTCGATTATGACGGCACACGCTCGTCGAGCAGTGAGAGCAGTGTCAACTACTCCATACAGGAGTATGTGAACGATGCTATCTACACGATGGTAGATGCTGCCGACAAGAACGGAATACCCCACCCCAATATAATTACCGAGAGCGGACGCTCCGTATCGGCACATCATGCGATATTGGTATTTGAGGTGCTCGAAACGGCTGCACTGCCACAAATGGACGAGGATTGGGAGGTTGCGGCCAATGACCACGAGCTGGCAAAGGAACTGTACAAGATATGGTGCGAGCTGGACCAGCGTACAATGCTTGAGGCCCTGCACGATGCACAGCAGATACGTGAAGAGGCTCTTGAGCTATTCAGCCACGGTATCGTTGACCTTAAGACGCGTGCACAGATCGAAAGCATGTTCTGGAGTGTAATCCGAGAGATTCTCGCCATTGCAAAGAACATGAAGCATGTTCCGGATGACTTCCGCAAGCTGCCCAAGCTGCTTGCCGACAAGTATTTCTGCAACTTCTCGCTTTTCCAGAGCTTGCCCGACAGCTGGGGTATCGACCAGTTCTTCCCGATAATGCCTATACACAGGCTCGACGAACGCCCCGACCGCAGCTGTACAATACAGGACATGACCTGCGACAGCGACGGAAAGATAACGGACTTCATAAACTACAACAGCAAAGCCGACTCGCTGAAGGTTCACAGGATGAAGGCCAACGAGCCATACTATCTGGGCGTGTTCCTCGTTGGAGCATATCAGGAGATTCTTGGCGACATGCATAACCTCTTCGGCGACACCAATGCCGTGCACATTAGTGTTGACGACAATGGATACCATATTGACAAGATTATAGACGGAGAGACCATTGCCGATGTGCTTGACTACGTGCAGTACGACGCACGCAAACTGGTACGCACACTGGAACGTTGGGTCACAAGTGCGGTAAAGGAGGGTAAGATAAGTCTCGAGGAGGGCAAGGAGTTCCTGTCGAACTACCGTTCGGGGCTATACGGATACACCTATCTCGACTATTGAGAACCACACCCTGTTTATAATGAAGGAAAAGATTACGATAATAAAAGTTGGAGGGAAGATTGTTGAAGAGACCGAATCGCTCAACAGTCTTCTCGGCCGTTTTGCAGATATTGCCGGCAACAAGATGCTGATACATGGAGGAGGCAGGTCGGCCACCAGGATAGCTGGCGAACTGGGCATTGAGAGCCGCATGGTTGACGGAAGACGTATAACCGATGAGGCTATGCTGCGTGTGGTGACAATGGTATATGGCGGCCTGGTTAACAAGAACATTGTTGCCGGACTGCAAGCACATGGTGTGAATGCACTTGGCATAACCGGTGCCGACTGCAACATCATAAAGGCACACAAACGCCCGGCAGGCAACGTAGATTATGGTTTCGTGGGTGATGTAGATGAGGTGAACGGCAAGATGCTTGCAAAGCTCTTAAGGGAGGGCATTGTACCCATAGTCGCACCGCTTACGCACGACGGCATGGGCAATATGCTGAACACCAATGCCGACACCATGGCTGCAGAAACTGCAAAGGCACTGGCACAGGAGTTTGAGGTTACGCTTATATACTGCTTTGAGCTGCCCGGAGTAATGCGCAACCCGGATAAACCCGAAAGTCTTATAAAGGAAATTAACCATGAGAGCTATGCCGCGCTGCTTGCAGACGGCACTGTAAGCGGTGGTATGATTCCGAAAATAGACAATGCTTTCAATGCCATTGACAATGGTGTTGCAAAGGTCATAATAACAAAAGCCGATGCCATTGACGGAACACAAGGCACACATATCATAGCCTGAATGGCAGCACTCGCAAAAAGCATATTGGAGCACCCCGTTTGGGGTACTGTGGTGATAACGCGTAACCCAAGGGCACGCCGTTTCGTCATGCGCGCCCGGCACGACTGCATACTGATGACTGTTCCGTTGCTTGCTACAGGCAAAGATATCGAAAGGGCTCTTGAACAGTGCGGCGAGAAGCTCACGCAACAGAAGCAGGAACCGGCAATCATCGATACTTCCTACCGCATGCGAAGCGACAACTTTGCCTTCGGGATTGCCGAACATGAGCATGAAAAATTCCTGCTCAGGAGAAATGAGAACAGTTTCGTGCTGCTATGCCCCAAAGATACACGATTCACCGACAGCGGTGTACAGGAGTGGCTGCGCAAGGTTATAAGGAACGCTATGGCAAAGGCTGCAAGAGAGGTACTGCCGCAACGGCTCGAAGCACTTGCAAGAAAGCACGGGCTCAGCTACAGCCGCTGTACCCTGCGCGACGTTCACACACGCTGGGGCAGCTGCAGCTCAAAAGGCAACATCAACCTTAGCATATACCTGATGATGCTGCCCGACGAGCTTATCGATTATGTCATTCTGCACGAGTTGTGCCACACAGTTGAGATGAACCATAGCGAGCGGTTCTGGACACTGCTCGACAAGGCCGTTGCTCCGTCAAGTGCAAAAGCATTGAGGGCAAAGCTCAAGGGGTACAGTACACTTATTTAGCGAAAGGTACAGAGATTATTGCAATACTCCGTCCGGAGATTCCTGCAATGATTTCTCGTCGCTCTCGTGCCATGGTTTGGGGACCGCCGGCAAGGAGCGGTGCAGCCTGAATGCCAAGAAACCCGATATTGCAAGGAAGAGGAAGAAGATACACAAGCTGACTCCTAAATTGCCATCCTCTACCGCGCTCTCGTCGGCACCATTCAGCAAGAGCATTGAAGCAGTAGCTATGCTGTTGTTCAAAACGTGGCCCACGATGACAGAAAGGAGATTGCCGGTACGGTAGTATATCCAACCGAACACTATACCAAGAAGTGTCGCATAGACAATCTGTATGGGATTCATATGGAAGATTCCGAATGTGAGAGCCGAAATGATTATCGCAAACCAAGGATTCTTCATACGACGTGTGAGATAACCCTGTATGGCACCACGGAAAAGCACCTCTTCAAGAATTGGAGCGAGAAACGCAATGGAGATGATGCCGAAGATATTGTGGGATAGCCCGTCGAACTGAGTCTCGAGCTGATCTTCAAGAGGGAAGAACTGTACAAAAATGTTCAGCACAAACATCGATGTAAAGACAAGTGCAGTTGATATGAAGAGTGTCCTGAGGCTGATTGTAGTGAAGATTCCCTTGCGCAACCTGAACAGACGTGTGATGTGCAGGATAAAAAGCATTAAAAGAGAAGATAGGATAAGGCCTATTGCCATGAGGGTAAAGTGGGTCTCGCTGAATGAAATGGCGGATTCGTCAGCCATGAACAAATCCGCAGAATTTCCTGAAACGAAAAAATCGTATGCAGCAAAGAGTACTATAGTGCACAACCCCTGAAGCATTGCATAGAGCAACAGGAGAAGAAGTATGAGACCTGCCGATTTGAAGAACTGTTTCATATCATTTTGTTTTTTACCTTTTCAACATCAAGTTCTATTTGTGCGCGCAAGGATTCAAGGCTATCGAAATGAGCCTCGTCACGCAAACGGCGAACAAAAGAGACAGATATGGATTTTCCGTATATGTCACCCGAGAAATCTATTATATGCACCTCGGCCGAGCGCATCTTGTCGCTGTTCACCGTAGGCTTTACACCGATATTCATGACACCCTTATATGTTTTGCCTGCGACTATGGCATCTACTTCATAGACTCCGTTCTTAGGCATAATCAACATATCGCAGGAAGGGGCGATATTGGCTGTGGGGAAGCCAAGGGTATGGCCGATACCGGCACAACGGACAACCTTCCCGGATATACTGTATCTGCGCCCAAGAAGCAAAGCTGCAGTTTCCACATCGCCATCCAGCAATGTCTGACGCACCTCGGAAGAACTGACCTTTTTACCGTTGATTGCAAATGGAGAAGCCCTGAAGACATCTATGCCGAGCTTCTTACCATATAAGATATACTCCCTGATGCCTTCCGTTATGCAAGGCTTGCCGAAGTGGTGATCATAGCCTACGGCAAGAATACACACCCCGAGACGTTCTAAAAGCACCTCGCGCATAAAACGCTCGGCACTCATAGATGCCATGTATGTATCTAAATCGAGCATGACAAGGATATCGACACCAAGCGACTCCAGAAGAGCAATCTTTCCTTCACGGCTCGACAGAAGGAATGGCCCGGCATCACAACCGAAAACCAGACGAGGATGACGGGCAAAGGTCAGCACCATTATAGGCAGCCCATCTGCTGATGCCGCCTCACGCAATTCGTCCAATATGGAACGGTGGCCAAGGTGCACTCCGTCGAAAGAGCCTATTGTAGCCGCACAAGGCTCCTGGATGTATTCGTTAATGTCTGTTATTATCTTCATAGCAAAATCATTCATTCAAAAGGTCATTACTCCATGGGGCATTGCGTTCCATGAGAACGGAATCGATGCCCATTGCACGTGCTGCATCACAATTCTCGGCTGAGTCGTCAAAGAAAAGACAGTCGCAAGGCTTCACACCTTCGGATGCAAGAAGCTCGGCAAAGATTCCGGGTTCGGGCTTGCGGAGACGCATACGGTATGAGAGGTAGAAAGCATCGAAGAATGCCGACAAAGGCTTACCCATGGTAGCCTCGAAATCACGTTCTATCTTTTCCCAATGGCCATCGTTGGTATTGCTGAGCATCACCACACGATAGCCGCGTTCACGCAACTCGTTTATCCAATGGAATTTATAAGGTGCATAATCCCCAAGCATAGCGTTCCATGCATCCTGTATGCGACCGTTAAGAAGCGGACCCAAACCTTCACAAACCTGAGGAGAGAGCTGCGAGGCTATATAGCTGAACATCTCTGCGGTTGAGATATCGCCACGGTCGAAACGCATCATATACTCATTTATGAGACAATTCCTCTCGGTCAACAATGAAGGAGCAGCACCCATCTCTATAAAAGCGGAAAACGAACGGTCAATGTGCAGGTCAATGAGCACACCTCCCAAATCGAATATCAGTACCTTCTTTCCTTCAAACATACACAAAATTTCTTCGAATGCGAATTTATACAAAAATTCTTTCATATGGAAATTTTATTTACATTTGTACCGGCATAAACTCTCCTAGGACAACTGCCCTTAATAAGCATTTGCTGTATAATAAAAACTAACATTAGGGGGGGTAAAACGAAATGTTTTTATAACTTAGCCACGTTTAACAGAAAAATGGAAACATAAGAACTATGGACCTGATAAGAATTGAGAATGTAACAAAGAGCTACGCTAAGCATACTGCGCTGGACGATGTTTCCATCGCTATTCCCGAGGGCTCGATATATGGACTCCTCGGCCCTAATGGGGCTGGCAAGACCACACTGTTGCGTATTATCAACCGCATAATAGCACCCGACAAGGGGAAAGTGCTTTTCCGCGGAAAAGAGATAACAGCCGAGGATGTGTATAGAATAGGATACATGCCCGAGGAGCGAGGACTGTACAAGAAGATGAAGGTTGGTGAACAGGCGATATTCTTTGCACAGCTCAAGGGCATGTCGCGCAAGGATGCCACAGAGAAACTGAAGGGGTGGTTCGCCAAGTTCGGCATTGAGGAATGGTGGAACAGGAAGGTCGTTGACCTCTCGAAAGGTATGGCACAGAAGGTACAGTTCATAACAACTGTACTGCACGAGCCGCAACTGCTCATATTCGACGAACCGTTCTCGGGATTCGACCCCATAAATGCCAACCTGTTGAAGGAAGAGATTCTGTCGTTGCGTGACAAGGGTGCAACAATAATATTCTCGACACACAACATGTCGTCGGTAGAGGAGGTGTGCGACCACATCACGCTTATCGACAAATCACGTAATATTCTCTCGGGCAATGTGAACGAGATACGCCACAGGCATGGTGCAAATATCTTTGAAATTGACTATCGAGGTGAAGAGCAGAAGATAAGGAGTGCCCTTGACGGCAAGTGCGAGATAATGGACAGCAACAGCTCGCCGATAGGGTTGAATACGCTTAAGATACATATCGCTGCCGACGATGAGGTGCGCGGTATAATTACAGCGGCCAACGAGAGTGTAGAGATACGTTCGTTCAGGGAGATGATACCTACGATGAACGATATATTCATAAGGGCAGTCAACGGAAATCTTTAACGGGACTGTCATATACAAAGCCTACATAATAGAGAAAAGATGAAAAGCAAGATTGGAATTATTATAAGAAGGGAGTTCAACGAACGTGTAAAGAAAAAATCGTTTATCATTACAACAATCATCACTCCTTTATTCATGATCGCGCTCATGTTTGCGCCCGTGCTCATATCGACATATTCGGGCGGTGACACAAAACGCATTGCCGTAGTCGATGAAAGCGGCTACATTGCAGAAGAGCTGATAAATAACGGGGAGCTTGTCTTCGAGGAGACTGCTCTGCCGCTGGAACTGGCAAGAAAGGAACTCAGCGACTACTTTGCAATACTGTACATAGGAGAGGATATCGAGGTGAACCCCAACAGCATACAGATTTACAACAACGATGCCTCCTCAATCTCCGTTGAACAAGGGATTGTGATGCAGATAAGTTCTGTGGTACAGAACAAGAAGCTGCAAGAACAGAATATTGAAAACCTGCCGCAAATACTGGAAGAAACGGCCGTACATATTAACCCGCAATCGTTCAAGAATACCGCCGGCAAGGTAGATGCAGAAGAGAACTCCTCCATTGCATCCACAGTACTCTCCTACATTCTCGGCTTCATACTATATATGTTCCTGCTCATATACGGCGTAATGGTAATGCAGTCGGTAATTGAAGAGAAGAACAGCAGGGTACTCGAGGTAATTGTATCGTCAGTGAGCCCCTTCCAACTGATGATGGGAAAGATTCTGGGTGTCGCATCTGTGGCGATACTGCAGATAATCATTTGGGCACTGCTCATAAGCGGACTTGTATATTTTGTATTGCCCGAAGTACTGCCCGACCAGATTCTGGAGGCCATGGCAATGGTAAAACAGGGTGTACCTCCAACAGAAATTCCGGGAGGCACAGAACTGGGCATGCTGCAGGCTCTGTTGGTACTGAGTGACATCGGATACATCGGAGGCATAATAGTGACATTACTGATATTCTTCTTCGGCGGATTTCTGCTCTATGCGGCACTGTTTGCTGCTGTTGGCTCTTCTGTTGACAACCCACAGGATGCACAACAGTTGCAGACACCTATAATGATGCCGATTATTGTGAGCATAATGGTAATGCTGTCGGTAATAAACGACCCCACATCGGATGTTGCTTTCTGGTTCTCAATGATACCGTTCACTTCACCCATAGTGATGATGGCACGAATACCATACGGGATACCCACATGGGAGATCGTTGTGTCGGCAGTTGTGCTGTATGCCACATTCCTTGTAGTCGTATATGGTGCATCAAAGATATACCGTGTGGGAATACTGATGCATGGAAAGAAACCGTCATTGAAGGAACTGTGGAAGTGGATGAGGTATAAATAACGTAATTCCCGTGCTGAAAAGAGCCTTATTGCATATTGTTAATGGCTTATAAACGGGCTATCAGACAACGATAACAGATATATAAACGTTTTTTTGCATAAAAAATTTGCAATATAAGAGAAATTGCAATACCTTTGCAAAGTATTTCGGAAGAGATACTCGGGCTTTTAGCTCAGTTGGTTAGAGCAACAGACTCATAATCTGGAGGTCCCAGGTTCAAGCCCTGGATGGCCCACAGGCGGATAACATTTCGTTATCCGCTTTTTTGTTTTAGGGCTTAAACCAAGGTTAGGGGTCAGTAGCAAAAAGGTGTGGGTTGACAAAATAGTTGCGGTTGTAATGAAAAAGAGAACCCTCGTCGCTATGCTCTGCCGGGATGACAATTGCGCAATGACAAGCAGAGGTAATCTCTTTAACCGGCACCGTTAAATTCCACAGCTTGAACCTGTTTGATTTTTGGAAAAAGTGCGAGGACTGTTTGACCGCTAGTTACACGGTTGCTTGCAAGCGGGTAACTGAGGGAGTCCCGCAGCACCCAAAAATCAAACA
>JAFXHQ010000040.1 GCA_017536325.1 Bacteroidaceae bacterium
CTACGAATGACAAAGCTGTAAAACTTGCAAACACGAATAGGTCTCGGATATAAGCCAACTTCTTATCTGCAAATTCGTGTGTCATTACAGCCTTGATTTCATCTTCTGTAAGATATTGTCGCTCCTTGATATTCTGATTTACCCGATACTGTGCAAATGGGTTTCTCGGTGTCAGTCCGTTGTAATGAGCCTTAGAAACGATTGTTTTCAACCACATACAATGTGCCCACACACTACCATTATGCAAACCTGCATCGGTAGAGAGATAGATTTCATACTCCTTGATAAAATCGGGAGTAAGTTCAAGCATTGAAATATCACTGCGCTTGTAGCACTTCTTGATGAATGCAGCCAAATGGTTTCGTGACCTTACACGCACCTTGTAGGAATTTGCTGCACGGTCTATGCCGATACGCTCTTGAAACTCTCGTTGTCCTTATCAAAAGCACCTAGCAATGTTTCATATTCCGTTCCGATACCTTGATAGGCATTGCGTACCATTTCGGCAGTTACAAATGCTTCTCTATCTGAAATGCGTTGATAGTGCTTGATGATTTGAGCCTTGATGCTATCCAAAGCCAAATTGATGTCTCTTGATTCTTTGCTCTTGCCTTTTGCTCGATTGTCTTTGGCATCCCACATTGTTTTTGCAATAGTCAGTTTGCAACTGAATTGAGCAACCGAGCCATTGATTGTAACTCGTCCCATAATGGGAACAATGCCGTTTTTCTCTTTGCTTCCGTTCACGTAGAACAGCACTTTAAATGTACTTCGCATAATCTAATCTTTTTGTTACAAAATTAGTTATCAGCGAGTTATACATTAATATGCAAACTAACGCAGAACGATGAAACGTGACGACACAAAGAAAAACTTTACTGCACTATCGGGTAATGACTTGGCAACCGTTCTATTTCATTACCTTGTGTTTCTTTGATCTTTTGCATCGGCGAGGCTTTCATCAAAAGTCCTCATAAGTCATTGAACACCAGTGCCGCCATCATTATTTCCCCTCATTCGTTAGATTTTCCAGAGATATTAACTAATTTTGCACTCCGCAAAAGGCAATAGCCGTTCCCTATGACACAGAACAACGAAAAGACAATATTCCAGCAGCCCATGTGGGTAACAATCTTCGCCCTCACAGCTGCTACAGCCTGGGGATGGGCATATCCGCTCATAAAGATAGGATTCTCAGAGTATGGCATAACACCCGACATGACAGGGAGCAAGATGCTCTTTGCAGGAATACGTTTCTGCCTGTCGGGACTCATTGTCCTAGCCATCGCACGTGCCACCCGTCGCAACTTCAAGCCCAAGAGCAGCAAGGCATGGTACTACATCACAGCCTATGCCATGCTCAACACAACCATACACTATGCATGTTTCTACATAGGCCTATCGCACAGCGCAGGAGCACGTGCTGCCATCCTGAATTCACTGGGTGTATTCATGCTTGTCCTTCTCGCATGCCTCTTCTTCAAGAGTGACCGCTTCACCGGCAAGAAGCTATTGGGTTGCGCTATAGGTTTCATTGGCATTCTTGCACTCAACATCGGGAGCGGCAGCAGCGGAGATTTCACATTCATGGGCGACGGCATGATTATCCTTAACGCACTCTGTTCAGCCTTCGCAGGACTCATGACACGTGGCCTTGGAAACCGCATCGATGTATTTGTAGGTACAGGCTACAGCCTTGCCTTAGGCGGCATTCTTCTGGTAATCCCCGGCATTGCATCGGGCGGCAGTCTCCCCAACATAACAGCTACAGGCATCGTCGTACTAATGTTGCTTGTAGGAATATCCTCTTTGGGGTTCACCCTCTACAACAAACTCATCAGCTGCAACCCGGTAGGCAAGGTGGCCATATTCAACTCATTGATACCGGTAGTGGGAGCAGTGACATCGTGCCTCTGCCTCGGAGAGCCGTTCTACTGGAAGTACATACTGGCAGCCGCCCTTGCGACAACCGGCATATACATAATAAACCGTCCCACACGTAAAGGATAATAAAAGAGCATCATCAGAGTCCCAAACCTACAGGTTGCTGTACATCCTTGGATGGCCAGTGCGGAAGAAAGAGAAGCGGCCACGGTCCATATCCCAGGCTACCCCAATCAACACTTGTGACAGCCGCGAAATCGGGTGCACCGAAAGCAAATGAGCGGCCATAGAGAAGCACAGCCTCTCTATGCGCATCCACATCCCACAGGCCACCGCCAAAAGGGCATGTCTCACCCCACTCCAACAGCTCCCGGTGCTGATACACCACACCGAATCTCAGTATGCCCTTATCCGTTATTATAAACTTACGATACATATATTCTACGGTATTCCACACTGCGAATATACAAAATTCTACGGCACGGAGAAAATCAACATGCACCTGTTTGCCGCACCTATGCATCCGTGGCTCAAAAAAGATTCCAATGAAAAGAAAGATTTATTTGCAATAATGGAATTTTACCTATATCTTTGTGTAAAACCAACGCAACAAAAAAATGTACAAATACGAATATCCTCACCCATCAGTAACGGCCGACTGCGTAATTTTCGGTTTCGACGGCAACAACATAAAGGTACTCCTCATAGAACGTGGCATTGAACCATTCAAAGGCAAGTGGGCACTCCCCGGCGGTTTCATGCACATGGACGAGACTGCAGAGGAATGCGCCCTTCGAGAATTGAAGGAGGAGACCGGCCTTACGACAGCTGCCGTAGAACAATTCCACACATTCACAAGCATAGGACGAGACCCGCGCGAACGCGTCATAACAGTCGCCCACTATGCTCTTGTGAGACTCTCCGACGTTGCAGGTGGAGACGATGCAAGATGGTTTGCGCTCGATAGCATACCAGGTTTGGCATTCGACCACGACAGCATCCTGCGTATGGCACAGGAAAGCCTTAAGCGACGCATCTGTTTTGAGCCGATAGGTTTCGACCTGTTGCCCGAAGTGTTCACGATGCCGGAACTGCAGAATCTTTACGAAGCCATACTGGGTGTAAAGTTCGACCGCCGCAACTTCTACAACAAGATGCTCAAGCTAGGCATCCTTGCCGAGGCTGAACCACGCACTGCCGATATGCCGCGACGTTCTCCAAGCAAATACCGTTTCAATGCCGATAAATATGCAGCACTGAAAAAGAAAGGCTTCAGGCTGGAATTCTGACCGGTAACTGTAAGTTCCACACTACAAGAAAAGAACAAAACATATCTATATTATGAAAGAATTGAAATGCCCTAAATGCGGAAGCATATTCCAGGTCGATGAAGCCGAATATGCCTCCATTGTCAACCAGATAAAGAACACCGAGTTCGAGAATGAGTTATCGCGACGCACGAAAGAGATTGAGGCCCGCCACAAAACCGAGCAGGAATTAGCTAACACGCGGAACGAAAAAGCATTCCAAAACGAGCTCAGCAAAAAAGATGTACTGATAGGTACAAAGGAGAGCGAGATTGCACGTCTAAAGAGCCGGCTCGAAAAGATTGAGGCCGAAAAAAACAGCGAGTTCGCCGGTATCCTTGCCGAAAGGGACAAGACCATAGCACAGCTGAACTCCACCATAGCCCAGAGCGACAATCTGCTGAAGATTGCAGTAATGGAAGAGCGCAACAAGGCACAGCAGGCAGCTCAAGCCAAAGAGAACGAGATAATACAGCTGCGTTCGGCGGCCGAGCTTGAAAAACGCGAAGCAAAGATAAACGAGGCAGCCATAAGGAAACAGCACGAAGAACAGATACGCATTTTCCAGGAACAGGTGAATTACTACAAAGACCTCAAATCCAAGATGTCAACAAAAATGGTTGGTGAGACCCTTGAACAGCACTGCAGCATAGAGTTCGAGCAGTACATACGCCCCATGATGCCCAATGCATACTTCGAGAAGGACAACGATACCACCGGAGGCACCAAGGGCGACTTCATATTCCGCGACTCGGAGGATGGGACAGAGTACATATCCATAATGTTCGAGATGAAAAACGAGATGGACACCACAGCCACCAAGCACAAGAACGACGACTTCCTGAAGAAGCTCGACGACGACCGCAAGAAGAAAGATTGCGAGTTTGCAGTACTGGTAAGCCTCCTCGAGGCCGACAACGACCTCTACAACAACGGCATTGTCAACAAGTCGCACCTCTACCCCAAGATGTATGTAATACGTCCACAGTTCTTCGTACCCTTCATCAACCTTCTGGTGCAGACATCAAAGAAAAGCCTGGAATACAAACGACAGCTCATCCTGGCACAGAGCAAGGAGGTCGATGTAACGAACTTCGAGACAAAGATTGAGGACTTCAAGAAAAAGTTCGGCCGCCACTACGAACTGGCATCCAAGAAGTTCGAGGATGCCATAAAGCAGATCGACGACACCATTGCCAAGCTTAACAAGGTGAAGGAGAACCTGCTGGGATCGGACAACAACCTGCGCCTTGCACAACAGGACACCGAAGAACTCACAATAAAGAGGCTCACATACAAGAATCCCACAATGAAAGCCAAGTTCGAGGAGGCACGTCTCGCACGCGAAAGCGAATAGAACAACAACAATCACATCTCCTTATTTATAAAAGGTAATAAAGAATAAACATTTTTAACAAAAAATCATTATCTTTGGCAAAGTGAGTCAAACATAGATTATCAACAACAAAAAAGAACCATTATGAAACGCTATTTATTTTTATCATTCCAGTCATTGCTAGCAATAATGTTCTTTGTAGCCGTACCCGGTAATGCCAATGCACAGAACCGAGACAGGAACTACATCAAGGACTGCATAAGAAAATATGGTGAGTGCAGGAATGTAGCAATCACCAAATACAATGGAGACCTCATGCTCTACGGACAGAACGGATGGGCTGCCAGCGGTTGCCCCAAGGATCTCACCAATGCCCTTAGAGAGCTCCACGACGACAACGAATACATCGACGATGTACAGCTCACCGAAAACGGACGCTGGCTCATACTCTACGGCGACAATGGTTTACAATGGAACGACATACCGTACGACCTGGAACAGCAACTGCGTGAATGGAACAGAGAGCAGGAGGTGATTACATCCGTATCGTTCAACGACAGCGGAGACTGGATTGCTGTGTCAAAGGGCTACATTGCAGCATCAAGTCCCGAGATTCAGGACTTTGTTGCCGAAGGCATGGAAGATCATGGAGGCGTATGGGCAACATGCGTAACCGAAGATGCTATAGTCGTTGTATATGAAGATGGCTACCGCACCTTCGGCGAAGTACCCGACTCCCTGATTGATGCACTCAAAGAGACATCGATAAATGTATATCGTTTGAAAATTGCCGGTTCATCGTGGTTCTTCTCCGACGGAGTAAGCAAGTACAACTACAGGATGTAATCCCAATTGAGCAATCCGGAAAACAATAATTGAACAAACACCGTCAAGGGAACAACAATCGTCTCAATAAAAGAGGCAAGAAAGAGGATGACTCTTACCTTTATCAATGATTATCTATCATCGACAAGGCAGGAGCCATCTTCATTTTTTGACATATCCCCGCACTGCCACCACGCAAGAACAAAAAAAAGAGACTCTATTGCAAACAAAACAGCATACATAACTGTTATAATACAAGAAAAACCATATCCGACTGGTTTTACCATCCGGCAGACGGCAGGGAAGGCGATGTTGACAATGCGACGATGAACCCCTGCCGTCCGTTTCTTTTACCGCCGAACGGCAACCCCAGAAAAAATCCGCACAAGATGAAGATTATCATATAATTATTCCTATATTCGCACAAATAAATATCACAAAACGGTTGACAATATGAGCAGAATAGGCGATTTCTATGACGACATCTACAGCAAAATGAATGAGCAGGACAAAAAAACAGTTGATAATGCAAACATCATATACCTGAAGTTCAATATCAACGGCGAAGAAGTGACAGCCTACGGCATTCCCGACCTCGAAGAGCTGACAGGGTTCTTAAGCAACGACGGAATGGCATTCTTTTTTGGCAGGAATGTATATCTCGCAAACACAGCAACCGGCAAAGCACGCCAGTTCACTTCAGGAAGCACTGTGTTGGCCAACAACAACGAAATAGACTTCGAAGCCATCAAGCGCGAATGCCCGCACGGCAAGTACAATGCCGAGAGCAAAACAATACGCTATGCAGGGCTCAGCCACTGGAACGGGTTCAAGGATGGGCTATGTGCAATATCCTGGATGCTCTACCCCGATGGCCAATATTTCGCCGACAGCGATGGCTACGGAATGCAAAGCAATAACGAAGAGACTGTATATGCAATAATCGACACCGACTTGAACATCATCGAGCCCTTCCGCCCCATAAAGGATGTCAGTAAACACCTCAACGAGTTAAGGGCCAGAAGACGTGCAGAAGCTGAAGAAAAAGAGCGATAAGAGCGAACCTGAATTACCGGTATCAGGCCGCCGGTAATTCCCCGTGCCATAATTGCATCATTCAAGATTTTTGCAGTATTGCACGAAATTTCAAGAATTCCAGCAACCCTGCAACAAGAATATCTGCATCGATGGCGGAATGACCAAGCAGATGATTTATCATGGAGATTGTGGATGGAAGTTGGAAGAATAATAACTGTAAAAATATAATATGAAAACGGAAATAGCTCCTCATGAAACCACACGCGCCGAAGCCTTCTCGCTTTGGATGACCTCTCCAATGCCAATGGTGACATTGACAAAAACATTCAATGTAACCAATCTGCTCAGGGCAAGCAAGAGACGTGGAATCAAATTTAACGCCCTGCTATGCTGGTGCATCGGAAAGGCTGCAAGCAACATACAAGAGTTCTACATTCTACCCGAAAAAGAGAAGCTTTTCAAATATGACAGCATTGCCATAAACGTAATTGTAAACAACAGCAAAGGGGGAATCAATTCTTGCGACATTGCATACACCGATGATGCCGAGCAATTTGCCAAGGAATACAACCGGCTGACAACAC
>JAFXHQ010000041.1 GCA_017536325.1 Bacteroidaceae bacterium
GTGAATTTGCTCTGCAAATCGACAACATTGACAGCATATAGTCGTGCGCAGTGCAGACGTAGTTTGCACCGCACGGGGTGCGAAAAGGCAATGTTGTCAACTTTTAGCACCGAATGCCGTACACGACTGCCCCGTTTTTGGCACTTTTTTAAAAAAGTACAGAAAGAACGACTTGAAGAAAACACAAGTGAACAATTAAGGTTGAGGACTGCTGTAGAATTTTACGGCGAGCGAAAGCGAGTTTTTGCCCCCTATAGTTTGCCGCTGAGCCCTTTGTGTCTGTGTTGTTTTGTTGTCAAAATGTTAAGGCAGAAACCTTTGTGTAGAAAAATTTAACGCCTATCCGTTGCGTCTTTGTTGTAATGATGTTGGTGTCTTGTGGTTCGGTGATGAAAAAGCCCCACCTGCGTGCAGGTAGGGCGAATATCTTTGGTGTATTTGCGGTTGTTTACAGTTCTACGAGTATTCTTGCATTTATCTGTCTGCCGGTTAGGTAATTGGGTACTGCATAATTGTTGTTGTTGATGTCTTTTACCCAATAGTAGGAGTTTACGTTGTTGATGTCGAGCAGGTTGAATGCATCAATTCCGAGCCATACGTTGCGCAAATATTTCCTTATGCCTGTGCGATATATTCCTTCCTCGTTGTTGAGCAGGCGGTACGACATTCCGATATCGACACGTTTGTATGCAGGTGCATTGAAAATGTGCTTTTCGCGTCCTGTGTGTGGCGGTCCGAACGGCAGACCGTCGGCATATGTACCCTGTAGGCTCATCTTCCACTTGTCGGTGCCCGGGAAAAAGTCGGTGAAGCATAGCGACACGTTGAACTTGCTGTTTGTAGGTCGGGGTATCCAGTCTCCTCCGTTTATCTTCTCCTGTGTGTCCATGACAGAGAATGTGAGCCAGGAGTCTGTTCCGGGCACGAACTCTCCGAACAATTTCATGTCTAATCCTGTGGCATAACCCTTTGCGCAGTTCTCGCCGTAATATACAATGCGTACATTATCGACATTGTATGGGATAAGGTTGTCGAGTATCTTGTAATATGCTTCGGCTGTGAACTTGAAGGGGCGGTCGAACATCTTGAAATGGTAGTCGCATCCGAGAACGAAGTGTATCGAACGCTGGGACTTTATCTCCTTGTTGAGCTGTACGGTGGTTATTCCTTGAACGGTGGTGGTGTCGCGCATCTCCTTGTAGAATGGAGTCTGGTAATAAACTCCGGTGGCGAAACGGAATGTGAGGTCCTTGTTGAACTCGGGGATGAGCCCTATGCTTGCTCTTGGTGAGAAGATTGCCTCGTTGTTCCAGTCCCAATAGGAGAACCTTATTCCTGCATTTATGGATACAACTCCAAGGCTGCTGCTGAACTTGTAGGTGTCCTGTGCATATGCGCTGATGTGATTGCTGTTGCACGACGTCTTTGACAGCAGGTTATATACCGGTCTTAGTCCGTCGGGGTTTGCCGGCACGTTGTATCCGAGCGAATCGCGCAACTCCCATTCACGTTGGTTGTCGTTGAACGATTCCCCTTTCCATTCGATACCCCAACGCAGGTCGTGTGAGCCGAGGAAGTGCTTTCCTGTCAGCGCAATGGTCTGAACGTCGGCTTCGAGACTGTTTCTCGCATGTTCCATGTAGCTTCCAACCCCCATGGTCTGGTCGCTGTTGAGCTCATCGAGCCAGTATTCTCCCAAGATGTCATATGTCTCCTCTTCTTCGGTGTGGAATGCCGATGTCTGCAGGGTTATCTGGTTGTATTCGTTCGGTATGTAGTTGAGCGATACTGCTCCGAACATTGTGCGGAAAAGGTCGTTCTCCCAACCGCCGAAATAGACCTTGAACTGCTTTACATCCTCTAGTGTACCGAAACTTGTGGTACGGTCGCTGGGCGTGAAACGGTATTCGTTACGCGAAATGTTTCCGATGAGGCTTATGCTTAGCTTGTCTGTTATCTTCCAGTCGGCGAATGCCTGATAATCGATGAACTCCGGTTCGTACTCTCCTTTGGTGTCGAGTGTCCCGAGCAGGTATCTATTGCTCTTGTAGCGTATTGAGTTGGAGATGCTTACTCTTTTGTTCCCCCAGCCGACATACGCGCTGGCACCGAGCATGCTTGCCGAAACGGTGCTCTCGAATTCCCTCGGCTTCCTGTATGTTATGTCGAGTACCGACGACATCTTGTCGCCGTACTTTGCCTCGAATCCTCCTGTAGAGAATGCGATGGAGCCTACCATGTCGGGGTTGATGAAACTGAGTCCCTCCTGTTGCCCGGCCCTGATGAGCAATGGCCTGTACACCTCTATTCCGTTCACATATACGCTGTTCTCGTCGAAGTTGCCTCCGCGTACATTGTATTGCGAGCTCATTTCGTTGTGCGAGCTTACTCCTGCCTGTGATTTTATGACATCTTCGATGCTGTTGCCGCTTGCCGACGGTTGCAGCCTTATCTTGTCGGGAACCTCTATCTTCTGTGTTCCGCCCATCTGTTTCTCCTTGTCAACGACCTCCACTTCCTGTAAGGTGAATTCGCTGTGCGGCAGGGTAACGTTTACGATGAGTGTGTCTGTTGGGTTCTTGAATGTGCGCTTGCGTGTCTGGTAGCCCATCATCGAATAGACAACAACAAGGCTGTCCTTGCTGTTGCAGGTCAGCGTGTAATTGCCGTTGAGGTCGGCTATGGTGCCTATGGGCTCTCCCTCTATGCTTACATTGGCAATTTCTATAGGGTTCTGGTTCTCGTCGCTCACTCGTCCTTTTATTGTTACTTTCTGGGCTGTGGCGGTTGTTGCCGACAGTATTGCGGTGAGTGTGAGTATTGTTGCTATGAATCGTGTCATTCCTTTGTGGTCAATGCGTGCAATGTAGTTTATTAACGCGTTTTTTGCGTTAAACGTATATGGCACGTAAAATTTTGTTTATCCAATTCCATCTGAAATGGTACCACCGGTATGTGCCTGTCTGCTTGCTTCCGTAGTTTGATAGTGTGTTGAGAAATGTGTAATGTATGCGTGAGCAGCCTCTTGCCTCAAGGAATTCGAAGTGCGGATAACCTTCGTTGTATGCATCGGTGAGAGCTGCCCAGATGGACATTATTCCAGGGTATTGCAATGGATACCTCTTGCGTAATCCGCAGCAGTAGGCTAGGTATGCGCGTTCCTTGTCGTATATGCATATTGAACTGCCGATAGTCTTGCCTTTGTATTCCACAATAAAGAGTTTGGCATTGCTTGATATGCTGCCGTCTGGCGCGTACAGCATGGCATCCAATGTTCTTGCATCGGGAAATGTGCGGCGTGTCTTGCTCCTGTAGTAATTTCTCAAGAGTGCGGTGCCGGCAGCAATATCGCTTTCCGATGTGGCCTGCCGGTAGGTCACTCCCATGTTTTCGGCCTTGCGTATGTGTGCCTTGTAAGCACGCGAGAGTCTCTCTTGTGGCGGTTTGCTGTGGAGGGAGATGTGCAGCTTGCGGTCGCGGATGGGTACGAAATTGCATGAACTCAAAGTGCCGTAGGCGAAACGCGAATCGTCAATGTTGTGTATCTTTATGTATGCATGCTGGAAACCGAACAAATCGAATACTTTCTCAAGGAATGCTGCGAAAATCTCCTCGCGGTTGGTGCAATCCTCGGAATAGACACCTTCACCGTTGATTATATACCAGCTCTTGATGATTGGCGGAAGGAGTATGAGGCTTTTTCTTTTGATAACGATGAGGTGCCCTGCTTCCTTGCCGTTGTCGTCGTATGCTACCAACATGTATGGCTTGCACCATCTGTTGTTTTCGATGGTTCTGAAGATGGATGCCGACTGGAGCACGGAACCTTCGATAAGTTCCGGCATGGTGTCGCTGCTTGTGAAAATCTCTATGCGCATTATCTTCTTCAGAAAGTTTTTGTTTGGTAAAGTTAGTAAAAAAGAAATTATATTGTATCTTCGCGTAGCGAAAAATGCTCTTTGTGGCATTTTTTATCGTGCGATGCACAAGAAAGTCAACTTTGTTTATGGAGAATATATATATATTGGCTATAGAGTCTTCGTGTGACGATACTTCCGCTGCGGTCATGTGCGGTGATGTGGTTTTGTCCAATGTGACAGCAAGCCAGGCTGTTCACGAACAGTATGGCGGCGTGGTGCCGGAACTGGCATCGCGTGCCCACGAACAGAATATCGTTCCTGTTGTAGATGCTGCGCTGAAGAGGGCGGGCATTGCAAAGGAACAGCTGAGTGCAATAGCATTTACCCGCGGCCCCGGTCTTATGGGTTCGTTGCTGGTGGGCGTGTCGTTCGCAAAAGGGCTTGCAGCTTCTCTTGGGATTCCTATGGTTGAGGTGAATCATCTTCAGGGGCATATAATGGCTCATTTTATCAAGGAGGAGGGTGCGGAACACCATAGCCCTGAATTCCCGTTCCTTTGCCTGATGGTATCGGGCGGAAATTCGCAGATAGTGAAGGTCAATAGCTATAAGGATATGGAGATAATTGGCCAGACGATAGATGATGCGGCAGGCGAGGCTATGGACAAATGTGCAAAGGTTATGGGGCTGGGATATCCCGGCGGTCCGATAATAGACCGTCTTGCGCGTGAGGGGAATCCTAAGGCTTATACATTCAGCAAACCGCATATACCGGGTTATGACTACAGCTTCAGCGGGTTGAAGACCTCTTTCCTTTATACCTTGCGTAAGTTGGTTGCCGAAGAGGAGAACTATGTGGAGAACCATAAGGAGGATCTTGCCGCATCGTTTGAGGCTACGGTCGTGGATATACTGATGGGAAAACTTTACAAGGCTTCAAAGGCTTTGGGTATCAAGAGAATAGCTCTGTCGGGCGGAGTCTCTGCAAATACGGCTCTTCGTCAGGCTTTCCATGATTATGCAAAGCGTTATGGCTGGGAGATATTCATCCCTAAGTTCGGCTTTACTACCGACAATGCAGCTATGATAGGAATTGTAGGCTACTACAAGTTTCTCGACAATGATTTTTGTGCGATGGACCAGCCGGCTTTCTCGCGTACTGTATTATAATATATATAATGTGTGCGGTTGATGACAGAATAGGTTATATGGCGACCAGGCTTGTAGAGGCTTTGAGAGAAAAGGGATTCTCCTTTGCTACGGCCGAAAGTTGTACGGGCGGGGCTGTATCCCAGGCCGTTACTTCGGTTGCCGGTTGCTCGGATGTGATGCGAGGTGGAGTGGTGGCATATGATAATTGCGTGAAGGCGGGTGTGCTCGGTGTTCCAGCTGCGGTTATAGCTGAACATGGAGCCGTGAGCCGTGAAGTGGCTGAATATATGGTGCGCGGAGTATCGCGACTGCTTGATGCGGAGTGTGCTGTGGCTACGACCGGAGTGGCAGGTCCCGGTGGCGGAACACCTGACAAACCTGTAGGTACGGTATGGATTGCGGCAAAAGCAAGAGATGAAGTGGCGGTGAGGTTGTTGTCGTTAGAGGATAAAGGAAGGATAAATAATATAAAACAGACTGTGATAGAGGTGCTGGGGCTTGCAGAGGAGTTGCTTTGTCGTACACTTTTTAGTGAAAACAAAAAATAATTGGGGTTTTGTTTGCAAGATTATTTGAAAACCTATATCTTTGCACTCTGTTTTGAGTAGGTATCAACAGAAATAAACAAAAAATATATAGAGATGTCAAAGATTTGTCAAATCACCGGTAAGAAAGCTATGGTGGGTAACAATGTTTCACACTCAAAGAGAAGGACAAAGCGTCTTTTCAACGTGAACTTGTTTACTAAGAAGTTCTTCTATGTAGAAGAAGATTGTTGGATTCAGTTGCGCGTGAGTGCAGCGGGGTTAAAAATTATCAACCGAGTAGGTCTTGATGCTGCTCTCAAGAGTGCAGTTA
>JAFXHQ010000042.1 GCA_017536325.1 Bacteroidaceae bacterium
CGTCTTTGCGATAAGGCTCCGTTCAAGGATGTATATTCTGTGATGAACAACTGGGGTGCCAATCACGGTGCGATAAGCTATGGCCATATAGGTGCCGATCTCATAACGCTTGCATCCATGCTGCGTATTCCTGTGTGCATGCATAACGTCGAAGAGGAAAAGATATTCCGTCCGGCTGCATGGAATGCTTTCGGAATGGATAAGGAAGGTGCCGATTACCGTGCATGTGCCAATTATGGGCCTATATATAAATGATAACCTGAAAATAAGATGCAAAACAAGACAGAAGGATATAGGGTGCGTGAATATCATGGCCCTGTAAAAAGATATTGTCAGACACTGGACCTCAAGGACAATCCTGAATTGATTGCGGAGTACCGTCGCCGTCATAGCGAAGGCGAGGCTTGGAGCGAGATTCTGTGGGGAATACGTGAGGTGGGAATTCTTGAAATGGAGATTTATATACTCGATACCCGTTTGTTCATGATAGTTGAGGCTCCAGTTGATTTCGACTGGGATAGCGCGATGGCGCGTCTCTCCACATTGCCGAGGCAACAGGAGTGGGAAGATTATATGTCGGAATTCCAAAAAGCAGCTCCCGGCAGTTCGTCCAATGAGAAATGGCGTATGATGGAAAGAATGTTTCACCTTTACGAATAATACGGAATGAATAACGGAAATATACAGAAGCCAAGGCTTGTTGAGAAACGCTATCTCCTGCCTTTTATACTTGTGACATCGCTGTTTGCGCTCTGGGGGTTTGCAAATGATATTACCAATCCTATGGTGGCGGCATTCCAGACACTCATGGAGCTGCCGGCATCGGAGGCGGCACTTGTACAGTTCGCGTTCTACGGCGGTTATGCAACTATGGCTGTGCCGGCAGCACTCTTCATACGTCGCTACAGCTACAAGAAGGGTATCCTGCTTGGATTGGGACTTTATGCGGTGGGAGCATTCCTCTTTGTCCCGGCAGCTCTGAAGCAGGAATTCTCCTTCTTCTGCATATCATTGTATATACTTACATTCGGCCTTGCTTTTCTGGAGACGACAGCCAATCCTCTTATACTGTCGTTGGGAGCGAAAGAGACTTCGACACGTCGTTTGAACCTGGCGCAGGCATTCAATCCAATGGGCTCTCTCATGGGTATGGCTGTGGCTTCGTTCATTGTGTTGCCGTCGCTGGTGTCCGATTACCGCGATAGCAACCAGAACGGAATATACAGTTCTGCTCTGAAGGAGAAGGCTATAGTGGTGCCCGATGCAGCCATCCCTGCCGCCAGAGAGGTCGTGGATGGTTTTACCTGGGTATGGGATGCCGAGGCTCATATCAAGGAAAAGAATGATATGGTGAAGCTTTCTTATAGCGATTTTTCCGGCTTCGTTGAACGAAGTGCCTCGCAGAGTATTTCATTATCCGGTATGAAAGAGAGGGTTGATGAAGCCTTTCTCTGTGGCGAGGAATCGGTACAGTTAACATTGGCCGATGCGGAGAAGGAGAAGGTTCGCCAACATGACCTTGCCATAATCCGTAACCCATATGTGGCTATAGGCTTAGTGGTGCTTGCTGTCTTTGTGGTATTCCTGCTTGTGAAGATTCCGAATACACAGCCCGACGGTACTAAGGTGAGGAATAGGGATACATTGAAACGTTTGTGGAAAAACAGACCATACCGTTATGGTGTAGTGGCGCAGGTGTTTTATGTAGCAGCGCAGATAATGGTGTGGACATTCATTATACAGTATGCCGACAATCTCGGTATCGACAAGGCTACGGCGCAGGGTTATAACATAGTTGCTATGGTAATGTTCCTCTGCAGCCGTTTCGTTGCCACATTCCTTATGCGTTATGTGAAGTCAAGCACACTGTTGGCTTTGTTTGCCGCGGGTGCAACGTTGGCATCGTTGGGTACAATAGTGATCAATGGTATGCCAGGATTATATTGCCTTGTTGCAATAAGTTTCTTCATGTCGTTGATGTTCCCTACAATATATGGTATAGCTCTTGAGGGTGTCGATACCGAAGATACATCGTTAGGTGCAGCCTTTCTGGTTATGGCTATTGTGGGAGGTGCGCTTATGCCGCCGTTGCAGGGTGCAATAATAGATATGGGTGTCATCCTCGGTATGCCGGCAGTAAACATATCATTCGTGTTGCCGCTCATATGCTTTGTGGTGGTGGGCGTGTATGGCTACAGTTGCCGCAAGATTCAGAAATGATGCAATAAAGAAGGCTCCTGGAGCTGTAATTGATACAAAGAGTGTGCAGTATATAAGAAAGCAACTGCACACTCTCTTTCATTATGCACTCCCTCTTGCGAAAACCTGACGATATAAATTTAAACAGCTTCTAAGTTTTTTTCACCTTGTTTTTGGAATCCTTTCGCCCAAAATGCCTAATTTTGCAAATTATCTGCAGGGGATTGCGTGCAGGTGTGGTTTAATGTGTATATGAAGGATTTATGGCAAGGCTGTTGGCAATAGATTATGGCAAGAAACGTACGGGCTTGGCTGTTACTGATGAACTCCAGATAATAGCGAACGGGCTCACAACCGTGGCTACTGCCACTCTTGTGGATTTTATTCTGGATTATGTGAAGCGGGAACCCGTCGAGCGTATCATTGTGGGTATGCCTAAGCAGATGAATAACGAACCGTCAGAGAATATGTGCCGTATAAGGCCATTTGTAGGCAGGCTACGCAATCTTTTGCCCGAAATTCCTGTGGAATACCATGACGAACGCTTTACATCGGTGCTCGCCCACCAGGCTATACTGGCTTCGGGAATAGGCAAGATGGCGCGCCGCAACAAGGAGCTTGTAGATGAGGTGAGTGCAACCATCATATTGCAGTCATACATGGAGAGCCGTAGAATGCAAGGACAAAATAAACCTATATAGAAATGATACTACCTATTTATTTGTATGGGCAACCGGTACTCAAGAAGGTTGCCGAGGATATAACTCCTGAATATCCTGAGCTGAAACAGCTTATAGAGAATATGTTCGAGACAATGTACAATGCCGAGGGTATAGGTCTGGCTGCACCGCAGATAGGACTTGCAATACGTCTTGTAGTCATAGATCTCGATCCTCTTTCTGAAGACTATCCTGAATACAAGGACTTCCGTGGAGTGTATATAAATGCTCACATAGTGGAGACATCGGAGGAGACAAACTCTGCCGAGGAGGGTTGCTTGAGCCTTCCCGGTATCCATGAGAAGGTGACACGTCCTGCGCGCATACGTGTGCAGTATCTCGATGAGAATTTTGTTGAACATGATGAATGGGTCGAAGGTTTCCTGGCACGTGCAATGCAGCATGAGTTCGACCATCTCGAAGGTAAGGTCTTTTCGGACAGAATTTCGCCCTTGCGTCGCCAGATGAACAAGAGCCGTCTGAATAACCTTGCAAGAGGTAATGTGAACTGTGCATATAAGGTAAAGAGAGCCCTGCGATGAGGCTTTGCAGGTACATAGTGACCCTGCTGGTGGCTCTATTGCCGTTCGTAGGCAATGCGCAGCTCAACACCAAAAGGGTGATGGAGATAGGGCGTAACGCGCTCTATTTCGAAGACTATGTGCTTTCGATACAGTATTTCAACCGTGTAATCGACTCAAAACCATTCCTTCACGAACCATATTTCTTTCGTGCTCTTGCGAAATATTATCTCGATGATTACATTGGTGCCGAGGAGGATCTTACCATGGCCATAGAGAGGAATCCCTATGTGTCGAGATGTTATCAGCTGCGTGGCCTTTGCCGTGCCAACCTCGACAGTCTCTCTCTTGCCGAGGCCGATTTGCGTACAGCGATAAAGTATGACCCGCAGAATCCGAACCTGTGGCAGAATCTGGGAATGGTGGCTATACAGGCTGCCGATTGGGAAAGGGCTGCCCAGGTGACCGACACCCTTGTGTTGTACTCACCGCGTGACGGAAGTGCTTATCTCATGCGTTCCCAGGTGGCTATGTATGCCGGTGATACACTGCATGCCATAGCCATGATAGACAAGGCTCTGCAATATGACAAGTATTCTCCCGATGTGTATGAGACACGTGCGGCGATTTATTTCGGCAGAGGTGACTATGAGGCAGCCGAGAAGGATATAGACAAGGCTATAGATATTCTTCCTGCACGTGGCAGAAGTTATCTGAACCGCGCGCTGGTGCGTTACTATAGGGGGAACTTGCGTGGTGCCATGGAGGATTATGATATGTCCATATATGTTGAGCCTACAAACTTTGTGGCATACTACAACCGTGGTCTGTTGCGTATGAATGTGGGCGACGACAACCGTGCGATAGAGGATTTCGACAAGGTGCTTGAGATAGACCCGGACAATACTATGGCACGTTTCAACCGTGGCTTGCTGCGCGAAATCGTAGGTGATTATAAAGGTGCTGTTTCCGACTACAGCAAGGTGATAGAGAGTTATCCCAATTTTGAATATGCATATGAGTGCCGTGCATCGGCAAACAGGAAAGCCGGTAACAAAAAGGCTGCAGCCGCAGATGAGAAGTGGTTGCTCAAACGTAGGGTTGATATCTATAATAACGGTATAGAATCGGTGTCCGACGGTGAGTATTCGGCCGAGAATGACAAGACCCGAAAACGCTCCGACGAGAATGTGCGCAACTATAACAAGATGGTGGTGGCCGATGATATGTATGACAAGAAATATACGACGGAATACCGTGGCAAGGTGCAGAACAGGAATGTGTTTGTCGAGCTTGAGCCTCTTTTCGTGCTTACATACTATTCGTCCGATGATGAGTTTGCCAAACCGGGTTATTATTTTAAGGCTGTGGAGGACCTTAATGCCGTGTTGTCGCAGGAACAGCCTTTGCTCCTTGTCAATAGGGAACGTGCGCTGGCCGAGAATGAGGTTGCCCGTCGTTTCAAGCATATCGATGAATTGTCGAAGAGTATTTCGGACCCTGCCCCGGGCAACAGCAGTTACTTGTTGCGGGCGATAGATTTCTATCTTCTGCAGGATGTGGAATCGGCAATGCTTGATGCCGATAGGGCGGTGGTTGCCGACAGCCTCTCGTGGGAACCCTATTTTGTACGCTCTTTCATACGCTACAAACTGTTGGAGACGGAAAAGATAAACGAGGTGGAAAAGAATGATGATGCCGCTTTGGCTATTGGTAAGGCTGCATTGCCCGATATGGACTACCGCAAGGTGGAGGGCGACATTAACAAGGTGTTGGAGTTGATGCCTGGTTTTGCCATAGCATATTACAACCGCGCCAATGTATATGCCAAGCTCAATGACTACAAGGCTGCTATTGTGGATTATACGACAGCCATTGAACTGAACGGCGGTTTTGCCGAGGCGTATTATAACAGAGGACTTGCCAGAATATACATCGGTAATACAAAGGATGGTATCACTGACTTGAGCAAAGCCGGCGAGTTGGGACTTTTTCAGGCTTATAATGTTATAAAGCGATTCCAGTATAGGGGTGACAGGTAGCTGCTGCAGAAATTCCATTTATGAACAAGTTGCCGGCAATACCCCTTCTGCCAGTCGGAAAAAGTTGCTTTGAGCAGATGCGGCTTCTCAAAAAATGTATAATGCTTTGAAGCTTCCTGTTTTTTCATTATCTTCGCACGTTAAATGATGTTGTAATTCAATTAAGGAACAAATTATATAAAACGATACAATATGATAAAGATTTCATTCAATGGTGATGTCCGCGAATTTCCTTATGAGGGAAAATCGTATATTGAGCTCATCTCTTCGGTAGATCCGAAGATGCTCAGCAGTTATGTTGCCGTTAAGGATGGTGAGAATGTCGTGGATTTGCGCGATGTTCCTGCCGACGGCGCCGATGTGGAATTACTCGGTACCGATACCAAGGAGGCACTCAACGTATTGCGTCACACCACAACACATATCATGGCTGAGGCAGTGAAGCACCTTTTCCCTGAGGCTAAGGTTACTATCGGCCCGGCTACAGAGACAGGCTTCTTCTATGACTTCGAGTGCACTCCTTTTACAAAGGAGAATCTTGAAGCAATCGAGAAGGAGATGAAGAAAATCATCAAGTCGAGCCCGCGCATCGAACGCAAGGAGGTGAGCCGTGAAGAGGCTATTGAACTGATGAAGGCAAAGGGTGAGACCTACAAACTCGAACTCATAGATGCCATCCCCGAGGGCGAGCGTATAACACTCTATTCGCAGGATGACTTCGTTGACCTGTGTATGGGTCCGCACTTGCTCAATACAAGACTCATCAAGGGTTTCAAACTTCTCTCTTCGTCAACAACATACTGGCGCGGCGACAAGAACAATCCGTCTCTCTCGCGTATCTACGGTACGGCGTTCTTTACAAAAGAGGAACTGGAGGCATATCTTGCACACCTTGAGCATATCAAGAATATCGACCATAACAAGATCGGTCGTGAGATGGAACTTTTCACCACAGTCGATGTCATTGGCCAGGGCTTGCCGTTGCTCATGCCGAAGGGTGCCAAAATCGTGCAGACTCTGCAGCGTTGGATAGAGGACCTTGAGGATAATGAGTGGGGCTACATCCGCACCAAGACACCTCTTATGGCAAAGAGCGATCTCTACAAGATTTCGGGTCACTGGGATCATTACAAGGACGGTATGTTCGTGCTTGGTGACGAGGAGAACGACAAGGAGGTGTTCGCATTGCGTCCGATGACCTGCCCGTTCCAGTATTATGTATATAAGGCAACACATCACTCATACCGCGATCTTCCATTGCGCTATAGCGAGACATCGACTCTCTTCCGCAACGAAGACTCTGGTGAAATGCACGGTCTCACACGCGTGCGCCAGTTCACCATCAGCGAAGGTCACCTCATCGTGCGCCCCGACCAGATGGTAGAGGAGTTCAAGAAGTGTCTTGCTCTTGCAAAGCATGTTATGGAGACACTTGGCCTGCAGAATGATGTCACATATGTTCTTGCAAAGTGGGATCCGGAGAACCGCAAGAAGTATATCGGTGAGGCAGAGGTTTGGGAAGAAACGCAGCAACATATACGCCAGATGCTTACAGAACTTGAGATTCCTTTCGTTGAGGAAGTCGGTGGTGCGGCATTCTATGGCCCCAAGGTGGATATCAATGCAAAGAACGTATATGGCAAGGAGGATACGATGATTACCGTACAGTGGGATGCTCTGCTTGCAGCGCAGTTCGACATGTATTATGTCGATCAGAACGGCGAGAAGGTTCGTCCTTATATCATACACCGTACAAGCATGGGCTGTTACGAGCGTACGCTTGCATGGCTCATCGAGAAGTACGAAGGCAAGTTCCCTACATGGCTTGCTCCTGAGCAGGTGCGTATTCTGCCTATTTCTGAGAAGTATGGCGATTATGCTCACGAGGTGGCTGCCGAACTCAAGAAGAACGGTGTTCTGGTACATGTCGATAACCGTTCGGAGAAGATTGGCTACAAGATACGTGAGGCACGCAACAACCGTGTTCCATATATGCTTGTCCTTGGTCAGCAGGAGGAGGAGAACCGCACCGTTGCAGTGCGCAGCCGCTTCGCAGGTGACGAGGGCGTAAAGCCCATTGCCGAGTTTGTACAGGCAATCTGCGAGGAGATACGTACACGTACCATACGTAAGGAGATTGTTGCTGAAAGTGAAAAGTAAAACAGAAAGGTAAAACCCATGCTTTGGGTAAAATGATATCAGTCAAGGCTGCCGGCGGGCAGCCTTGACTGCATTAATGGCCCTGGTTATCCATAATCTCCTTCAATCATCTTTTTCTGTTAAGTTTTTTCCCTTTCGCGTGAAAAAAAAGGTCAAACTTCTTCGTTATGTGATAAATAAGTCCTAAATTTGCATCCGATTTTGAAAAGTTATGCCCAAGAGGGCTTTAATTTGGAAAGGAACTTATACTGATTTTTAATGAAGAACGACAACCTGAAGAACCAGTATCGTGTAAACGAACAGATTCGTGCCGCAGAGGTACGTATTGTAGGCGATGACATAGAGTCTGTAGTAATGCCTACCCGTAAGGCTCTTGCCCTTGCCGAAGAGAAAGAATTGGACCTTGTAGAGATTTCACCTACAGCCAATCCGCCGGTATGCCGTTTGATTGAATATTCCAAGTTCCTTTACCAGATGAAGAAACGCCAGAAGGAGCAGAAGGCCAAGCAGGTTAAGATTGATGTCAAGGAGATACGTTTCGGCCCTCAGACCGACGAGCACGATTACAACTTCAAGCTCAAGCATGCGATAAGCTTTCTTAAGGATGGCGACAAGGTGAAAGCATACGTCTTCTTCAAGGGGCGTTCAATCCTTTTCAAGGAGCAGGGCGAGATACTTCTTCTCCGTTTTGCCAAGGATCTGGAGGAGTATGGCAAGGTTGACTCAATGCCGGTGCTCGAAGGCAAACGTATGACAATAATGTTGTCGGCCAAGAAGGCTGCAGCTCCAAAGAAAGAGAAACCTGCAAAGCCACAGCAACCGGCTGCAGAGACTGAAAAAGAAAATTGAAAAAGCGAGTAGTGTTGGATAGTACGCTACCGATAATTGTTAACTAATAATTTTTTTAAAAAAATGCCAAAAGTTAAGACTAACTCCGGTGCCAAAAAAAGATTCGCTCTTACCGGAACAGGTAAAATCAAGAGAAAGCA
>JAFXHQ010000043.1 GCA_017536325.1 Bacteroidaceae bacterium
CTGCAAGCAGGGAGTTGCGTATCTTGCGAAGGACAATTCTGTCGAGACCGGGAATCTTCAGAAGAAGCTTTGCAGGGAACTTGCGTGTTGCAGGGAACACCTTCGACTTGAATATCTTCTCTATTACCAATGGCACGGTCATGAACATGAAAGGCTTTACTATACCGAGACCGCCGAGCAGACGGGCCGGGGTCGGCTTGCCGGGCATCACATATACATGACAGCCGCTTGAGATAGGGAAAAGTACATCGAAAGTCTGACCGAACATGTGTGCCATGGGAAGAATGGCGAATATATGACCGCCAACACATGAAGGAATCTCACGGAAACCGAACTCCAGATTCACACTCAAAGAACGTGCCGGCAGCACGACTCCTTTTGAGGTGGCACTTGTAGTACCTGATGTAAAACTGATTTCGACAATATCTTCAAAATTCCTCTCCTTGTCATAGTAATTGACCATATCGGCTGTAAGGCCATTAGGATAAAGCGCACTGTAAAGAGTTTCTATTTTTGAAGTGACATCGGTGAGCACATCGAGTGATGCATGAGAAACGCTCATGTCCTTAACGTTAATGATACCGACAAAGCCATCTGCATTTTCCAATCGGGATGTGGATTCGTTATCCTCCTTAAAGCCTTTTATTGCAATATCATCGGCTATTACCAGTTTGCAATCGGAGAATGAACCAAGTTCTGCAACTGCAGATGGCAGGAAGTCCGGAAGAAAGGGCACTGTAACCGCTTCATAAGTTAGAGTAGCATAATACGCAACAACCCATTCAGCCGAGTTGCGGGCATAAAGTGCAACCTTGTCACCTTTTTTTATGCCTACCTCCTTGAACAGGATATGATATTTGGCAATATTCTTTGCCATATCGGCATAGGTATATGTCTCCTTGCCAAAGTTTGTTACAGCCGGTAAATCCCAATGCTTTTTTACAGACTCGTTAAAATAATCTATGAAATGTCTCATAATAATATTGATAGTTGATTGATTGTTGCGGTTTTCGATTTCCGCGTGCAAAGTTCTATCTTTTTTTTCGATTTAGCAATATTTTTTGCACATTTATGTACCAAGTGTGCAAAATTCATCCATTTCTTCACATCGTGTAGAAATATTTAACATTAATTCACGATTGCATATTGTCTAAAATTATAAATAAAGGATGAAAAACGCATGGATTACGACACAATTTGCAATAACAAAAAAAAGAACATAACTTTGCACAGTAATTTAAACAGCTTCTAAATAGTTGATACCCTTCAATAAGGGAAGAGTGATACGCTCAATGACAAGAGATTATTCCTTAACAGATCCAAGCAGTTTCTAAAAGTTCACACACTAACACTCTATAAAGCGACAGAAATGAAAGTACACCTGTTGTATCTGACAATTCTTTTTCTGGGGTTGACATGGACTTGCTGCTCAGATAAAAAGAAACCCGCAGAAAAAAATGTATCAGTTACTCCTGCGGACAGCACCGTTGCTGATATTGAAAAGGAGAAGATTGTTATCACATCCCTTCCCGACACCGCATATGCCTCTGTTTCGCTCATAAAATACGATGTTGAGGTTTTTGATACTGTAACCGATCCCGGAATAACAGATTTCATAGACCCGTACAGCAATGCCCCAGGAATATTCACTTTCCGCGGAAACATGGCCAGAAATGCCGATTTCGGAGGGATGGTAAAGGGAAAGCCGGATACAATAATCGTGGACTGGGAATTCAATACAGCCATTACCCCACCCGACACTTCGTTCACACAATGGGGAGGAGGCACCGGTTGGACAGGACAGCCGGTATATGTGAATTGGCCAGACAGTATTGTATCACGCATGAAGGGTACAGGAATTGTTGCCGAAAATTTCAATAATAAAGAAATAATCGTAGGCTCATTATGTCATAGACTATACTTCATTGACCTTGTTACAGGAGAGGCTTCACGCGCAGCCATTGATGTAGGCAACCCTATCAAAGGCTCAGTCTCGCTCGACCCGTGCCTGAACGGCAACCTGTATATAGGACAGGGTGTTCCGGTAAATGAGCCGTTCGGCCGTGTAATAGTAGATCTTTATGAGGGAAAGATTAGCAAAAGGATTCCAAGAGACAGAAAAGCACAGCGCGGCTGGGGAGCATTTGATTCATCCCCATTAAAGGTAGATAAATTCCTGTTCTGGGCTGGCGAGAACGGAATATTATATAAGGGTGTGTGTGCCGAAGACGACATCATCCCCCACTCCATCTTACGATATACCCGTAATGGAGCAGCACCAGGCATGGAGTCTTCTATAGCAGCATACCGTAATTACGGATATACAGCCGACAACCATGGCATTATCGTATGTATCAATCTCGACACGATGCGACCTGTATGGTGTTTCAACAACGGCGACGACACAGATGCCACCATTGTTGTGAACGAAGAAGAAGGAACACCTTATATATATGTAGGCTGCGAAGTTGACCGTAAGCCCGAAGGACCTGCATACTTCAGAAAGCTTAATGCACTCACAGGAGAGCTTGTATGGGAGTTGTCAACTCCCGGGAAAAGAGCAAACGTCCTTGAAAAGCATTTCGATGGAGGTTACTACGCAAGCGCACTGCTTGGCAAAGGAAATTGCTCGAATCTCCTATTCAGCAATAATGTTGCAAACACTAACAAGCAGAACGGCAGTTTCATAGCCATAGACCGTAATAGCGGCAAGATAGTATATCAGGTAGAGCTGAAACATTATGCATGGTCCTCACCTGTAGGATTCATGAACGAGAATGGCGAGATGTTCATTTTTACAGGGGATACACGAGGTAATGCATATCTGATAAATGGAATTGACGGAGATATCATATGCACCAGACCGGTAGGAATGATTTTCGAATCGTCACCCGTAGTTATAGGCAACCAGGTTGTTGTCGGTTCAAGAGGAAATACAATTTACAAGATGAGTATAAGATGAAAAACAGAATTACTACACTTTTATGTATTGCGGTGTTGGTGCTGACAGGTATCGGCACATCAAATGCCCAGTCCCTTATTGCTTACAAAGGGAAAGTCGAGAACGGATACAACTTCTGGTTTTACAGACCTGCAAACGAAGATGGGCCCAAGCCGGTTGTAATATTCCTACACGGACGCAGTCTATGCGGACACGACATGAACAAGGTACGCAAATACGGAACAATCGATGCCATTGAGAAAGGACGTGAGATTGATGCCTATGTAATGGCTCCCCAGAACCCTGGCGGCTCATGGAATTCCGAGAAGATTATGAATGTGCTTGAATGGGTGAAGGAGAACAACAACGTAGATACCACACGTGTGTATGTACTTGGTATGAGCTTGGGAGGATATGGAACAATCAACCTGACTGCAACATACCCCGACAAGATTGCTGCTGCAATAGCTCTGTGTGGCGGTGGTACGAAGAAGGATTACAGCGGCCTTACCAAAGTTCCTTTGTGGATAGTACACGGTACAGCCGACAAGGATGTAAATGTAAGATACAGCGATGCTGTAGTAAATGCAATGAAGAAGTTCGAGAACGGAACTGACAGGTTGCATTACGACAGAGTAAAGGGAATGAACCACTCTGTACTTGCACGTGTCTTTTACCTGCCGGAGTGCTATGAATGGCTCATGAGCCACAGCCTCACAGATGAAAACCGCGAAATGAAACCTGTAACTTACAAGATAACAAACAAGACACTTACGACAGCAATCTATAGAGGATTGAATTCAAAGAAGAACAGCAATCTGATAAAGAAAGACGATTCAGAGTGATTTGCCGCAACAACGTAAAAACCTATATTCCATAAATGCAACAGAGAGAGCCTAGGCTCTCTCTGTTGCATTTATTATGTTTCGATGATTAATTTACTGGTACATGAAACGTCTGATACTCTGTTTAGGAGTCTTCTCAAACGGTTCACGACGTGTCTCAACGTAACCTATCTTGCTGTAGGCTGCAAGCTCGGAGTTGAGGGAGAGAACGCTGTCGTTGACTGCCTGATTGACCTGCTCTTCACTGAGACCGGACTTCTTACCAGCATCGTAGTCGGCTACAACAAGGGCTACTATGGCATTCTTGCGGCCTACAACAAGAGACTCCACAACATAGGGAAGATTGTTTATCTTGTCCTCTATCTCCTCGGGGTAGATGTTCTGACCGCTACCGGTAAGAATCATATTCTTGCAACGCCCCTTGATGTATATATTGTCGCGACGGTCGAGAACACCCATATCGCCGGTCTTGAGCCAGCCGTCCTTGGTGAAGGCTGCCTTGGTGGCATCCTCATTGTTGTAGTAACCGAGCATGACGGCATCACCCTTGACCTGGATTTCGCCAAGGACACGACGGGGATTGGCGGAGTCGATACGGACCTCGAGAGGATGGGCGGCTGTACCGCAGGAGTACTTGACGTACTCGCTCTTGTCGCGGTAGGAGATGAGAGGACCGCACTCGGTCATTCCGTAACCTACTACGTAAGGGAACTTCATGCGCTTGAGAAGGTCTTCGACTTCACGGTTGAGGGCTGCACCGCCAATGATGAGACCAGTCGTAAAATTGTTGCCGAAGGCTGCAAGCAGGGAGTTGCGTATCTTGCGAAGGACAATTCTGTCGAGACCGGGAATCTTCAGAAGAAGCTTTGCAGGGAACTTGCGTGTTGCAGGGAACACCTTCGACTTGAATATCTTCTCTATTACCAATGGCACGGTCA
>JAFXHQ010000044.1 GCA_017536325.1 Bacteroidaceae bacterium
AACCGGGCATTTACATCATTGACGGCAAAAAGAGATTTATAAAGTAATTCTAACAAAAAAATGGGGCCTCGGCCCCATTTTTTTGTTAATGTTTCGGTACTATGAAACGGTAAAGATTACATCCTATGAAGTTTCCTATTACCAGGCAGGGATAGAGCAATGCTACCTCTCCAATATGTGCAATTGTATATTCTGTAGGCACTGTAAGATAATAGAAAGCATCGGCAAGACAGTGAGGGAAGCCGCAGTATATGAAGAGCGGTACACCGAAAAGGAGTGCCAACGGCTTGCCTTCGCGGGCAAAGGTGACAACAGTTGTCATGATGAAACCGCAACCGATTGCCAACAGCCCTGCCTTGAGGGGGCCGAGTGCGAGGCGCGATGCAAGAATCTTCTGTGCCTGATCGCCAAGTTCCATCGGCGACATACGGGTGAGCAAGGAGATGAGCAGACAACCCATAATGTTCGCAAAGAGGATAAAGAGGAGTTCACCAATGGCCTTACACCAGCGTGAACGTCCGTCATCGTAACGCAAAGGAACAAAACCTGCTGTGCCTGTATAGAGCTTAAGCTTGTAGTTTACTACTGTGAGGAGACCGAAGGAGAAGAGGACTGCTCCCAACACTTCGATTCCCTTGTTGCAACAGGCCAGATATCCCCAACCTGCTATTGCAACTGCAATACCTGAGAGCATTGCTGAACGGAATGTATCTTTCATATTTTTTGTTTTGTTTTTAAGTTTCTTGTTCTTTCTAACGTTATACTTTTACCCTACCCTGGCGAGCAGACCCAAGCTCTTGGCTCTGTCATTCTATATTTGCACTGTCATTGACTCGTTTTGCTTTTCGCAACCCAAACGGCATAACCTACTGCTATGCTACGTTTGACCTGTTGCTGCAAAACTCGTCGATAACAAAACGTTGTTTTGTCATTCTGAGTGCAACGAAGAATCTCTTTAACACTGCTATTGATATTTCGATATCCTTCGCTTTGCTCAGGATGACAATATTCCTGCCATTTACCCTGATGGCTGCCCCCGCCCTTAGAAGGTTTAACATTAAGCAATAAACATTACACAAGACGCCTTGCATCGGCAATCATACGCCGCACGGTGTCATTGAAGGCACGCTCTTGCATGAGCTGTTCGATGGGGATATGCATACGGTAGCTCCACTGGTGGTCGCGGTTTGACGGCACATTAATACGTTCGTCGTCGGGGTTGTCGCGACGCAAACGTTCGTCCATAGCCATCCAGTCCTGCCATGCAAACAGAGCAAAGGCTGCCGGAGAATTCAAGTGCTGCATAAGTATTGCCTTTGCTATTCTGCCGTCCATTTCGGCCGGTGCTTTGCCCTCGAAGCCAAGCACGCTGTTATAGAACTGTTGCGAGAGAGCCTCATCCTCGCGCCACCAGCCACGTAGAGTACTCATATCATGCGTTGACGGTGTCGCTACAGAGAGATAGGGGTAATGCTCAGGGCGGGCAAACATTTCACCGAACAGCTTTGGCATACGTTGTATCTCAAGCGACAGTATCTGCAGGTTCTTCATAACCCAGGGTACACAGGATGGTATCATGCCTAAATCCTCGCCACAGGCTGTCATGGTGGTAGATTCAACCAAAGGAGAGAGCTTGCGCATTCCCTCACGGTACCAGTACATTGTGTGACGGTTATAGAAATAGTCTTCGTAGAGGTGGTCATATGCTATGCGGTCACCGAAATCGAGCTGTGAATAGGCATAGGTCTCGTTGCCGAGAATGCGGGGAACAAACTTGCCTTCTTCGTTGAGGTCGCGCATAAAAAGCACATCGCCATAGAGACGCAAAAGGGTATCCTTCATCGCGGCAGGCCATTTGGGGGCACGCTCGTGTATATAATATGCAAGAGTGTTGGCATCGGTAATCTCGGGCTTGAAAATGTAGTTACCGCCAGGGGCTTTACAAAGGAATGATTCAATGACAACACGTGACTTGCGCGGGAAAAGTTTCTTCAACAATGCGTCGTCGATGAACGGCATGGTGTGACGGGCTTCGTCGAATGTGAAGCCAGAAGCCTCAATCTCCTCTCTTGTTAACGGCATGTTGGGAGAAAAGCTGCCTGCAAGACCACTCTTGGCTGTGCGCGGTATCTCCCATATGCGGAAGAAACCGAGTACATGGTCTATGCGGTAAGCATCGAAGAAACGGGACATATATTGCAGACGACGACGCCACCAGGCATAACCGTCGGCTGCCATTGCCTGCCAGTTGTATGTGGGGAAGCCCCAGTTCTGACCATCGGCGGAGAACATATCGGGAGGTGCTCCTGCCGATACGGAGAGGTTGAACTGCTCTCTGTCGCACCATACATCCACACCGTTAGGGGCAACACCGATAGGGATATCACCCTTGAGGGCCACACCTTTACTGTTGGCATATTGGTGTGCCTCGCTGAGCTGGGTATAAAGGATGTACTGGAGATAGCTGTAGAAGCGGGTCTCACGTACAGCCTCGGGGTATTCGGCAACTACACGCTCCCAGGTGTCCTTACCATAATAGGGATAATCGTTCCAGTCCCATATGTTGCAACGGAGACGGGTTGAGAGGAAACGGAAAAGTGTATATGGTTTGAGCCACTGTTCCTGTTCCGAGGCGAAACGGAGATAGCCTTCGCTTACAAGAAGCTCACTACCCTGCTCATCGAACAATTCACGAAGATATTTTATCTTCAGTCTATAGACCCCTGCATAATCGACCGAGGGGAGCGCATTCAAGCGTTCGCGTTCTTTTTGGAAATGGGCATTGCGCTTCTCGCTCGACAACAGGGGCAGAAGCGACATGTCGGCATATACAGGGTTGAGTGCAAAGACTGAAACACAGTTATATGGGTAGGAGTCCTCGTTACCGCCGCACACTGTTGTATCGTTGAGAGGCAGGAGCTGAAGGATGTTCTGCCCGGTGGATGAGAGCCAGTCGGCCATGAGCTTTATGTCGCCGAAATCACCGATACCCCAACCATGTGCCGAACGCATTGAGAAGAGGGGGATGACGGTTCCGGCAAGCCGTAGCTGAGGAGCTTCGAAATGCAGTTCATCGAGTTGATAGAAGTAGTTGGTAGCAGCTTCAAAGTCGGGAAGGAGTATATGACGGTTATCTCCGCTCTCCCAACGGACCTCGCCGTCCTCGCCCACTGCTATGAACTTATAGTATATTCCGCCGCTCCATATTGTATCGACATCGAAGGTTACACTCCAACGGTTCGGTACACGCTGCTGCATAGGCAGTGCCTTGGAGGGGTCCCAAGATCCGAGGACTGCGGCATCACCTGCAAGGTGAAGACGCTCGCCCTTGCGAAGACCTGTAACGTAGAGCGAGAATGTTACGCTACGGTTATACCAGTTTATACTTGGCTCATCGAGCGAAAGACCGCGCTTGTCGAAGAAACGGAAGAGATTTGTCTGTCCGTAATAGCCTATAGGCGAGTCGAGCCACATGTCATATACTATGTAGTTGCGGTTCACACAATTGAAGCGGAGCCTGTGTGGAGTGCGGGACCACTCGCAACAGGCACTTCTGCCGTCGCAGAGGAGTTCGTAACCATACTGTATGTGATCGTAATCGCCGCTCACCTCCATTGACCCTTGCCACCAGCCTTTCTGTATCTCGCGCAGGGAAAGGAGACCTGGATTTGAATCGCCATTATCCTCGAGGAGGAAGTTTATGTAAAGCGAACTGTTACTGTCTGCTTCGTAGCGTATATTGAATTCAATAAAATTCATCGTAGAAATGAAATATTTGTTTCCGTTTTGATAAACTATGCGAAAATACAAAAAAATATATCTTCAACAACATTTTGGAGTCGTTTTTACCGCAAAAGGCAAAGAATGATGATGGCAAGATACCTGTTGAAGGGGTTTGAGAGTTGGTTTGGGGCAGCTTATCGGAAAATATCTTTGACTTTAGCACAAAATAAACTACATTTGCATCCCGAGGGGAATATGGCCCGGAACAAAAAACAGAGAACAGACCATTCATGTATAGCAGGAATCTTCATATACGGTTACTGTTGCTTCTGCTGGTACTTTTAGTGTCGGCACCGGCAATAATGGCACAGAAGAACAGGAAAAAGCAGTTCACGGTTGTCATTGACCCGGGCCACGGAGGTATCGATCCCGGCGCATTGGGGAAAAGAGCCAAGGAGAAGGATGTGAACATGAGCGTATCGAAGCTGCTTGCCGATATGATAAAGAAGAAGTACCCCGGGATAAAGGTCATATTCACAAGAACTACCGATGTAAAGATTCCGCTTGCCAAACGTGCCGACATTGCAAACAATGCCAATGCCGACCTGTTCATTTCGATACATTCCAACGCAAGCAAGAACAGAAAGGCGAACGGTTGCGAGACATTTACATTGGGTGCCGGAAGCAGTGCCGAGGCAAAGGCCGCTGCGATGTATGAGAATGAGGTTATCCTACAGGAGGAGAACCATGAGGAATTGTACAATTTCGACCCACGTTCCACCGAGAGTTACATAATGTTCGAACTCATACGCGGACATGACATGGAATTGAGCGTTGGACTGGCAGAGATGGTACAGAAGGGAATGGTGAAGCATAGCAAGCTGAAGAACAGGGGGGTGTCGTCGGCCGGATTCCTTGTGTTGCACCGCACGGTGATGCCGAGCATACTGGTGGAGCTGGGATTCATAACCAACGGCAGCGACGAGAATGTTATTGCTTCGAAAGAGGGGCAGAAAAAACTTGCCAAGGGTATATTTGAAGGTTTCTGCAACTACTATGAGACATACTGCAAGGGCAACAGCACTCCTGTGGCAAGCAGTGCCGACAACAACGAAGAGAGCAAGAGTGATGCAGCATACAGCAGTGACAGCAGGCCGGTCTTCAAGGTGCAGATACTTGCCAGCGACAAGAAGCTGAAAAAGAATGATAAACGGCTGAAAGGAGTCAAGGCCGATTTCTATGTAGAGAAAGGGAAATACAAATATACGTATGGCGAAAGCACCGATTACAATGCCATTGTGAAGAAAAGAAAGGATATTTCCAAGAAATTCAAGGAGGCATTCATAATTGCATTCATCGACGGAGAGAGAGTTGATACACAAGAGGCCATTAAGATATTCAAAAAGAACAACAAATGACGGACAAGAAGAGAAGACTCACGAAGGAGCTGTGGGTAGGAATTCTGGGCATAATTGCCATACTGCTCGTTTACCTTCTGATAAACTTTTTCAAAGGGATAAATGTATTCGACGAGGGCGACAAGTATTACATAAAGTTCGACAACCTGGGCGAAGTGGTGAACACCTCACCTGTGTACATAAGAGGGTACAAGGTTGGAAATGTAAGCGGCATTGCATATGACTATGCAAATGGTGATGGCGTGTATGTAGAGATAAGTGTCGATAGGCAGTTGAGGATTCCTGTCGGAAGCACTGCTACGATAAACAGCAAGGTGCTGGGCAGCAGCACGGTGGAGATGACACTGGGCAACAGCAAGACGATGCTTATCCCAGGGGATACATTGCATGGCACTCTTGACGGCGGTGCTCTGGGGGCTGCCGGGGATATCATTCCGCAGATTGCGCCGCTGATACCTAAGGCCGACTCCATAATGACATCATTGAACAACATTCTTGCCAACCCTGCCATAAACGGTACACTCGCCAACCTGGAATCACTCACGAAGGAGCTTGACGAGACAGCATCGCAGCTGAACAGCCTGCTCGACAACGACGTAAAGGAAATTGCAGGAAACGTAGAGACTGCTACAGACAGGCTTGTAGAGATAGAAGAGAACCTGCTGACAGTGTCGGAACAGCTGAGCGAGGTTGACTATCTTGCGCTTGTTGAATCGTTGGAGACATCATTGAAGAACATCGAGAAGGTCACGGCTGCACTTGAGAATGGCGAAGGCACTGCAGGCATGCTGTTGAAAGACACCACTCTCTACCACAAACTCACAACAACATGCGATGCCGCAAACGCGCTCTTGAAAGACCTGAAGGAGAATCCGAAGAGATATGTACACTTCTCGATATTCGGCAGAAAAGAGAAGAAGGATTGATTACGGTTGTTGCAAAATATACTCTCGGACATATCGTCCGATAATGCCTCAACGCGCAAAGTGGCGGTTATAGAGGAGTGCTCCATGACGGTCATAGACCTTGAGACTATAATGGCCTTGCTGCAGACCATGCACAAGGATTCTGCGACTATAACGGCCGTTATATACCTTGCGGCCATAGAGATCGAGAACCTCGATGCGCCAACCACCCCTTATTGAAACGGGCAGTTCTATACATTCACCTACCCGGGATGTGGGTGGGACCTTCAGAACAGAGACAGCCGGAGTACTCTCATTGCCATAGGCATCGACTGCTGTCACAGCAACAGAGATATTACTTGAAGTACGGCAATCCCAACGGTACGAGAGTGATGTGACCGACGATGCCACAAGATTGTTTATGTTGTCCGTATCTACCGTATCGCCCAATGAAGCATATACATTGTAGCGCACAGCAGGGAGCCCATTGCCTGCGGCTACCCTATCCCATTCAAGAGAAACGCCCTTCGCGTCCCTGGCTGCGACAAGCCCTTGGGGTGAAGCCGGAGCTTCCCCGGCCCAGGACATAGGCGGTACAAGTGCCGGTTTGTCATAGACACGACCATATATATCCTTTCCGCAACCAAGAAGATGGTCGGCACGGAACATTGCTGTGCCATCGCATCCGGCACCTCGGGAGGTGCGCAGCTGACGTTCAACCTCGATATTGCGCCAACCGCCATATTCGGGCATAAGCCGATAGACACCTATTCCGGGAACGATGTGACGGCCGGCATTATTCTCCAACCAATCGAGGACAAAGGGATAGAAGTCATTGCCGCTGAAATATATCATAGGGAACAGGATATCCATTATTCCATTCCGAACCCAATCCTGAGCCTCTTGATAGACTGCATTGTAGGCATCCCAACCGAGTGAACGGTAACGCGTGATATTGTCGTACTTGCCCAACGGGGCACAGCTGACACGTACCCAAGGCTTTATCTCTTTGACGACATTATACACCGCTGTGGCTATACGTGTCACGTTGCTGCGCCGCCAATCGGCCAGCGAGAGGCTACGTCCATACTTGCGATGCAACGATGCATCGGGGTAGCCGTTGGTGCGGTCGGGGTAACGTATGTAGTCGAGATGTATGCCATCGACATCGTAATTGGAAACAATCTCCTTGACTATGCCTGCAATGTAGTCACCGGTCTTGGGATTTCCCGGTTCCATGTACCACTGGTCCTTATAATGGGTACAGAGACTGCGTTGACGGCGCGAAAGAGCGAGAGAACCTTGACGTTTTACATGCTCGTCTTTTCCCAGCGGCATCGTGACAAGCCATGCATGCAACTGCATCCCGCGCCTGTGACACTCCTCAATGGCAAATGCCAAAGGGTCGTAACCGGGATTACGTCCCTCCACTCCGGTGAGCACATGGGCAAAAGGTTCTATGGCCGAAGGGTATATCACATCGCCACGCAACCTTGTCTGCAGGAGAACGGTATTCACGTTCATCGCCTTGAGTGAGTCAAGAATTGCGACAAGTTCATTCTGCTGCACCGCTATGTCGGAACGGTTGCGGACCTTGGTACGCGGCCAGTCGAGATTCTCTACGGTTGTGAGCCACACAGCCCTATACTCGTACTTTGGAGAATATTGCTCCTGCGCCGCCAATACCATTGGAACGAGAAGCATGGTATATATAAGATAACAGATTCTTCTCATAGCAAAAAACATTACAAAAATACTCATTTTAATCATTTTTTATGATACGGTTCTCAATAATTTTGTAACTTTGTATGATTTGTATTGTATTAATATATACCGCAGGCATTAGAAAGCGGTTTGTTACATACGAAGAAACAGGAATATACACTGAAAATACAATAATTCACAAATTCAATTGCGTTATGACAAAAGCAAAGAAATTCATCACTTGTGACGGAAACCAGGCAGCGGCGCATATCGCTTATATGTTTTCCGAGGTAGCAGCCATCTACCCTATCACACCATCTTCGACAATGGCAGAGTACGTTGACGAGTGGGCGGCACAGGGCCGCAAGAACCTTTTCGGCGAGACAGTATCGGTGCAGGAGATGCAGTCGGAGGGAGGTGCAGTTGGTGCACTCCACGGTTCACTGCAGGCCGGAGCGCTGACAAACACCTTTACAGCATCGCAGGGCTTGCTGCTGATGATTCCGAATATGTACAAGATTGCAGGCGAGAAGCTGCCTACAGTGTTCCACGTTTCGGCACGCTCACTTGCAGGTAACTCACTCAGTATCTTCGGTGACCACATGGACGTTATGGCCTGTCGCCAGACCGGTTTCGCAATGCTCTGTGAAGGTTCGGTACAGGAGGTCATGGACCTTGCTGCCGTAGCGCACCTTTCTACACTGAAAAGCCGTATCCCGTTCCTTAACTTCTTCGACGGATTCCGCACATCGCACGAGATACAGAAGATTGAACTCATAGAGCAGGAAGAGATTGCTCCGCTTGTTGACTGGGAGTGCATACAGGAGTTCCGCGACAGGGCACTGAGCCCGAGCTCACCTGTTGTACGTGGTACAGCAGAGAACCCCGAGACATTCTTCACTCACAAGGAGAGCGAGAACCCGTTCTACAACGCTGTTCCCGACATCGTTGCCGATTACATGAAGGAGATTTCGGCTATCACAGGACGCAACTATGCACCGTTCACATACTATGGCGCAGAGGATGCCGACCGCGTAATAATCGTTATGGGCTCGGCCACCGAGGCTGTAAAGGAGGCTATCGATTATATGACAGAGAGAGGCGAGAAGGTTGGTTTGGTGAGCGTACACCTCTACCGTCCGTTCTCGGTGAAATATCTTGCGGCTGTTATGCCAAAGAGCGTGAAGCGCATTGCTGTGCTCGACCGCACAAAAGAGCACGGAAGCCACGGCGAGCCTTTGTATCTTGATGTTGTCGAGGCTTTCGCCAACACTCCTGAGCTGAAGGAGATTAACCCGGTTATCGTAGGCGGCCGCTTCGGCTTGAGTTCATGCGACACTACACCGGCTATAATAATGGGTGTTTATGAGAACCTTGCACTGCCCGAGCCTAAGAACCACTTTACACTCGGTATTGTCGATGACGTTACTTTCCTCTCACTGCCAAAGAAAGAGGAGATTGCTGTGGTTGACGGTATGTTCGAGGCTAAATTCTACGGCCTTGGTGCCGACGGTACTGTAGGTGCAAACAAGAACTCGGTAAAGATTATCGGCGACAATACAAAGAAGCACTGCCAGGCATATTTCTCATATGACTCAAAGAAGTCGGGAGGTTTCACATGCTCACACTTGCGTTTCGGCGACAAGCCTATCCGCAGCACATATCTGGTGAATACACCGAACTTCGTTGCTTGCCACGTACAGGCATATCTGCGCATGTATGATGTTACACGCGGTTTGCAGAAGAACGGCACATTCCTGCTTAACACTGTTTGGGAGGGTGATGAACTTGCAAAGAACCTGCCCAACAACATAAAGAAGTATTTTGCCGACAACAATATCACCGTATATTATATCAATGCTACAAAGATTGCACAGGAGATTGGTTTGGGCAACCGCACGAACACAATACTGCAGAGTGCTTTCTTCCGCATCACACAGGTTATACCTGTAGATCTCGCAATAGAGCAGATGAAGAAGTTCATCGTGAAGTCTTACGGCAAGAAGGGACAGGATGTCGTTGACAAGAACTACGCAGCGGTTGACCGTGGCGGCGAGTACCGTCAGCTGGCTATCGATCCCAACTGGTCTAAGCTCCCAGCCGATGTAGAGGAGAAGAGGAATGAACCTGAGTTCATCACAAAGATTGTACGCACAATCAACGCACAGAAGGGTGCAGAGTTACCTGTTTCGGCATTCAAGGGTCTCGAGGACGGTACATGGCCTGTAGGTACATCGGCTTATGAGAAG
>JAFXHQ010000045.1 GCA_017536325.1 Bacteroidaceae bacterium
CAAGGGATACTCCTTTGTCGTCATCTAATCCTGGACAAATGTTTTCTGCCCCCCAAAGGTCTGCAAGGGTTATGTCGCTTCCGCTTTTTCCATTGCGTGCAGGGCAGGAGTAGCATGAGGGGCGAAGGCACAGGTTACTCAAAAAGCATCTCATGAAAATGTTTTCGTTAAGAGTCTCTCTAAATGTTTTTTCTACACCCTCTTTGTCCTTGTATTTAATCAATAGGCTGAAATTCTTCCATCCCTCAGTCTTATCTCGGAACTGTATGTCGGTAATCTGTACAATGTTATACTTTGAACTTACCTCATCAAGATACTTTCTCCATGCCAAAGGGCTTGGCGTGCCATGGCAAACTACATCAACTGTTTTGAGGTTCTCGTAATCTTTCTGTAGAAACCTCTTTAAACCTGCAATCTGGCATGGCGTCCCAGAGAATAAGACCTCCATCCCAGCACTCAGATGTCTTTTTGCTTCCTTATAGCAATTGCCGATAATGCTTTGTACATATTTGCTTCCGCGGAGTTTCGGTAGTTCACACTTATTATCAACGCATATATGTCTTACATCCCAATTCTCATCAAATGCAGCCCCGAAAACAACTCCGCCGTTATCAATAGTCCTTTCTGCCAATAATGTGAATATGCCTCCAGATGAACTGGCGAGGCGTACACTTTTATCACTGTTTACTGCTGCTAAAGTGACAATTGGCTTCTTGGGCTCGTTTTGGTTGATGACTGGGCACACGCGTTCACACAATCCACAATCGATACATGAACTATTGTCAACTGCAGGATAAAGAAAACCTTCTTTGTCCTCTTTCATCGTAATGCACTGTTTAGGGCATATTTGAATGCATGCACTACAACCACAGCAGTCTTTATGGTTGGTTACGGAAATCATCTTTTGAATTTGTTTGCTATCTTCTTTAGCCATGTAACAGCAATCTCCCTTTCGCTACGGTTTAACCCTATTAGATATATGGATAAACCGGATGTGATAATTGATGTTATGCATACCGATAAGAATCTGTAAGTCCCGTTTTCAATGCATAAATGTATAATTGTAGGAACAATTGCCGAAGATATGGTTACAATGATTACGTTGAGATACACCCTAAAAAGGAATTCTTTAGATGGTAGCAGTACTGTCTTGCGTAGGAAGAGGAGGCGTTCGTAGAGACAGATTTGTGATACGATAATTGCAACCACAACAGTTATTTCCGGGATGCATCCTATTCGTAAAAGGATATATGATATAGGAAAATTCATCAACAGCGTACCTCCAACTACAATTTGGTAATTTCTTATCTTCCCAGTCGCATTTTGTGCTGTAATTAATGCGTTTGAAATGATCTCGGCAAGGCTAAGAACTAGAACAAGCCTTGTAAACGGTACTGTGTGTTTCGGGACTTGACCTAACCATACATTTAGAATTGTCTCAATTTCAAGGAATATAGGAATTGAAAGGAACATGAAGAGGTAGTACGAGAATCGAGTCCCATTAAAGATGAGTTTATGCATCCGCTCATGGTTGCCTGCCGCAAACTCTTTGGTTATTTGTGGATTTATTGCGACCATAAAATTACCGATGAACTGACTGATGATACCATTTACTTGCATTGCGATACCACGTGCAGCATTTACAGCCGGGCCCGTAAACATATTTATTGCTATGTTCACTCCCTGGTCTTTTGTAAGTCCGGCAGTACATCCGATGAAATTCCACCCGGCAAAGCTGAACATTTCTTTAAATACTCTTTTGTCCCACACTGCATGGTAAGTACATTCTTTAAAATGTTTCTTACTATAGTGCCAATAGTATAATTGCTTAATAAGCGATGGAATTATTGATATGATTGCAAGCAGAATGAGTTTGTCGCTTCCATAGTATTTTATGGCAAATATTATTCCAAGCCTCGAGAATGCATCGAAAAGGGTGAAGTATGCATATACTCCCATCTTCTCGTGGGCAATGATTGCTGCATTGTAAGGGACGGAGAGTAGTCCTATAGCAAACATCAGTGTTGAACTTTGGAGTACCCAATGTGCCGCAGTGAGGCGTTCTGTGGGGATTACCATTTTATTGTTAAGGAACCAGACACCGATGGTCTCAATGGCTATGACAATAATAATGGCAAGTATGATGTGAATGTTTACCGATGTGGAAAATATTGTATTCAGTTCTTTTTTATCGCCTTTGCCAAGCCCGAATGTCATGAACCGGCTTACGGATGATGATAAGGAACTGGAAATGAGCGAAAACATTGATACAAGACCGCCGACTACGTTATTTATGCCATAGTCAGTTACACCGAGTGCTTCAAGTGTGATGCGGGCAGTAAAGAAACTGATAATCATCATAACTCCCATACGAATATACAGGAGCATGGTGTTCTTTACAATCCTTTTGTTGTCTTCGCTGTGGTTGCCCATTTGGTGGTTTTCTTTGTTTTAGATATTGCTATGCAGCAATTCTTTCATCAGCTCAATCTGCCTATTGTTCAGTTTGCACTCTTTGATGTACTCTATTGCGTTCTCGCAATGCAAGTCGCTGCCGCATACATTGTAGAACCCTTCCTTGAGCAGCCATTCGGCTTTCTTCTTTACTGTACGGCCGTATCCCCCGGCAAGTGAAACAAGGTTCAGCTGGAATTTGATACCCTCCTCGCGTAACTGGCGGTATTCGTCGTTGTTCATGTACATGTATCGCTCAGGGTGGGCAAGCAACGGGTGGTAACCGCAACTCTTTATCTTTCGCAGTGTCTCGTGCAGGCGCATGGGTGGGGTGAAGTATGATGTTTCCACAAGAATGTGCTTGCCTGCCGAGCCTATGGGGAGCAAGGGATTTTCTTTAACTCCCTCCCCCTGCGGGTACTCCCTCTTTGCCAAAGAGGGAGAGTTTATTTCTTGTATTAGTTTGTGCAGGTTGTTGTCTATCATATATTCGGCTGCAAGGTTCAGCTCGATGCTGCCCTTGTATGCGGCTTTCAGTTCTTCAAAGCGTGCTGTCAGCTTTTCGGGTGTGTTGGGCACATCCTCCATTATGTGTGGGGTTAGCCAGATGGCTTTTATGCCCAGCCTCTCATACTCCGACAATATACGCAGTGCTTCTTCCAGTGTCTCTACACCATCATCAACTCCCGGGAGTATGTGCGAATGGTGGTCTGTAGCACCCGAGAGAATGCCGCTTGTTGCAATTGATGTTTTTTTGTTAAAAGGCCACACGGTTTAATAAACTGAAAACTGAAAGGTGAAAACTGAAAACTGAAAGGTGAAAACTGAAGGGTGAAAAGTTATGTAAGTGTTTTTAGACAGAAGAACAAAAGCGTAAGAAACTGAAAAGTGTAAACTGAAATCGGAAAGGTGAAATATGTGAAGTTCTTCACCTTTTTGGCGTTAATGTTTGCCTTTTGCAGTTTTGATACTGGAGGTTATTATTGCTATTACCTCCTTGAGCTCTTCGTTGAGTAAATTGAACTGGCATTGTTCTATTATTTGGCTTTCGTACAACAATTCAAGCCAATATTGAGTTTCATCAGCTTCCTTAAGTGCAATTGCTAGTTTGTTTACAAAATCTGCTTTACTTTGAGCATTTTTACGTTCACGTGCATTAGCCCCAATGCTAGTTCCAGAGCGAAGTATCTGTTTTGAAAGTACAAATTCATGTTTTTCTTCTTGTAGAAACCGCGTGAATCTTATAATGTTAACAGCAAACGCTTTGCTTTTAGTGTCAACTATGTGCTCCATTTACTTTTCCGTTTCCGTTTCCGTTTTCCGTTTTCACCTTTCCGTTTTCACTTTTTACTTTTTTTGGTGGTATCCATAACCGTATCCATATCCGTAACTGTAGCTGTACCCGTAGCGGTATCCGTAGCGGTTCTGCCCGCTGTGGGTGCCGTTGAGAATCATTGCAAGGTTCTTCAGGCGTTTCTCCTCGTAAATATCCTCCAGGTTCTGAAGCATGTCGCGGTTAAGCAGGCCTGCACGGATGACGAAGAGCGTGCGGTCGGTATGCTCCTCGATAATCTGTGTGTCTGCCACAATGTCGATAGGCGGGCAGTCGATGAATATATAGTCATACTTCTTGCGCATCTCTTCTATGAGCTGCTTCAGCCTGCTGCTATGCAGCAACTCTGTTGGGTTGGGCGGTGTGCTTCCGATAGTTATGATGTCAAATGACTTGTAACCTTCAATAGGGGTTGTTATGCTGTCAATGTCGTCGGTTCCGCAGGAGAGGTAGTCGCTCAGTCCTGTTTCGGGTGAGCCTACATATTCCGACGATGAACCGTGGCGCATGTCACCGTCGATGACAAGTACCTTTGCGCCCTTGACTGCAAGGCTTGCCCCTATGTTCATAGTAAGGTAAGTCTTTCCGCTTTCCGGGTTGAATGATGTTACTGCAATTACGCTCGATTCTCCCTTTTTGCCAATCATGAACTCTATGTTGGTACGCAGTACGCGGAATGCCTCGTTTATGATGTTCCTGTTGCCGTCTTCTACAACAATCTTCCTTTCACTCTTGCCGTGCCTGTTCTTCTTGCCATAGAACGGTATTTCACCGACGTATGGTATATTCATGTTCTCGAGGTCTTTACGTCCACGTACCTTCTTGTTGGTTATTTCGCGTATGAAGATTATTGATGTGGGTAACAGTATGGCGATGATGAGCGCCAGTGTTATCGATTGTTTCTGCATTGGCTCAATAGGTGTGTTGCTGCCTCCCGGAGGTATGAGCAGGCGGTTGTTGGAGGCTGTGAACTCTTTGGACAGCTCCGTCTCTTCGAGCTTCTGCAGCAGGAACAGATAGAGGGCCTCTTTAACTTTTTGCTGGCGTTTGAGTGAGAGCATTGCCTTTACATCGTTTGCATTGCTGGATATCTTTGCGATCTCCTTCTGTTCTTTCTTCTCGGCAAGGGCAATGTCTCTGTTCAGCTTGGAAACATAATCGGAGAGAGCGTTGCGGATAGTCTGGAACAGTTCATCAAGCTTCTTGTCGTGCTCTACGACAACCGGGTGTGTCTCACTGCTGTTTGTTGCCAGTCTGTTACGTTCCAGGAGACTTGTGTTGTATGTGGTTATAAGTTCCTCGAGCCCGGTGATTTCGATGCCCGAGCCATTGGGGATGTTCTCGTTCTTGCTGCTATGCCCCATGTATTCAAGCATGAACTTCGCAAATTCGAGCTGGCTGTTGAGCCGCTGTATCTTTTCGGCATCTTCATTCCTTGTTGCTGATTGTGCGAGTTCCGATTGCGTGGAGCTTGTTATACGGTTCTCGTTGTTGTGTTGTGCAATCTCCTTGTCGAGTATCAGCAGTTCTATCTTCAACTCTTCGGCTCTTGTTCTTATGAATTCCGATGTCTTTATGGCATTGATGTTGTTCTCGGCAATCCATTGCTCGTTGTAGATGTCAATAATGGCGTTCAGTATATCCTCGGCGCGTGCGGTGGAGATGTCCTTTATGGAGATTCGTACAATGGATGTCTCTTCATTGACGAGTCCTGTGGAGAGATTGCTGCAGAACTGGTTGATAACCGCATTCCGGTTGCGCTTTTCTACCTTGATTGTGCTGTTGGCAAACTCCTCTATGCCGAAGTAGTCGGTGGCGGTAATGATGATTCTGCCCAATGGCGTGGAGATGGTATCATTCAGTGTGGCAATTACGGGCTCGGCCCCGAGTTTCTTGTTGTTCAGAGCGAAGTCGGTTAGCTTTATATTGCCCCCGTTGGTGATTGCCGCATTCATTGTGGCATTGTCGCTTTCGCGCAGGTCAAGTGTGCGGAGCCTGATAGGGCGCATCTTGTATATTATGCCATCGAAGAATTGGCCGTCGCCACGGTATTCAATGTCGAGCCCTAGCCTGTCAATCACCTTCTCCATGATGCCTGGCGAACGCAAGACCTTCATCTCGTCCTGGGCGTTGGCCGATGATTGCGAATTTGCAAAGTTGTTGAATCCCTGGTTGTTGCCTCCGCCTCTGCCGTCATTCTCCTTGATGAGAATCTCGGCCTGCCTTACATATACCGGAGGTGTTATAAGGATGTAAAGTACAGCAATGCCTAGGCCTAATCCTATGGTCACGACATACCAGTACCATTTTGACAGGCAGTGAAAAATGAGGTCGCGCATGGGCAATACGTTCTCATTGTTGTTTGCAACTCTCTTTCTAGCCATTCTCTATATTCCGTTAAGTTGGTTCTTGTGTGGTTCTTATCTTGTTATTAGTGTCACAATTGTGAGTACAAGTGATGCAAGCGACATCCAGAATGATGTGGAGCGCACAGTGTTGCCATTGATTGTGGACTGTCCGGCTTTTGTCTTGTTCGGCTCGACATAGACAATGTCGTTCTGTTGCAGGTAATAGACCGGTGAACTGTGCAGTTGTGCGGCATCGTTCATGTTTACCGAATAAGCCTTCTGTACGCCAAGCTCTTCACGCAGCACTGTCACGTTCTCCCTCTGTCCCTGAATGGTGAGATCACCGGCCATGCTTATTGCATCGAGTATTGTTATGTAGTCTTTATTAATCTCGTACTTGCCTGGTTTGGCAACTTCGCCTATGACACTTATCCGGTGGTTCTTGAATTCGACCAGCACTACGGCATCGAGCGCAATCTTCTTGCTTACAATCTCTTTCTTAAGATATTTGGCAAGGTCGTCCCTTGTCATGTCCATTACATGAATGGGACCGAGCTGAGGGAAATCGATGTATCCCTCCTGGTCAACGGTGAAGGCAAGCTGTGTCTGCTGGCCGTTATACCCTTGCTCGCCAAGGCTCAGGTTTAGAGGCGCAACGAGCTCCTTGTCCTTGCTGTTTACGTGTACAGAGAACTTGTCGCCGGGCTTGAGCCTAATCTCCTGCATGGGGGCAATGGTGACACTGTTGCCGGCTTCAAGGTCGTTGAAATAGGTTACTTTCTTCTGTGATGCACAGGATGCAAGCAATGCTATAATTGCAATTGCTGGTAATAGTCTTTTCATGGCAGTATAATTTTATTGTTTGTTCCGGTTGTGAACCATTATCAGGCTTTACCAAGGAATGGGAGTGAAGATTTTTTTATGTTTTTAACTGTGTGTTATGATGCCTTATGGCAGAATTTCTATCAGGTCGGGCGTAATTTCGGCTAAAGCTACTGCTGTAACGCCCTCTATCTCTATTACCACACGGCGGTTTCTTTTGCCGTGTATCTTGATGAAGACTCCTGTAGTGCCGTCGAATGCTCCGCCGTGAATGCGTACTCTTGTGCCTTTCTTGAGATCAATCTCTTCGGGATTCAGGTATATGAGCTCTTCGTTGCTTTTTTCGGTTATGGTGATGAATTGCTGCATATCCTTGTCGGAGACGATTATGGGTACATTCTTTCCGTTGACGGGACGGGTACGGTACTGCAGAAAATCAACGCCTTGTTTCAGAAGTTTTATCCGTTCTCTGGTGGTGCGGACAAATATGAGGTTATGGATTGCCGGGACCAACTGGCGGCTTTTTCTGCCAATCCCTTTCTCTTTAAGGGCATAGCGCATTGGGACAAAACATTCAATCTCCTTGGATTTCAAATAATCCCTTGCTTTGAGTTCGCGACGGTAGGGTGAACTCATTGCAAACCAAAGGAGTTCATCTCCATCGGTATCATTGAAAGTGTTATCTTTCTCAGGTTTCAGGGTGTCAGTCTGTTGTGAAAGGGGCATACTCTTGGCTCCTCATCCGCGTGATAATGCGTTGAGTTGCAATATTTTAAATGCGTTGTGCGCGCGTTTGACCCTTATGGCCTTGTGTATGGCCAGGTTACTGGCAACGCGTGTGTGCGATTTATATTTTTATAAAATATAAAATCTGCGCAAATGTATTAAAAAAAGTTGTATTATACAAGCAAAGTGTGTGATTGTTCTTTTTCGGGGTTCGGGAAATGGGCGGTATGGCCCCGTTTTGCTGTAATTTAGTGAAAATGTGGTACTTTGATGGGCTTAATCTGTAATTTCGACGGAGTACTGCCGATGGTTATTGTCTCTTCAAAGTGAGGCATGCCAGATAGTCGTAGTGCTCGCCTTCGATACATTTTTCACACTTGAATCCAAACTCCTCGGCGTACATGGCCAGGGTGTCAAAGTCGATGTAAAGCCAGTCGAATGGTTCGCCTGTGGTGTTCTTGTAACGCATCTTGTAGTCGATTTCGCCATAGTATCCTGCGGCAAGGTCTATTTCCATCGAACCGTCGTCGTCCATGAATACGTACTTTATGTCGGAGGAATCGAGCAGTATCTTGCCGCCTGGTGAAAGCAAACGCTTTGCGCTACGGAAGAACTCTTCGAGACGGGTTGTCTTGCCTACTATGCCGATGCCGACATAGCAAGCAGTACGGTGTCGAATTTCTCGACGAATGTTTCGTCAAAGAAATTGATGTTCCTTGCATCAATGCCTCGCTCACGCATAACCTCTACTGACAGCTCCGATATGTCTATGGCGACAACATCCACACCTCTCTGTTTGAGTATGATGCTATGGCATCCCGATCCTGCTCCGACATCCAATGTGCGCCCCGAGCACAACTCTATTGCTTTCTGTTCCTGTATGGGCATTTCGTCGAATGTGCGGAAGAGTGTCGCTACAGGAATCTCGTCCTCATAGAACATTGACGAGAGTACTCTCAATTTTGCAGCCTTGCCTGTGTGGTAATAGTCGAAAATTGCCCTTCCCATCGGATCTTTTTCCTTGTCTGTGGTTCTGCTTTCCATGCTTCGGTGTCTCTCTGTTTTTTAGGTGAGCCCTATTTTTCTTGTGATTCTCTCAACAATGATGCGTGGGTCTATCTCCATGCATCTGTAGTCTCCGTGCATACATGGCTTGTTGCCGAATATTGAACATGGACGGCATTCAAGTTGTAGCCCAATGCAGTCCTCTTCTTTCTGTTTCCAACCCAGGAAACCTGCAAGCGGAGATGTGGCTCCCCAAATGGAGATTGCCGGTGTGCCGGCCAATGATGCGATGTGCATGTTGGCGGAGTCCATACATACCATTACATCGAGATGGCTGATGAAACGAAGCTCTCCGTTGAAGTTGCTCTTTCCTATGAATGAGATAGTGTGTCGGTATTTCGAGCACCATTGGTTTACGATTTTTTCCTCTTCTGTGCCATTGCCGAAAAAGAATATCCGTGTGTTGCTGTATGCTGTTAACCCTTCAACAACCTTTTCCATCCTTTCCAACGGATAAATCTTCCCTTGGTGCCGTGCAAAAGGCGCAATTCCGATCCACTTGTCGTTCCCCTTTTCGGGTATGGTGCCGGCAAACTCCTCTATGTTGCCTTTCTCTCCTTTGAATAATGAGAGAAAGTCGGGCTCGAATGGAAGCCCTGCCCTTGTGAAGACATCGCGGTATCTTTCGAAAGTGCTTTTAAGCTGTATCTTGCACTTGTTGTCCGGGTTTGTGAGTTCGCGTTTCTCTCTCCTTCCTTTGATTATGTGCCTGCACTTTGTGCCGCTGAACAGGGTAAAGTACATGCGTAGAATTTTTGTGCGGAGTACGTCGTGAAGGTCGGCAAAGATGTCTGGGCGGTACTCCTTCCGCAGTTTGCGGTATAGCTTGAATAAACCGAAAAAACCCTTGAATTCATCGGTGTTTATTCCTATGAATTCAAGGTTTTGCGGTTTGTCTATGAAAAATTGTCCGAATCTCTCGCGGCTTACAAAAACGAACCTGCTCTGCGGATAGCTGTTGCATACAGAATAGAGCAATGGGATGCTCATTGCAATGTCGCCTACTGCCGAGAATCGTGTAATCAGTACGGTGTGCTTCTTCTCTTTACTTTTTTGAACCATACAATACCGGGTTGAGTGCTGGGTCGTTGTACATCTTCATTTGGCGATATACCTTCATGTATTTGCGGCCTGCTGCAATGTCGTCCAGCAATTGGCCTATTGATGTTGTCATGTCTTTGTACTGTTCCATCAGGATGTCCAGCTTTGCCTGACATTTTGCTATGTGCTCACTGTCAACATCCTTGCGGCTGACCTCCTCCTTCATGTGGTATATCTTGAGTGACAGGATGGAGTAACGGTCAACAGCCCATGCGGGGCTCTCGGTGTTTATGGTTGCATCGGCTGCCGGCGTCACATCTTTGTAAGTGTCCAGGAAATAGCTGTCAATCAACTCCACCAAGTCTGTACGGTCCTGGTTTGACTTGTCTATACGGCGTTTTAGGGTCAATGCCTCCACCGGGTCTATTCCCGGGTCGCGGATTATGTCCTCAAAATGCCATTGCACCGTGTCTATCCAGCACTTCAGATAAAGGTAGTATTCGATGCTCTTCACGGGATATGGGTTGTTGATTGGAGTGTCAACATTGTCGGTCTTGTGGTAGTCGGCGATGGCCTCGTTGAATATTGGCCAGCTCAATTCTGTAAACTTCTTCATAAGTCAATATTTAAGACGTGATTTTATTTTCAATAGACAAAACTAACGAAAGTTTGTGATATTGGCAAAACTTTACTCCAAAACTCGTTATATTTGTACCACTTTAAGATGAAATTGTAATGAAGGTAGTGATTGATGAAAAGATTCCTTACCTGAAGAATGCGTTGCAGGGTATGGGAATGGATGTTGTGGCTTTGCCAGGTGTTGAAATAGGCCGCGAGGATGTTGCTGATGCAGATGCGTTGTTTGTGCGCACGAGGACTGTATGTAATGAGGAACTTCTTTCTGGGTCTAAAGTGAGATTCATCGGTACGGCTACTATCGGTTATGACCATATCGATTCCGCCTATTGTGCAAGTAATGGCATTTCTTGGTGCAATGCGGCTGGTTGTAATGCAGGTGCTGTGTTGCAGTATGTGCAATCGGTCATTTACCAGTGGGTATTGGAGCGTAGGCGTTCGTTGCAGGGACTTGTGCTTGGTGTTGTGGGGGTCGGTGAAATAGGTTCCCGTGTTGTGGCATGGGCTGAATCTGTCGGGCTGACTGTGCTCAAAAATGACCCTCCTAAGGCTTTGTCGGGTGCCTGCGGGTTTGTTTCTCTTGATGATATTGCCAAAAAGTGCGATATCGTGACATTTCACCCGACGTTGAGCAGAGACGGCGATTTCCCAAGCTATCACCTTGCCGATAGTGCTTTCTTCAATTCGCTGGCACACTGTTCCTTGTTGATAAATGCATCCCGTGGCCCGGTCGTCGATAACGCTGCGCTTCTTGTCCACGCTACATCAAACCATTCAATGGATATTGCTCTTGATGTATGGGAGGGGGAGCCGGATATAAATCTCTCATTATTAAATAGGTGCTTTGTCTCAACTCCTCATATAGCAGGATACTCGGCTGAGGGCAAGGTTAATGCAACACGGATTGTACTCAATGCCTTTGCTTTATTCTTTGGATACACCGATGCTCTGCCGGAGTTGCAGCTTCCGTCTCCAATACATCCCGTTGTGGAGGCATCGAGCGAATCGGAAGCATTGTTGCGAATATATTCACCGCTCGATGACAGTCGGACGTTAAAGGAGAATCCTGCCGGCTTCGAGGAATTGAGGAACAATTATAACCTGCGCCGTGAGCCATCGGCATTTTCCATTATTGTCACCAAGTAGTGGATTTGGGTGGTTTGGGAATGTTCTGATTGCACATTTTGGGGCAAATGTGCAAAAAATGGTGATTTTTTTCCTTTCTTTCTTGGTGGTTCGCCATTTTTATCCTATCTTTGCACCAGTTATTATTTCAATCTTCAAAAATATACAACTATGTCAGAAATTGAATCAAGAGTAAAAGCTATTATCGTTGAGAAATTCGGTGTTTCAGAGTCAGAGGTTACATCTGAGGCTAACTTTACAAACGACCTGAGCGCAGACTCTCTGGACAGAGTGGAGCTTATTATGGAGATCGAGGATGAGTTCGGTATCTCAATCCCCGAGGATCAGGCAGAGAAGATCGCAACAGTTGGTGACGCTGTGAAGTTTGTAGAGGAGAAGGTTGCAGAGAAGTAATCTCGTTCTCCCTACCAAAACTAACAATTCTATAATGAAAAATAGGAGAGTTGTTGTAACAGGTCTTGGTACCGTTTCGCCGTTAGGTAATGACGTTCCCACAACATGGGATAACGCTGTTAAAGGTGTAAGTGGTGCAGGACCTATTACTCATTTTGATGCATACCTTTTCAAGACCCAGTTTGCATGTGAGGTCAAAGGCTTTGACCCTACCGCGAGTATGGACCGCCGTGATGTGCGTAAAGTTGATGTTGACACGCATTATGGTGTAGCTTCGGCCGTGGAGGCTATAAATGATAGTGGATTGGACTTCGAAAAGGTAGATTGCAACCGTGTGGGTGTAATATATGGTGAAGGTATTGGTGGAATAAATGCTCTTGAGGATGAAATACGTTCTTACTCACTCAATCAGGAGAATGGTCCCCGCTTCTCGCCGTTCCTTATTACCAAGATGATTTCTGACATGACTGCCGGAATCATTTCTATACGATATGGTCTGAAAGGACCTAATTATGTAACGACTTCGGCTTGTGCATCTTCATCCAATGCCATTATCGATGCGTATGACCAGATACGTCTGGGGCGTGCCGATGTAATAGTTGCTGGTGGTGCCGAAGCTGCGATATGTCCTTCCGGTGTGGGAGGATTCAATGCAATGCATGCTTTATCAACCCGTAATGATGATGCTAAAGGCGCGTCGCGTCCGTTCAGTAAGAGCAGAGATGGCTTTGTCATTGGAGAGGGTGCAGCTACATTGGTTCTCGAGGAATATGAACATGCAGTTGCGCGAGGAGCAAGGATATATGCTGAAATTGCAGGAACAGGTCTTACTGCAGATGCTTATCACATAACGGCCCCACACCCCGAGGGAGAAGGTGCATATCGAGTGATGCAGGCTGCCATTGAAGAGGCCGGCTTGCAGTTGAACGATGTTGATTACATAAATGTCCACGGAACTTCCACCTATGCAGGTGATATTGCTGAAGCAAAGGCAATCAAGAATCTGTTCGGCGAGCATGCTTATGAACTAAACATTAGCTCTACCAAGTCTGTGACAGGACATCTTCTGGGTGCTGCCGGTGCGTTGGAGGCTTTGTTGACGGTCTTGGCGGTCAAGAACGGTATTGTTCCGCCTACGATAAATCATGCGGCCGACGACGAGGATCCCGAGATTGACTATAAGATGAATTTCACCTTCAATCAGGCTCAGGAGAGAGAAATAAAGGTTGCGTTGTCCAATACATTTGGCTTCGGTGGCCATAATGCAAGCATAGTGTTCAAAAAAGTTGAAGGCTAATAGGGTTTTCAGGAAAGTTATAGACAAGATAAGGCTTCTGTCCAGAAAAGATAGGGAGTCTTATCTTTTGTTATATTCCATATTGGGCTATGTCCCGGGCGATATAAGCATATACAAGACAGCAATGACGCACAGCTCTTCAGCTTCCGGCTCTTCAAGAAAACTTGTCAGCAATGAGCGTTTGGAATTCCTTGGAGATGCAGTATTGAGTTCTGTGACTTCCGATTATCTCTACTCGAACTTCACTAAGGAGCGTGAAGGATTTCTTTCAAAGTCACGTAGCAATCTTGTATGCCGTGAGCGTCTCAATGAACTGGCTCTGGCAATAGGACTCGATCGTTTCTTGACTGTATGCGGTCTTCCGCCTCAGCATAACAACGATATCTACGGCAATGCTTTTGAAGCTCTTGTAGGTGCAATATATATAGATAAGGGGTATAAGCAGTGCAAACGTTTCCTGCTTGATAGGGTCTTCTCTCGTTTTGATGATATTGAGGCTGTTGTCAAGGCCGACAAGAACTATAAGAGTCGTCTTATAGAGTGGGCACAAAAGAACCACAAAACAGTGGAATTCCGTGTTTTAAGTGAGGAATTGCGTAAAGATGGCGTGTATTTCGTCAGCGAGGTTCTTGTTGACGGTGATATGCGCGGTGTAGGTGATGGTTTCTCCAAACGCGAGAGTCAGCAGAAAGCTGCACGTCAGGTCATCTTTGAGATGGGCATATAGGTTTTTATCTTGTACTTTTCAAAGTTACAGATGCTTTCATTCTGTCACCTCCCATAGGTGGAGTGTCTTTGCATAGTGTAATCTTTATCCCGCTTATTGGTGAGAACTCTTTGTAGAGTGCTGTACAGATTCTTGTGCAGACATGTTCAAGAAGATCCGAAGATGTTCTCATCTCCCGGCATACAACATCATATACATCAGCGTAGCTGACAGTCTTTCCGAGTTCGTCGCTTGAAATTTCAGCTTTTTTATCCATCTCGAGTTCGAGGTCTATCGTGAACCATGCTCCAATCTCTTTTTCCTGTTGCATTACCCCGTGATAGGCGTACAGATGTATGTTGTTAAGGCTGATGGTGTATCCGGTTATATGCATAGTTTCTCTTTCTTTTTGAAAGAGGCTGAACCGGAAGTTCCGGTACAGCCTCGGGTTGATATATTGTGTTTAAGTAATTGCGCCAATAGACCTTTATCCGCATTTCGAGTATCCGCAACCAGGGCAGTGGAGACATCCTTCTTCGAAGATAAGCTGTTGTTTGCAGTTAGGACATTTCTCGGCAGTGGAAGTGCCGTCTTTAATGTATCGTTTCAGGGCGCGTTCAACACCATTCTTCCATGTGTTGATATTGTCCGATTCTAACTCCAGTGAAGAGATGAGTTTGATTACCTGTTCGATTGGCATCTTGTAGCGTAGCACTCCCGATATCAGCTTGGCATAATTCCAGAATTCTGGGTTGAAGCGTTCTGATAGCCCTTCAATCGTTGTCTTGTAGCCAATCTTGTTCTCAAACTGGAAATCATATCTTTTTGTTCCGTCCTCGTTGGTGTGCTTTATTATAACACCATGTGTAACACTCTTTGGCAATGGAATTCCGTCCTCGTCATCCTGCTGTCCGGTGAAAATCTCATAAGGCTCACCGTTTAGGAGGCCTATGAACGCTACCCATTTTTCTTTGTTGTTCTGGAAACGTACTACATCTGCTTCAAGTACAATAGGTCTTACTTCGGTGATTGTGGGCTGCATTTCTCCAGCCTTCTTCTCTTCCTTCTTGTTTTCTGTGGAGACGAGAACTCCGGCACGTGAACCGTCACGATAGACTGTGCATCCCTTGCAGCCGCACTTCCATGCTGTAACATAAAGCTCGTTCACAAGCTTTTCATCAACATTGTTTGGCAGATTGATGGTTACGCTTATTGAGTGATCGACCCATTTCTGTATGCGCCCCTGCATCTGGACTTTTGCAACCCAATCGATATCATTTGAAGTAGCCTTAGCGTATGGTGAACGTGCGACAATGTTGTCAATCTCTACCTGGGAATATCGTTTGGTGGTATCTATGCCAGAAATCTTCATCCATTCCACGAACTTATGGTGGTAAACGATGTACTCCTCGAATGTGTCACCGTTTTCGTCGGTGAAATCGACGTGTACCTCAGGATCGTTGGGATTTACTTTCCTGCGGCGTTTATATACAGGCATGAATACTGGTTCTATGCCGGATGTTGTCTGTGTCATTATGCTGACGGTACCTGTAGGGGCGATGGTCAGACAGGCGATATTTCTGCGACCATACTTCTTCATGTTTTCATATAGTCCGGGATCGGCCTCTTTCAATCTGTTTATAAACGGATTCTTCTCTTCTCTCTTGATGTCGAATATTTCGAATGCACCACGCTCCTTTGCGAGGTTTACTGATGATGCGTAGGCTGTAATTGCAAGAATCTTGTGTATGTTTTCAGAGAATTCGGTAGCTTCTTCGCTGCCGTAGCGCAATCCCATTGCCGCAAGCATGTCGCCTTCGGCTGTTATGCCGACACCTGTACGGCGTCCCATACTGCTCTTGCGGTAAATCTTTTCCCAAAGTTTCTTTTCTGCACCTTTTACTTCTTCGCTCTCGGGGTCGCTTTCGATTTTCTTCTGTATTCCTTCAATCTTTTCCAATTCAAGATCAATAATGTCGTCCATCATTCTCTGTGTCTTTGTAACGTGTTCCCTGAACAGGTCGTAATCGAAGTATGCTTCTGGGGTAAATGGGTTTACAACATACGAGAAGAGGTTTATTGCGATGAGTCGGCATGAATCGTAGGGGCAGAGAGGAATCTCGCCACATGGGTTTGTCGATACAGTCTCGAAACCGAGGTCAGCATAGCAATCGGGAATTGATTCACGTTGTATGGTATCCCAGAAGAGTACGCCGGGCTCCGCCGACTTCCATGCATTGTGGATAATCTTGTTCCATAACTTGTTTGCATCGATTTCCTTTGTGTATATCGGGGTATCGGAGTTTATGGGGTACTGCTGTCGGTATGCCTTGTTTTCTGTAACAGCCTTCATGAAGTCATCGTCAATCTTTACCGATACGTTTGCTCCGGTAACCTTTCCCTCCGTCATCTTGGCATCAATGAATGCCTCTGCATCGGGGTGTTTGATGGAGACACTGAGCATCAATGCGCCACGTCTGCCGTCCTGTGCCACTTCTCGTGTGGAGTTTGAGTATCTTTCCATGAAAGGAACAAGGCCTGTTGATGTGAGGGCAGAGTTCTTTACAGGTGATCCTTTGGGCCTGATGTGTGAAAGGTCATGTCCTACGCCGCCCCTACGTTTCATCAACTGTACCTGCTCCTCGTCTATGCGTATGATGCCACCGTAAGAGTCTGCTTTTCCCTCCATTCCTATAACGAAACAGTTCGACAGCGAAGCAATCTGGTGATCGTTGCCTATTCCTGTCATCGGACTGCCCGATGGGATAATGTATTTGAAGTGGTCGAGAAGATCGAATATCTCCTGCGCTGTCATCGGGTTCTCGTATTTTGATTCAATACGGGCTATCTCATTGGCTATGCGCCAGTGCATATCCTCCGGTGATTTCTCATATATGGCACCATAGGAGTCTTTCACTGCATACTTGTTTACCCACACGCGTGCAGCTAGCTCGTCACCTTTGAAATATTCAATAGCACTGTTGTAGGCTTCTTCGTAGGAGTAGGTCTTGTTTTCCACTTTTTGTTTGTTTGTTAATGTGTTATGGTATTATAAAAAGTTCTCTCTCTTTAATAGTCTCGCAAATTTAAAAATCATTTTCATAACTACCAAATAAAAACATCGCAACTTGCAAACTGTTATGAAAGTTTTCTAAAAATAATCGTAATGTGCTGAAAATCAATAGCGATTTGTTCCGATAAATCAAGAAAGTTTTCCAAAAAGAAATTTTTGTAAGGATTTTTCTTTCCGGAATTTTAATTTTTGGAAATGTGGTAGATGTGTGGGATTACTGCTTTGGAAAAGTTGTTGGCAGCATGTATGGTGCGTGGTTATATAAAAATTGCAACCATCCGCTGGCGGATGGTTGCAATTTTCTGTTTGAAACTCCTTTATGAATTTTGGAGCGCAAGATCTATTTCGTTGAGTTCCGAACGGAACTGCTTGTCGGTGTCGGCAAGATTTGTTATTGTTTTGCATGCATGGAGAACTGTGGCGTGGTCTCTGTTTCCTACATAAAGGCCTATCTTGGCAGTTGAAAGATCGAGATATTTCTTTGCAAGATACATGGCAACCTGGCGTACAAGCACCACCTCGCGTTTGCGCGATTTTGTGTTGATGGCATCAGGACTTATGCCGTAGTAGTCTGCTACAGTCTTTATTATATCGTCAATAGTGATGACCTTTTTCTCATAGTTCGAGAAGTCGCCGACAATACGACGTGCAAGGTTTATGTCAATGTCAGCATTGTTGATTGTGGAGTGTGCCATGATGGATACCACAATACCTTCCAGGTCTCTTATGCTTGCATTCACATTCTCGGCAATGTAGCTTATGACTTCCTCTGGGAAATTCAGACCATCACGGTATATCTTGCTGCGTAGAATATTCTTCCTCAGTTCAAGGTCCGGTTTCTCTATCTCTGCGGTCATGCCCCATTTGAAGCGGGTAATCAAACGCTCTTCCATACCCTGCAACTGAGCCGGTGAACGGTCTGATGTCATGATCAGCTGCTTTCCGTTCAGGTGCAAATGGTTGAAAATATGGAAGAAAGCGTTCTGGGTCCTCTGGAGGCCCGCAAACTCCTGAATGTCGTCAATGATAAGGACGTCAATGCTTTGATAGAATCTCATGAAATCATTGAAGTTCTTCTGGAGTATAGAGTCGGTATATTGTACCTGAAAAAGATGAGCGGAAACATACAATACACGCAGTTCGGGGTGTAATTCCTTTATCCTTACACCAATCGCGTTCACAAGGTGGGTCTTTCCTACACCTGAGACTCCGTGTATGAAGAGCGGGTTGAATGCTCTGCCCGGTTTGTCGGCGACACTTATTGCTACCGACCTTGAGAGGCGGTTGCTTATGCCTTCGACATAATTGTCGAATGTGTAGCGGTTTATAAGCATTGAGTCCAATTCCTGGACTGCTTCTTGCATGGCTTTGGGTGAACTGTTGCCGCTGTTTCCGCTGCCGGTCTGGCGGTTGTTCGCACTATCTGTCCCAACCTCCACGCTGAGGTTGTTGTCTTTGTCTGTAAGGACGCTGTACATCAGTTGTGTACCGTTTCCCATGACTTTAAAAAGGGTAGAGCGGAGCAAATCCACAAAATTGCCTTCAAGAAACTCATATACGAAATTGCTCTTAACCTGGATGGTAAGAGTCCCCTTTTCGAACTTGAGCGGTTTTATATCCGCGAACCAAGTCGTGAAAGTTGCATCGGAGACATTGTCACGAATAATCTCCAGGCATTTGTTCCATTTGGTATTGAGCATTGAGTTCATTGGCTTGTTTTTTGTAAATGGATTGTCCAGTTATGCAGAGCATAAAAAAGAGGCCTGTCGTCAGACCCTTTTCAGTACCATTTCTTATGCAAATATCATTAATTAAAAATGAAAATGCAAGTGATAAAAAGTCAGCTAAAAATTGGTCTAAAATAAGGTGCTGTATATCAGTGGTTTAAAAAACAGTTACAATGATAGGTTGTCGTTTTGTGTTATTTTTTTTAAACATTGATTACCAATGTGTTGTATGCTCCAGAGTTTCGCTGTTCTGTCTTAAGGATTCTTTTTATTTGGCCGTTTCCTAGCCATATATCGGGTTTTGAAAAGCTTATGGCTCTTTTGGGAATATTGTGGCTTGTTATTTGGATTCATTCTATATAAGGCCAAAAATTTGTATATTAAAAAATAAATTCTTCATGCATTTATTTACGTAAAAAAATGGTAGAAATATTTGTATTTACAAGATGAATCGTATATGAGAGTCGGCATATTGATACTATCTTTGTCCTTCTCACAAAAAGTGGCTGCAAACCATGGCAGCCACTTTGAGGATATTGTTTCTCTTGTATAATTATCTTGCTATTTCCAGGTTCAGCTCTTTGCGTAGTTTCTCTATCAGGGGGTTTTTCTCTTTAAGGACCTTGAATTGTTCTCCTTTGTCGCTTACATGTCTTTCGACAACAATCTCGTTTATGTGTGTTTTCAGTTTCAGGATTGTGCCGTTGAGATAAGTGCTCATTCCTTCGGTTATGCGCTTTGCCTCATTCTCAAAGAGTGCTGCAGCCAGCTTGTTGTCAACATTTATAGTGATGCTTCCCTCACTTGTAAGAGTCGGCTTCATGATTTTCATTCTGTCGGCAAGTGCCTTCTCCTTTTCCGGAAGTTGTAGAGCATATGATGTCCATGCCTGTATTACATCTCCCTCACTGATTGTCTTATGCTCTGGTATTTGCGGGTGGGGTACAGCCTGCTCTGCGACTGTGCCTGTAGGTGTCGGGCTGTCAGTGAGGGTATTTCTTTCTCTGGATCTGCTGAACATGCCTCCAATGGTCCTGCCCCCGTTTCTAGTCTGCAACTCCTCGGGACGGCCATGTATGACTTGCCTCTGGATACCTGTAGCTTGTGTTGCTGCATCCTCGGTTTGTGATGCCGGCATAGTATGGGTTGCCTTCTGGACAACGGTGGTCTGAACTGTCTGCGAAATGACCGGAGAGTACCCCGCTGTTGTATCTTGACGGACTGTTGCTCTGCTTTGGGCTACCTGTCCGGCACTTGGGTTTTCTCTCTCCGAAGGCTGTGGCTGAATTGATTGTTGTTTATTGAATATGGGTTTTAACATCTTGGGGCGATGCCCCCCGCTATCATCATTGTCTCCCTCTCCAAGTTGCGACAATTCTATGAGAGTAAGCTCTACAAGCAGTCTCTTGTTGCGGCTTGTACGATAGTTCATACAGCAGTTGTTACATAGCTTTATTGCATTGAAAAGCATTTTGGGCTTGCATCTCTTGGCCTGTTCAATATACCTTTTACGTAGTTCGTCGCTACCCTCGAACAGCGGAGCTGTAGCTTCGTCGCTGTTTACGAGAAGGTCTCTGAAGTGCGATGCAGTACCTTCTATGAAGATATTGCCTTCGAAACCTTTGTTAAGTACTTCGTTAAATAGGAGAAGGCTCTGATGGATTTTGCCGTCGAGAACAAGATCGGTAAGCCTGAAGTAATAATCATAGTCCAGTACATTCAGGCTCTCTATTACCTTTGCATATGAGAGATCGCCCTGTGTAAAACTAACCATCTGGTCGAAAAGGGAGAGTGCATCACGCATGCATCCGTCCGATTTCTGTGCTATTATGCGCAAAGCTTCACGTTCGGTGTTGATGTTCTCTTTTGTGGCAATACCTTGCAGATGTCCGATAATGTCGGCAGTCTCGATGCGGCTGAAGTCATAGATCTGGCATCGCGAAAGTATGGTTGGTATAATCTTGTGTTTCTCTGTTGTTGCTAATATAAATATGGCATGTGCAGGCGGTTCTTCCAGTGTCTTCAGGAATGCGTTGAATGCAGCCTGGGAGAGCATGTGTACCTCGTCGATTATATATACCTTATATTTGCCAACCTGTGGCGGTATGCGTACCTGTTCGTTTAATGAACGGATGTCCTCTACAGAATTGTTGCTTGCCGCATCAAGTTCATAAATCGAATAGGAGCGTTGCTGGTTGAAGGATTGGCACGATTCGCATTGGTTGCAAGGCTCACCATCGCTTGTGGGGTTCATGCAGTTTATTGTTTTTGCGAAGATGCGTGCACATGTTGTCTTTCCTACTCCGCGTGGTCCGCAGAAAAGGTATGCGTGTGCCAGTTTGCCGCTCTGTATCGCATTCTTCAAGGTTGTGGTCAAGGATTTCTGTGCCACAACCGATTCAAAAGTGTCGGGGCGGTATTTCCTTGCAGAAACTATGTAGCTTTCCATATCCTGTATGTATCCTTTGTTTATTGTAATGACAGCAACAATTTATTGCAAAGATAATGCAAACGGCTTGCCGAACAAAACTGTTCCCGTTTTTTTTGTCACCAATCTTCCGTAACATTTCAACCCTGTCCATGTCGGGGTTCAAAAATATTTTTGAACAATCTCTTATATATAATACAACGTGTTGCATCTTTTTTCTTAACTTTGCATTTGTGCATGTATATGCCGCTTATGATATATGGGGTGTTCTGATATGTTCAAGAAAATTAAAGGCTACGCATCAGCCGCTTTCCTGTGGATGAAGAAGCATAAATATCTTGTTGTTTCTATCATCTTCTTTATTATTGTCTTTGTAATAGATGATAACAGCATGGTCGGGCACATATCCAACAATCGGAAGATCAGTGAACTGGAGAGAGAGATTGTCCAACTGCGTAAGGACTCGGCGCATATAGTGCAGGTTCAGGCACAGTTCGAGGATAATGGCGACATCAGCGAGGTGGAAAAGATGGGAAGAGCAAAATACGACATGCATAAGGATAACGAGGATATATTTATAATAGTAGAGAAATGAAGAATACGGTCAATATAATGCTTTATGTCGGTGCCATAGCTCTCTTGTTCGGTGCGGCATCCAAGATGTATCTTCCCGAATATTACAGATACATATATATAGTAGGTGCAGTTCTCTTTGCTGTGGCGCAGTTTATCCAACGTCCACGTGTCAAGGGACTTACGTTAAAACGTCTTGTAATGCAACAGCAACTCGCAGGCATTGCTTTCATAGCAGCAGGCGTGCTTATGTTCGTTTGTGTACGCAATGAATGGATTGTAATCCTCTTCTGTGGAGCATTGATTGAGCTATATACGATATTCAGGATATCCCACGAATTGAAGAAAGAGGGAAACTGATAAACAAAAACATGAGAATGTGTGAAATGAACCGCGGTTCATTTCACACATTGTTTATAATAGCAGCTTATTGTCTTGCAATCCCTTGAATTACCGTAGTCTTATGACATCTCCTTTCTTCAGTCTGGCATAATCCCTGTATTGTGGGTTCATATCATATATTGCGGACAGCCTTATTCCATATTTCTGCGATATGCTGTGCAAACTCTCTCCATAGTCGGCTGTGTGGAATTCCTGATTTCTTCCGGCTTTGTTGTTTTTCTTTTCGAGATATATGATGTCTCCCTCCTGTATCTGGCGTTCCCTGTATATGTCGTTGTATTTTTTCAACTTGCGTTCTGATATACCGAATTCTCTGGCCAGTGAAGCGAACGTGTCACCGTCGTCTGCCACAACATATGAGAGTCCGTTTGTTTTCAATATCTTTTTGTCCGCTTTGTAGCCATCGGCTTTGTCACCTCCGCTTCTGTCGGTACCTGCCATATCTGATGTGTAGCCGTCAAGTTCATTAAGGCCATACCTCTCTATGATTCTTATCAATTTCTTGTCATACTCTTTGTCTTCGGCATATCCGGCTTTCTTGAGCCCTTTTGCCCAACCTTTGTAGTCGGTTATCTTCAGGTCGAACAGGAACTTGTACCTTTTGTTCACAAATAGGAAGTTGGAGTGATCTTCGTATGACTCCAAAGTATTCTTGTATGCACGGAACTCGCACCATTTGCCGTTATCATATGCCGTCACCGTTCTTCCTTTCCATCTGCTGCCGGCCTTAATGCCGAAATGGTTGTTTGCATCTGCAACGAGTTTGCTTCTGCCGGCACCTCCTTCAAGGACAGCCTGTGCCAAGGTGATGCTTGCAGGAATCTTGTGCTCCTCCATGAGCTCGACCGCTACAGGATAGTATTTGAGGAGATAGCGTTCCACATCAGTCTTCGCTTCAGCTATCTTCGCCGGTGGTCCTTGTACCTTAGTTCTTTTGCTTGAGACACACCCCGTTATCAGCAGTGCTGCCAAAACCAGTATAATTCCGATGTTTTTCATGTATATGCACAATTTATTACAAATTAAATGAATAAATTGATTATACGCAAGATTTTGACTATATTCGCGAAAATATATTTGTTCCGGAATTTGTTATCATTTAAAGGCAAACCCTACTTATGCAGGGTATTTCTCCGGTACGGATAAAATGTAAATGATTATGAAAGAGTTGGTTTTGCAGACAAAGGTCAAGGTTTGTGTTTATGATGAGCTTGATGCCGCGGATAAGGTCGTTGTTGATGCTGCACGTGAGGCAACTTCGGGCAGTTATGCAGTCTATTCGGGCTTTCATGTCGGTGCGGCTGTGCGTCTTGCCAATGGTGTGATTGTGAAAGGCAGCAATCAGGAGAATGCTGCTTATCCTTCGGGACTTTGTGCCGAGCGGACAACCCTTTTTTGGGCAAATTCGCAGTATCCGACTGAACCGGTCCAGGTACTTGCCATAGCGGCACGTACCGGAAAGGGTGAACTTGAAGTCCCCATACCTCCTTGCGGTGCATGTCGTCAGGTGATTCTCGAGACAGAGAAAAGATTCGGCAATACAATACGTATAATCCTCTACGGAGCAAAGCAATGTTATGTGGTAGAGGATGGCATTAAGGCATTGTTGCCTCTCTCTTTCGATGCCGATTTCCTGGAGTAGTTTACAGTATGAAAAAGATAATGTTCGTGTGCCATGGGAATATATGCCGTTCCCCTATGGCTGAATTTATTATGAAAAACCTTGTTGAAAAGGCATTCGCAAGTGGCGAGATACATGTGGAGTCCTCTGCTACAAGCCGTGAGGAGATTGGCAATGGAATCTATCCTCCGGCAGCGACGATGCTGTCATTGCACGGGATTGAGAGCAAAGGACACCGTGCGCGTCAGTTTACCATCGACGATTACAACAATTTCGATATGGTCGTGGTAATGGAGGAGTATAATGTGCGGAACCTTTTCCGTATCATCGGATGTGACTGTGATGGAAAAGTATGGAAACTGCTCGATTTCAGGAACGACAGCCCTGTACGGTGTTCGGGCGATGACATTTCCGATCCATGGTACCACGGCAATTTCGACAAGACATATAAAGAGATACTTGCAGGATGCAAGGCTCTGATGCATTATCTTGGCTATTGATATGGCAACACAAGTAATTCCCGCTCCCAAGGACGATAGGGTTATCATGGGTGTTGACCCTGGTACCAATATAATGGGCTATGCCTTTATAGGCGTGAACGGTAATCGTGCACGCCTCATTGCCATGGGCGTCATAGACCTTCGTAAGTGTAAGGATATGTATATGAAGCTTGGCGAAATCTTCAACCGCGTACAGGGGCTTATCAATTCATTCCTGCCCGATGAACTGGCCATTGAGGCTCCTTTTTTCGGCAAGAATGTGCAGAGTATGCTCAAGTTAGGACGCGCACAAGGGGTAGCCATTGCTGCTGCCATAAGCCGCGATGTCCCTATCCATGAATATGCTCCCATGAAGATAAAGATGGCCATTACCGGCAATGGCTCGGCATCAAAGGAGCAGGTTGCCGATATGTTGCGGCGTATGTTGAATATATCTCCCGAAGAGATGCCGCAGTTCATGGATGCTACCGATGCTCTTGGTGCCGCATTCTGTCATTTCATACAGCGTGGCAAACCGGCCAGTGACAGGAAATACTCATCATGGGCCGATTTTGTTGCAAAGAATTCCGATAAAATCAAAAAATAATCATGAACGGCAACCATTCAGGGCTGCCGTTCATCTGTTAAAAGAGCGATATTTTCAATCCTTGATAAAAACCTTCTTCCCGTTTATAATATATATACCCGCTTTTGTGATCTCTTCAATCCTGCGGCCTTGAAGATCATATATGGCCTCCTGCATAAACTCGCCTTCTGTAACGATATCCACTTCGGTCGATTCTCCTACAGTGACCAAGGATGTTGTGCTTTCCGGCTTGCATGAAGTTAAATCTATTCGTACGAGTTCAATATTGTTTACCTCAAGTTCATATGTGCCACCTGTAATATTCTCGTTGGCCTTTACGGTCAGTACTATTATGTCACCGCTCTCACCGCTGAACTCGTGCCCCTTGTCGGAGTAGCACAACACTCGCAACATTCCGTTTTCCTGTATTGCACTCTGTGGAGAGTTGTGCTCGTTCGGACTTGTGCGGCTACCTAGTTCAGGTCTGTTGACAATCTCAATTCCCTCGGGCAGGCAAATGTCGAACTGTAATGAGGTGAATGCATCACCAGGGTTTTCGAGTATTATGGCAATATCTTTTTCTTCACCGGCATTTATACTGAATGGCTCTATGTAGAGTGAACACATCTCCGTTGTCATGTCGGCACTCCTGTTTGCAGCTCTGTTGGCGGTTGCTGGGATATTCAGTATCCTGTTTACGACACCCTGCAAGTCAAGAACACTTATCTCTCCGTCGCTATTGAAGTCTGCAGCAGGGTTCGTACCCGATGTTTCAGGGGAAAGAATCAGATTTATTATGCCTTGAACATCTGTAATGCTGAACCTGCCATCGTTGTTTACATCACCGGGTGTTACGGTGTTAACCCTAATAGTAGAAACTGTAAGCGGGATATTGTATGATTTTCCGTTCTTGTCCGTAAGTTCAATCTCCTGCACCCTAACGATATATTCTCCATTCTTAGTGTTGCTTGGGACATTCAGTGTAATGGTCAGGACTTCTCCTTCGTTTCCGTTGAACTCTTGGTTGCTTGCTGAGTATGAGACAATGCGTATAGCTCCGTCCGGCTGCTTGCTGAACTGCAAGGTGTGACCCTGCTCACTTGTTCGTTTCCCGCTTATACCGATAAGTTCCTTCCCGTTCAGGCCTGTTGCAACTGTGAATCCTTCAGGCAGGTAGATGTCGCACTGGTATCCAGTGATAGCTGCAGTGTTCTTGAGGTTCAGCGAGAGTGTTGCCTGTTTGCCAGGAGAGGCATTGATATTGATTGATTCCAATGTGTTCTCCTTGTTGGAATGTGTCTCTTCAAAGTTTGCGAAGTAGTTGCCCCAGCTGCTGTAGTCGCTACCGGAAGGGTAGTAAAGTGTCTCAAGACTGCCGAAGGTCTTGTGTCCCAATTCTGGAGCGGTTGTCCCCAATGCTATAATGCTTTCAAGACTTCCGCATGATGAAAATGCATAATCTCCAATTTTTGTAACACTTCCAGGAATTGAAATGTTTATAAATCCATTGCTGTTATAGAATGCACGGTTCTCTATTATAGTTACACTATTAGGGATTGTTATGTTTGTCATTCCGCTGCGTCCATAGAATGCTCCTTCTCCGATGCAAGTTACGCTGTTTGGGATTCTGCTGTTCTTGCAGCCGACGGCGAGAGTGTTTGTTGCAGTCTCAATCAAGGCATTGCAGTTTTCGCGGTTGTCATAAACTGTATTGCCATCCTCAAGGAGAATGTTGGCAAAAGAACTGCAATAGGTGAATGCTGTACCATTGACGAATTTTATACTGTTTGGGATTGTTATGCTTTGCAGTTTGAGACAATTAGAGAATGCTTGATCCTCAATACGCTCAATTCCGTTCGAGAGAGTTATCCTTTCAAGATTTATGCAACTCATGAATGCCCCATGTTCAATATGTTTTACGCTGCCCGGGATTGTAATGTCGGTAATTCCGGATAGTCCTGCAAACGCAGATTTGTCAATGGTTGATACATTGCCAGGTATCGTGGTCTTATTGCAACCTATAATCAGTTTGTTTGTTGCAGTTTCAATTATTGCATTGCAGTTGTTTCGGCTATCGTATATTGTATTGCCATTTTCGACAACAATACGTTCTAGCATCTCGCAACTGCCAAACGCACTTGTTTTTATAGTCTTTACATTGCTTGGAATTGTTATGGTTTTAATGCTGTCGCATGAATCGAAAGCATACTTTTCAATGGTTGTAACACTGTTGGGAAGTACAATCTCTTTAATGTTGCAATTATAGAATGCATAGTGTCCAATTGTTGTTACACTGCCAGGTATTGTGCTATTCTTGCAGCCTGCAAGCAGCTTGTTTGTTGCTGTCTCAACTATTGCATTGCAGTTGTTCCGGCTGTCATATACAGTGTTGCCACTTTCAACCACAATGCTTTCTATGTTTTTGCTATGATAGATAAATAGGTCTTCAATTGCTGTTACGCTGTTTGGAATGGTTATTCTTTTAAGGTTTTTGCAAAAAGCGAATGCTTCATATTTGATAGTTTTTACGCTATTGGGCATTGTAACCTCTGTGAGGTTACCACATCCATAGAAAGCATAACTGCCGATACCCGTTACATTGTAGGTGATTCCATTGAATACAACAGTTGAAGGAATCCTTATATTGCCTTGGTACTCATCATATTCATAATTTGAATTGCCCTTGTACGTTACCTCTACATTCCTGTTTGCAGCATCAGTGATGTTGTAGTAGATGCCATCAACTTCAAAATTGTGTGCATTCGCGATAGTGCTGCATAACAGAAACAGCAGTGCGCAGATTACGGTTCTTGTTTTCATGGTTATATAATTTTGTGTTATTTACTGCTGCAAAATTATATAAGAGAGAATCCTCGGGAAAGAGAAATTTCCGATAGGATAATAGAAGAACCCCTATTGTGTAAAGGGAAATCGGAACTGATGGATTCTTACTCGTAGAGCTTGTACGTAGTACGTAATACCTGAAATTCGGTCCGGCGGTTGAGCTGGTTACATATCTCCCTCTGCTCGTCGTTTTCAAGGTTATTTATGAAATCCTCAGTAAGTATATCGCCCTCTTTAAGGAAGGTGTATTTTTCAGTCATCTTCTTTGTAACCTCTTTTGGCTTGTTCTCGCCATATCCTACCGCAGTCAGACGTTCCTTTTCAATTCCATTGTCTATAAGGTACTTCACGACCGATTCAGCACGTTCCTGTGACAGTTTCTGGTTGTAGCTGTCACTCCCGCGGAAGTCGCAGTGCGAACTGAGCTCAATTGTTACGTTAGGGTTAAGATTGAGCAGTTTCACGAGTTCATCGAGCGATGTTGTCGATTCGGCGGTCAATGTAGCCCTGTCGAATTCGTAGAATATATTGTCTATAAGTACAGGCCTTGTTATCGATGGCAGGGCGAAGTCGCGTTGGTACTCATGTTCGCCTTCAACGACCTCGGTCTCGAGTTCCTGCATGGCATTGAGATAACCCTGGCAGGTTCCGAGGAGCAGGTACTTGACACCCGGTGTTACGCGGATTCTGTAGGACCCGTCCTTCATTACACCGAAGTTCGTGTTTGTTCCGTCATCTCCAACCATGTATATGATACCTTCGGGCAACTCATATCCATCCTTCTCATATATCCAACCGTAAAGAGTATGTACTGTTTCGGGAAGCATGAATGAATATATGTGGTCCCAACCGCGTGCATCACCTCTGTTTGAGGTGAAGAATCCACGGTATAGCCCCGGAGCGAATGTTATCCCGAAGTCATCTCCATTGGAGTTTACCGGTGCTCCAATGTTGCTGACATTCCATACGGAGTCGTTCTCCTGAACGGCACAGTAGATGTCTAGCCCTCCCATACCGGGGTAACCGTCCGACGAGAAGAAGAGCTCACCTTGTGGCCCGAATGCCGGGAATTGTTCGTCTCCCTCGGTGTTTATCTGTGGCCCAAGATTCTCGACAATGCCTTCCATGGCCTTGCTTGTTCCTATATAGAATTTCCATATGTCGAGTCCTCCGCACCCTCCTGCCATGTTCGAAGTGAAATATAGCCAGTTGCCGTCGGGAGATACGGCAGGGTGTGCATATGCCGATAGTGTGTCGTTTGATATCTTTACTTCCTCGGGTTTGCCCCATGCTGCATCGCTGCGGTTGCTTTTGAAAATTGCAGCGAATCGGGGGTAATGCTCATCGGTTACGCAACGTGTGAAATACATTGTCTTTCCGTCGGGGGTGAAGTTGCATGCACCATCCTCATATTCACCGTTCACATCGCTCTCTATTTTCTCGGTCTTCTGCCATTTGCCTTTCTCGTCACGCTTTGTCATGAACAGGTCGGCATGTTTCTGGCCTGTGATACCGCTCAGGTCTTCGCCGGTTGCCTCCTTGCGTGTACTCGTAGTCACAATCATAGTCGTGTCCTCTCCTACATATGCCGGACAATAGTCGCTGCGTTGTCCGTTCAGTTCCTTTGACTTCTTTACAATGTAACGCGTAGGGTTCTTTTTCCATTCGGCCGACTGTTTTGCCGATTCAAGACCAATCTGTGCCATGCGGTTGCCGGGGGCCAGTTCAAGGAATGCCTTATAGCTCTTTTGGGAAGCTTTGTAGTCTCCGTTTTCCAACTGGGCACCGGCAAGATACAATAGTGCTGTAGAGTCGGGGTAACCATAACGCACTGCATTCTGGTATGCTCCGGCAGCTCTTGCCGGGTTATTGCCTTTGCGGTAGCATTCAGCCATCTTCCATGCGACCTCGGCACGCTTCTTCCTCTCTTTGGGAGCTATCTTGCGGTAGGCTTTCTTGTACTCCTTGGCTGCTTCGTGATACTCCATAATGGCAGCATATTGGTCACCTCGCCTGATGGCCTTCTCGCTGTTGCACGCAGTCGTGAGTATGAGTGCCGACAGAATTGCTGATATGTAGTATAATCCTTTTCTCAAAATATAACTTCAGTTTTATTATAACTGAAAAACCCCTCATTTATTATATAAGGCTTTATGTTTTTCAAAGAATTCGGGTTTTGTACGGATTTGTGAAGATGAGGGCGGCCAAAGCAAATAGGCCGCCCTCATATATGTGTGGGAATGCTATTCCTTTAGAATTTGCATTTTACTTTGTGCTGTTATTCTTTATGAAGTCGATGACTTCTGAAATATAACCGAATGCCATTCCTACAACCGTATCGGCAGCTCCGTAATATACAGCAACCCTGTCGCCGTCATTGAGTGCTGCACAGGGGAATACCACATTGGGGACATCGCCGGCCAGTTCATATGGTGCTGCTGGTGCGAGCAGGTAGGGTTTTGTGCGGTAGAGAACCTTTGAGGGGTCTTCCTTGTCGAGCAGTGCGGCGCCCATGGAGTAGCGGAAACCGTTGCAGGTAGTGATTACGCCATGGTAGAACAGTAGCCAGCCTTCATCTGTAAGTATGGGCACAGAGCCGGCACCAATCTTTGTACATTGCCAAGCACTCTCGGGGAATGGGGTTACCTTCATTACGCAACGGTGCTCACCCCAATACTTCATGTCGGGGCTGTAGCTGATGTAGATGTCGCCGAACGGTGTATGTCCGTTGTCGCTCGGCCGGCTCAGCATTGCATACTTGCCGTTTATCTTCTGCGGGAACAGCACACCATTGCGGTTGAAAGGCAGGAATGCATTCTCGCACTGGAAGAACTCCTTGAAGTCGAATGTGTAACCGATACCGATTGTGGGTCCATGATAGCCATTGCACCATGTAATCCAATAGCGGTCCTCGATCCATGTCACGCGTGGGTCGTACTTGTACTCCGACTCTATCATCTCTGTGTTGCCGGCCTTGAACACGATAGGCTCGTGCTCTATCTCCCAGTTTATGCCGTCCTTGCTGAATCCGGCAAAGATGTTCATCTGTACGGCCTTGTTGTCGCAACGGAAAACTCCTGCGTACCCATCACCGAACGGAACAACGGCACTGTTGAATATACTGTTGGAGGTGGGTATTGCATAGCGGTCGATGACAGGATTCTTTGAGTAACGCCACATTACATCCTTGCATCCTTCGGGGCGTTCCTCCCATGGCATTGTGATTTTCTCGTTCATAGTTCTATCTTGTTAATTCTTTTTTATGCTTTAGCGCAAAGATAGCAAACAGAACAAAAAATATCGGCAATTGCCGATATTTTTTGTTCATTAATCTCTATTTCTTTTTGCCTCTCTCTTCAAGATGCTGCATCCATTCATACCAATTGGGTATGTACAATGTTGCAACAATGGTGTTCAGCAGCATTCCGAATACTACCGCTGCACCCAGCGACAAGCGTGCACCGGCTCCTGCTCCGCCGGCAAAGAGCAAAGGCATGACACCTATGACAAAGGCAAGTGAAGTCATAAGGATAGGCCTTAGACGCACATGTCCAGCCTCGGCTGCGCTGTATCTTATATCCTTGCCTGCTGCACGGTAATCACGCGCGAACTCTACAATAAGGATTCCATTCTTCGCACTCAGGGCTATGAGCAGTACAATACCGATCTCCGTGTATATGCTCACAGGAATTCCTGCAATCCAGCATCCTGCTATTGCACCAAGCAGTGCAATGGGTACACCCATTATTGCAGCTATGGGGCTTGTCCAGCTCTCATACTGTGCTGCAAGCACAAGGAAGGCAACAAGGAGTGCAAGAGCAAGTATTACAGATGTGTTCTTGCCGGCACTCTCTTCCTGGAATGCTACTCCTGTCCACTCATAGCCGAACTCGTCGCCAAGCTGAGTCTTGAACAGTTCTGCAACCTCGTCCATTACCTGCCCTGAACTGTAACCTTGCGCAGTGTTTGCCGTTACTGTAGCACTGTTGTACATGTTGTATCGCACTATCTGGTCACTTCCGAGCACCTCCTCGGCTGTCATGAAACTGCTGAATGGTACCATCTCACCCCTGTTGTTTGCAAGGCTCAGCCTCATCACGCTCTCAATTACCTTCTGGTTCTCTTCTCCTGCAGCCATCTTTACTTGCCAGATACGTCCTAACAAGACAAAGTCGTTCACATAGATGGCACCCATGTAATAGCTTAGGGTAGATAGTACGCTTCCTACATCCAATCCCATTGCAATAGCCTTTTCTCTGTCGATATTCAGGTAATATTGCGGCACATCCGCTTCGAAGGAACTGTTCATGGCTGAAATCGCGCCATCCCTCCCGTAGTTGTCTGTAAGTGCCTCTACAGCTTTCTGCAATTCTGTCATGCCAAGTGACTTTCGGTCCTCCAGCTGTAATTGCAGTCCTCCTACATTGCCTATGCCGGGGATTGCCGGCGGTACGAAAGCAAAACATTGTGCCTCCTGAATCTTAAGATATGCATCCTTGTTGAATCTCTCAACAATTGCCTCGGCCGATTCTCCTTTTTTCTTGCGCTCGCTCCAGTCCTTGAGTACCACGAATACACTGGCAGCATTGCTCTGTCTCCCGCTGTTGAGGATGCTGAATCCGCTGATGCTTATGTTTGTCTTCACCTCGGGGTACGAAGATATGATATCCTCCACTTGTGCTGCAACACTCTCCGTACGGCTGAGCGAACTCGCAGGTGGCAGCTGTATGCTTACAATGAAATATCCGTCATCTTCGTCGGGAATGAATGTCGTCGGCCAGCTGCTGAACATATATATGGCAAGTGCAGCAAATGCGCAGAATGTAATGGCAGAGAACCAGGCCTTGCGTAGCAGGAATCCGACAGTGCGGTCATATGCTCTCTGTATGGCATTGTACCCATTGTTGAACCATCGGAACCATCCCTTTTTCTGTCCTGTTCCGGTAGGTCGCAGGAGTAATGCACTGAGGGCCGGCGTGAGTGTAAGCGAGTTGAAGCCGCTAAGCAGGGTCGCTGTGGCGATTGTCAGGGCAAACTGTTTGTACAGTTCACCCGATATGCCGCCAATCATGGTTGTAGGTATGAACACTGCCATCATCACCAGTACAACACCGATGATAGGGCCTGTTATCTCTTCCATTGCCTTTTCGGTAGCTTCGCGTGGTCCAAGTTCCCCCTCGTCGAGAATGCGTGTGGCATTCTCGACTACGACTATCGCATCATCAACCACAATGGCTATGGCTAGCACCAGACCGAATAGGGTGAGGGTGTTTATTGAAAAACCGAGCAATAGCATCACGGCCATTGTGCCTATGAGCGAAACAGGTATGGTGAGGCATGGGATAAGTGTCGCACGCCAATTCTGCAGGAACAGGAATATAACGAATATGACCAGTATGGTCGTTTCGAGGAATGTATATAGCACCTCATGTATTGAACTTCGGACTACATCTGTGGTGTCCAGTGCTATCTGGTACTGCACTTCTGGCGGGAAGGCTTGTGCAAGTTCTTCCATCTTGGCTTTTACCGCCTTTGACACGGCCAGCGAACTCGATCCTGGTGACTGGTAAACTGCAAGTGCAGCAGTAGGCTTCCCCCGTAGTTTCGATGATGCTGAGTATGTTTCGCTTCCAATCTCTATCTCGGCGATATCGCCAAGCTTCAACATGTTTACACCGTCGTTACGTATGACAATGTTGGCAAACTCCTTTGCATCGCTCAATCTTCCCTGAACATTCAATGTGTATTGGAATGCATTGTCGGCAGCTGCATTGAGAGTCTGTCCCACATAACCGGCCGATACGGCAAGGTTCTGCCTGCTGATAGCCTGGTACACCTCTGCCGGGGATATTCCGCGTATGCGCATGGCCTCAGGGTCGAGCCATATGCGCATTGAATATTTCCCGGCACCCATTATCTCTACTCCGCCTACCCCGGGTGTACGTGTGAGCTGGTCCACGAGTTGCAGCTGTGCATAGTTCGACAGGTATAGCTGATCATAATTCTCGTCACCGGTGAGAGTGATGAAGAGTACAATGTTGGTCGATTGTTTCTGCACCGTCACTCCTTGCTGTACCACTTCGCTCGGCAGAGAGTTAAGTGCTATATTCACCCTGTTCTGTACAAGAACTGTAGCCATGTCGATGTCGGTACCTACTTCGAACGTGACTGTAAGCTGATATGTTCCCGACGACGATGATGTCGAACTCATGTACAACATTCCATCGACACCGTTGACCTGTTGCTCAATGGGTATTCCGACAGTCTGTGCAATAGTCTCGGCATTTGCGCCCGGATATACGGCTGTGACCTGTACAGTAGGAGGGGTAATCGACGGATACTGGTCTATGGGCAGTACAAACAGTGCTACACAGCCGGCTACAAGCAACAGGAGTGAGAGCACGGTCGCAAATATCGGGCGTTCAATGAAGAATTTTGAGAAATTCATAACTGTGGTCTTTTGGTTATTTTTCCATTATGGGTGTCACGGGCATTCCGTTGCGTACCTTCAGCAGTGCCTGTGTTACATATCTTTCATCCGGCTCAAGTCCGCTTGTGACAAGGCGCATGGTGTCATCGACCAGGGTACCTGTGACAATCCTCCTGAATTCCACTCTATTGGAGTCGTTCACTACATATATGAATTTGCCAAGCTGGTCGGTACCTACCGATGCATCCCTTACAAGAATTCCATTCTCTATTCTCTCGTATGGCATTACCACGCTTATATAGTTGCCCGGTTTAAGCATTCCGTCGCTGTTGTCGAAAACAGCTCTTACCTGCAATGTTCCTGTACTCAGATTTACATTGGGCGAGAGGTAATCGATATATGCCTCGTGGGTGAAGAGGCTGTTTCCGCCGGGTCTGAATGTTACACGGCTCTGGTCTATGTTGCTGCTGTTCTGCTGCCTTATGAGCCATTGGTTGTCGGTGATGTCGAAGTAGGCATACATTATATCGTCCTTGTATAATCTGCATAGCTCTACCGGACTCATTTCGCCGGCCACATATGCACCTACAGAGTAGTTGCGTAGCCCGACACTTCCGTCTTGGGGTGCCTTTACATAGCAGTAACCCAACTTTGTCTTTGCACTCTTCAATGCGGCCCGGGCATTTTCGACGGCAGCTTCACCGCTCTCTACACGGCTTTTTGCCTGCAGGAGCTCAATCTGGCTTACTGCATTGCTGCCAATGGCAACCTGCATTCTCTCATAGTTGCTCTTTGCATACTCCAGTTGTGCCTCGGCAGTCTTCAGTGCAGCCTGTGCCTGCGCTACGGCATCTTCATACAGGTCTGGTTCAATTACGAACAGAAGGTCACCCTTCTTTACCCGTCCGCCCTCGGTAAAGTTCTTTTTCACTATAGTCCCGTTAACGCGTCCTACTATCGGGATTGTCGCATCTGCAGCAAGATAGCCTGGATATTCGCGTGTTAGCATCACCTCCTTTACTTCCGGGTTTGCAACATCTATCGGCAATGCTCCGCTTTCGGTATTGCCCTGTTCATTCTTGTGGCACGCGATGAATGCAAGCAATGCCACTGTCAATATAAGTTTTTTCATAACAGGTTATAATTTAAACAGCATCTTTTCCATTACCATCCTCCACCGAGAGCTTCGTATATCTGTACAAGGTATATGAGCGAGCTGCCGTGAGCCTGTACCAGATAGTCCTGACAAGTGAGAAGCGAACGTTGGGCATCAAGCACATTCTGATACTCTGTGAGCCCTTGCTTGTAGAGCTCCAACGACAAGGTGAGTGTCTCACGATTCTGGTTCATTGCCTCGCGCAGCACCTCAATCTGCTTCAGCGAACTGCTATATTGCGATATGGCATTCTCGACCTCCTGCACGGCATTGAGCAGTGCCGAGTTGTAGCTCGTGATGCTTCTGTCGAGCTCAGCTCGTGCCTGGCGTGTCGCATTGACACGTTCTCCTCCGCTGAATATGTTCCAAGTTATGGACGGAGCAATCTCCCAGGTCAAGCTCTTTGAGCGTGGCAGATGCTTGAGGTCGTGTGATGCAAAGCCGATGGAGCCTGTGAGCAGCACCTTTGGGAACCAGTCGCGTTTTGTAGCTCCAAGCAGAGCCGCATTTGCCTCAACCTGCTTTTCGGCAGCACGAAGGTCGGGACGTCGCAGAATGAGCTGTGCAGGCATGCCGGTCCCGATAATCTCGGTATATACAGGCAAGGCATACCCCTCGCTCAACCACCCTACAAGCTCCTGCGGATATACACCCAGCAGTACTGCCATGGCATTGCGGTAGCTCTCTATTGTAGCCTGCATTGCCGGAATCTGTGCCATTGTACTGTAATATACACTGCGCGATTGTGCCACATCGAGTTTTGAGGCAAGTCCGCTCTCGTAGCGCGACTCTACAATATTCATTATCTCACGTTGCGACTCCACGTTCCAACGTATTACCTGCATCTGAGCAAGTGACTGCCTTAGCGAGAAATATGTTGAGGCTACGTTTGCAATCAATGTTACCATAACTGCGCTATACTCCTCTTCCGTAGCCATGAACAGCATTTTCTGTGCCTTGGAACGCATATATATAGTACCGAACACATCGGCCTGCCATTGCATAGAAACTCCTGTGCTGAACTCTCCCTCCCACGTCTCGTTGTACATCGTGGATGCGATGTTTCCGCTTGTCTTGGCACGCTGCCAGCCGAAGCTGAAGTCAAAAGTAGGCAGCATACCTCCTCTTGCTTCCAACCATGCGGCACGCGCTTTGCGTATATTCTCCATAGCTCCGAGTACCGAATAGTTGTTTTCGCTGGCAGCAACTATGAGCGAATCCAGCACCGGGTCTTCAAAATTGCGCCACCACTGGTCATCGACCGGCAACACCTGTTCTACATACTCGTTGTAGTTCCATTCCGCAGGCAACTCCATGTTAATGTAATCTTCGCCTTGTTGTGCGGTTGCCTGCTGCACTGCGGCGAGGAATAGTAAAAGAAAAAAATAGAATCTCCTCATAAATGTTTAAACCATTAGCAAGGTATAAACACACAAGTGAGGGGTTTGGTTGAAAGGCGACCGCACGAACGTTTGCTAGCTGAATATATTTTGAAAATGAGAACTATAAAATGTTAAATAACGGGAAGAAAAATGAAATGGCCCCCAAAAGTTTTTTTGTCTAACTTTTGGGGGCCATTTCAAAATACTACTTTTTTAATGTCTGTAATTACCACCACTTCGTCGGTGTGTCGCTCATTTCAATGGTGAGCGTGCCGCCTTTGGCAATGTCGCTGTGCTCGATGTATGGCAGCTTGTGCGGCTTGCCGTTGAGCGAGATGCTCTTTATGTAGATGTTGGTGTCGCTGTTGTTCACTGTCTCTATGGTGAACTTGCCGCCCTCGACTGTCAGTTCGGCGCGGTCGAAAAGCGGTGAGCCGAACCAGTAGCGTGCTCCGGCCGGTTCAACCTGGTAGAATCCGAGTGCCGACATAATATACCAACCAGACATCTGTCCCATATCCTCGTTGCCCGATAGTCCGTCGAAATTGTTGCGGTACTGTGTAGTCATTACCTCGCGTACCCATTTGGCTGTCTTTTCGGGTTGTCCCATCATTGTATAGAGGTAAAGAATATGGTGGCTGGGTTCGTTGCCGTGTGCGAACTGGCCTATCATTCCCGAAATGTCGGGCGACGGGTCGCCCTCGACCGTTGAGGGTGCGAGGAACAGCGAGTCGAGACGTGCGATGCAGGCCTCTTTGCTGCCGAAGAGGTTGATATATCCCTCGATGTCGTGCGGTACAAGCCAGGTGTATTGCCAAGCATTGCCCTCGCAGTAGTCATCGGCGCGGTGTGCCGAGAAGTAGGGGTTGAACGGTGTGTTGAACTTGCCGTTCTCGTCAACGCCACGAATGAAGCCTGTCTCCTTGTCGAAGAAGGTGCGGTAGCTATGGCTCATCTTTGTGAAATGCTCATAATCCTCCTGCTTGCCTAGTGCCTTGGCTGCATTTGCGGCGGCTGCATCGGCAATGGCATACTCCATATCAAATGCTACCGACTCGGTGAAGAGGTTGCAGGGGATATATCCGAACTTGTGGCGGAACTCCTTTCCGCGCTCCTCGACGGCTGCGGTCTTCTTGATTGCTGCAAATGCCGCTTCGCGGTCGAAACCCTTGATGTTCTTTACAATGGCGTCGGCAACGACAGGTATGCCGGGGTCGCCTACCATACAGTCGGTCTCGTTGCCCCAAAGATGCCATACAGGAAGGTCGCCCTGCTTGTCGCAGATATCGACCATAGTGGCTACGAACTGACCGGCCTTCTCGGGCTGTATGATGGTCATCAGCGGCTGCTTTGCACGGTATGTGTCCCAAAGAGAGAAACATGTGTAACGTGGGGTAGAGCTGTTATAGACCTTGTCGTCGGCTCCGCGATAGTCGCCGTTTACGTCGCTGAAGAGCATCGGGGCTATCATGGCATGGTACATGGCTGTGTAGAATACAGTCTTGCGCTCCTTGTCGGCGGTCTCTATCTTTACACGTGCAAGCTCCTTCTCCCAACTGTCGGTTGCGGCTGCCTGTACGGCTGCGAAATCCCATCCGGGGAGCTCCTTCTCCATTGCGAGCTTCGCTCCTTCGATGCTCACCGGCGAAATGGCAACCTTCAGCATAACCTCCTCACCCTCTGCTGTGCTGAACGATGCACGGCCATACATATCCTTGTAACCCTTCAGCTCGAAACTGTCGAATGGCTTTGCAAACTCGGCAACGAAATATACACGCTGGTTCTTTGCCCACCCTTTGGAGTAGCGGTATCCGACGATGCGGTTGTTGCCCTCGGCCTGCATAAAGGCCTCGGTGGTCTCGTCCCAGCATCCGCCGTTCTGCAGGTCGAATACAAGAGCAGCATCATCGGCCTTGGGGAATGTGTAGCGGTGCAGTCCCACGCGTGCAGTGGCTGTCATCTCGGCCTTGATGCCATAGCGGGTGAGCGGAACGCTGTAATATCCCGGCTTCACGACCTCTTTGGTGCGGTCGGCAGGCGACCACATTCCGCTGTTCTGGTCTTCGGCCATTCCGCGTGCGTATGTCACCTCGCCGGTTACGGGCATCACGGTGACATCGAAGAGGTCGCCGATACCTGTTCCGCTAAGGTGTGTGTGAGAGAATCCTATTACTGTGGCTTCATCCTGGTGGTAACCCGAGCACCAGTCCCATGTTACGTTTATGCTTGTGGGTCCGAGCTGTACCATACCGAAGGGTACGCTTGCTCCCACGAATACGTGCCCATGTCCGCCACTGCCGATTAGCGGGTTTACATATTCTGTAAGTCTCTCCTGTGGCTCATTATCCTGATTGGGCTGTTTCGATGATGAGCATGCCGCAAGTGCTGCAAGCGACAATGCCAATATTCCGTTTGATAATCTCATTTGGGTTCTTTCTTTAGTTTCAACTTAATTTCTGCGTTGTCGAGCAACTGCTTGTGTGTAATGCGGTAACCGCTCTTCTTGCCGTTGAGGCTGATTCCATCTATGTAGTGGCACTCGTCTGTAGGACGATCACACTCAATGGTTATATCACCCTTTGGCGTTGCAATGGTTACTCTGTCGAACACCGGGGTTGTAATGGTGTAGTACGGTTCACCGGGGCAGTCGGGGTATATACCCATCATTGAGAATACAGCCCATGCCGACATTGTACCTGTGTCGTCGTTTCCCGGTATGCCGTCGGGTGCATTTCTGTAGTTCTCGTCGAGAATCTTCTTAATCTCTTTTTGTGTGCGCCACTCCTCGCCTTTGAAACGGCTGAAGAGGTATGCATATATTATGTCGGGTTCGTTGGCCGGGTCGTAGTGTCCATCGTCGAACACTCCTTGCAGGCTCTTTATAAAATTCTTCTTGCCACCCATAAGCTTTGTCAACCCCTTTATGTCGTGCGGTACGGCAAATGTGTAGCACCATGCCGATGCTTCGTGGAATCCTGGCACATTCTCGAAGTTCTTTCCTGTTGCAGGGTCGAAGTCTCCAAGGAATTCACCCTCTTTTGTTAGTGGACGCAGCGTGCCGTGCTCTTTGCAGTAGTAGCGGCGGTAGCTCTGGGAACGCTTGAGGAACTCTTTTGCACGCCTCTTGTCACCAAGGGAGTCGGCAAGCTGTGCTATTGCATAGTCGGCCGAACAGTATTCCAGTGCATGGGATACCGAGTTGTCGCCCGAAAGGTCGCTGGAGTAGTACCACAACGGTATGAACCCCTCCTTAATATATGGGTCGATGTCGCGGCGGATTGGGTTGAACGCTCCCTCTGTGGTGGCCGATTTGAGCATAGCTTCGTAAGCCTTTTCAATGTCGAAATCGCGCAAGCCTTTTATCCAGCTGTCGGCAATGACGATGGCTGCAGGGTCGCCTTCCATAGTGAATGTTTCGCGACCGAACAATTCCCATCGTGGCAACCAGCCCCAATCATCGTACATACCCACCATTGAACGCAGCATGTCGGTCTGGCGTTCCGGATATACAAGTGTGAGCAACTGGTGCAGGTTACGGTATGTGTCCCATAGCGAGAATATCGTATAGCGTGTGTAATCGCTCTTGCCTATTCCTGCATTTTCCATTTTTGGGTATTCACCATTCACATCGCTTACGGTACTCGGGTGTATGAGTGCATGGTAAAGAGCTGTGTAGAATATTGTCTGCTGCTCCTTGGTGCCGCCCTCAACGCGTATGCGTGAGAGATCGCTGTTCCATTTCTCCTTTGCCAAGGCATGAATCTGGTCGAAACCTAGCCCTTTCTGTTCTGCGTCGAGGTTCTCCCTTGCATTTTCGATGGATACGAAAGATACTCCCATCTGCACGGTTATCTGTTCTCCTTCGGCAAGGTTGTCGTAGCAGAAACGGTATCCGATATTGTCTCCGGCAATCTCCTTATAGTAATTCTCATAGAGTTTGTATGTGCCGTCATCGGGTGTCCATTCCGCCTCGACACCGCTCAGTGCCGGCTGAAACTTCCAAGGACCTTCGCTTGTGGGGGCTTTGGAAACGCGCATCACGAAATAGACAGGAAATACAGCCTGGGTTGTGTAGCAGAATGTGCCGAGTAGCTTGAATCCTTCAATTTCGGTATCGTTCACGCGGCGTACCATGGCACCGCACTCGTTGGTGAGTCCTTGTCCCAAGTTGAGTATGATGTTTCCTTTGCCGGCCGGGAAAGTGTAGCGTTCACACGATGTTCGTGTGGTTGCTGTCACTTCGGTCTTTATGCCGTATTTCGTAAGCATGTTGCTGTAGTAGCCGGGTGACGCGCTCTCGTCGGTATATTCCGTTCCGTATGTGAAATAGTTTACATCAAGCTCTCCTGTTGTTGGCATAACCAACAAGGATGAGGCTTCTGGACAACCTACTCCGCTGAGCGCGACATGTACATATCCTGTAAAGAACTTGTTGTTATACTCATATGGTGCCGACCACCAGCGGCTGTCCTTGTCAAATACATTTAAGTCCGACCCCATTACGTTGAAAGGTACCACCGACATCATTCCGTTGGGTGTTACAGCACCGGGATTTGTGGTGCCGAAATTTGTGGTGCCGATGAATGGGTTTACAAGGTCGGCCGGCTTTTGTGCTGTCATTAAAGCCGGAGTGAGCAACAACAGCGAAAGAATCCTTTTTATCATAGTTATGCTTGTTTTTTGTCAAGTTCACTCAATGCAAATGCATATGCTCCAACTGATACGGCCTTGCTTGCACCAAGTTTCGATATAGCTATGCCAATGCGTTTCTGGCTGTCGTAGTTGACAAATCTTTCCTCGCCATAAACCTTTACTTTCTTTACTTCTCCTTTGGCAAAAAGCTTGAATTCATCGGGGTTTTCCAGGTTATATACATTCATCTGTACAAGGTTTACCTCGTCTCCGCCAAGAGTGTGCAGCTTTGAGCGCATCTCTTCGAGCAATGCGGGCATAATCCAATGGCTTGCTGCCGACACACCACCGCCGATGACAACGAGCCCGTCAATTATTGTCACTGCTGCTGATATGGCTGCACCGGCAACTCTTCCGAGTGATGCAAAGGCTTCCTTGGCGGCAGCCTGGTCGCCTTGACGTGTGCCGTCGGCTATCTCGCAGATATCCTTCGGGGTGAGGCTGTGGTCGGGGTTGCCGCTCTTTTCGCCATATACGCGTTTGACGGCACGTATTGCTACACCGTCCTCAACAATGATGTCAGGCATCTCCTTATGGCGCAGGCAGAATGTCTCCACGCAGGAGTTGTCTCCACGGTTCAGGCGGTTATCGATTACAACTCCAATTCCGAATCCGGTACCCAAGGTGTAGCCGATGAGATTCTTGTATTGTTTTGTAGAACCTAATTCTTTCAAGCGGTTGTTTATTTCCGGCAAAACACCGCAGAGTGCCTCGCCGTATGCGAAGAGGTCGCCGTCGTTGTTGATGAATACCGGAACGCCGAACTTGCTCTCAAGGAAAGCCCCCAATGCTACACCGTCGCGGAACGAAGGGAAGTTGGGCAGGTAGCCACCGATGATTCCGTTGGGGTAGTCGGCAGGGCCGGGGAAGGCAAAGCTGATGGCAACGGGCTTCTCTTCAAGCTTATCGAATACCTGTGTAAAACCGTTGACCATATTCTGCAGACAGAGGTCGAGGTCATGCGACTGTGCAGGAACCGATACCGGCTCAATGATGAATTCTCCGGCTTTCATTGCGCCGAAAACGAAATTCGTGCCACCTGCATCAAGTGTGGCTACAATGCGGTTGTCTTTCTTGTACATGGTTTATTTGTTTATTTCTATTGCGTACTTCTTTATGATGTCAATGGTTGTAGTGTCACAGTCGAAAACCGAGTACCAGCCTTGTGGCTCGTGAGGGGGGTCGCACAAGTAGTCGTCGCCTGGTTTCCATATAAGGTCACGAGGTCGTCCGCTACCGCCCCAACCCCAGAAGTTACAGCCGGCAATAGGCCCCTTTTCATCGGCACTTTTCTTTACTTGCTCAAATATAAAAGAGTAGAATATGTCACGGCTCTCTGTAGGAATATCGACACCGGAGATGTTGTTCTTGCGTGAGTATCCGAACTCCTCTATGACCAGTGGCTTGTCTATTCTCTTTGCCATTGCAATATGCTCGTCAATGTACTTGCCACTCTCAGTGCAGGCATTCCCGATACCGCTGTCGGGATTGGAACGTGGTGCCCAGCCCCAGTTCACCGGCCATATATGTATTGTTAGGTAGTCTATATTCTTATCGGCATGTATGCGCTCGCATAATTCTGCATCGACTTCGCATCCGATATAACCTTCACTGCCGGTTGAAACAAGGTGGTTATTGTCAATACTTTTTATCAATGCGGCGGCTTTTGCTATCCATTTTGCAAGAAGTTCCATGTTCTCTTTTGAGAAGGCACGCGGCTCGTTGCACAATTGCCATGACATTATTGCTGGCTCATCTCTGTATGCACGTCCTGTGATACTGTTGGTTCGGGAAATTATGCTCTTTATATAGCTGTAATACATTTCGAGAGCCTTTGGCTCACGTGCAAAATTTGAGCAATACTCAACATAACGGTTGTAGCCGCCATCCTCATTGGTGTTAGGTGAGTCTCCGTAGCCGCACTGTTTCAGATAGAAGCCGAAACCACCGCTCCAGTCCCATGCATTGTTGAGATAAATTACCGCAGTCATTCCGCGTTTCTCTAGCTCGGCAATTGCAAAGTCGAGCCCTTTGAGTATAGTGTCGTTGAAAATCCCCGGAGCTGTCTGCAGATATGGCTTTGCAGGGTTTGCAAGGTCGCTGCCTGCATCGGGGCCGGTTGCAATCCTGAGATTGGTTATGCCTATGCTTTTCAAATGGTCCACTTCCTTGCAGAACCTCTCCCTGTTGCCGCCTTCGCCTTCTGATGCGAGGATGCTGGCATACCATAAGTTCGTGCCGATGTAGCGGTATGGTTTCCCTTCCCTCATGAACTGTGTGCCGTCCTTTGTGACGAAGCTGCTCTTTTTGTTCTCTTTGCCATACTTCTTGTCGCCAGAGACTGTCTTGTGATTTGTACTGCAGGCTGAAAATATCATTGCGGTAATTGCAAATATGGCAACCATTATCTGTTTTTTCTCCATATTACAGTGTCGTACGGGTTTATTCTGCGAAGTTAATAATTTGTAGCAAAGAAACGAATTTTTGGATATTTTTTCTTTCAACGGCAAAAAAAGACTATTTATAATGTGTCTTGAACAAAAAAATGGCTCTTGTCTCAAGTTTTTAGTCAACAATTTATATCTTTGCCGTAGAAACATATTGGAATCGTTAACACAATACAAATAATAATATGGAAATTTCAAACAAATATCTGCGTGTGGCATACACGCTTGTTTCGCATCGCGATGGCGAGGCCGAAGAGGTTGAGAAGACGACACGCGAACAACCGTTTGCTTTCTTGACAGGTGTAGGATACACCCTCGATGCCTTTGAAGAGAATCTGAAAGACCTTAAAAAGGGTGACAAGTTCGATTTTACAATTCCATCGGCCGATGCTTATGGCGACTACGATCCCGATCATGTACAGGATTTTGACCGTGAGGTGTTTACTATAGAGGGTAAGTTCGACTCGACACATGTCTTTGCAGGTAATGTCATTGAAATGATGCGTGCCGACGGTTCACCGATATTGGGAACTGTAAAAGATGTCAATCCGTTGAAGGTGGTCATAGATTTCAATCATCCGCTTGCCGGCTGCGACTTGCAGTTTTCCGGCTGTGTGGTGGAGGCACGTCCTGCCACTGAGGCTGAAATGAAGAAGTTCTACGATTCATTGAAAGCATCATGCAGTTGAGGCGGCGGTTGCAGCGGTTGTGGTGGCGGCAGTTGTAATGAAGGCGGGTGTGAAGGCGGTTGCTGTCATTGATAAGCAGTTTGGAATAGAATTATGAACAGTTTCGGTCAACTGTTGCGTTTTACATCTTTCGGTGAGTCCCATGGTACTGCCATAGGTGGTGTCCTCGACGGTTTCCCGTCGGGTGTACATATAGATGAAGGGTTTGTGAAAAGTGAAATGCGACGTCGTCGCCCGGGGCAGAGTGCTATAACCACCCAACGCAATGAACAGGATGAGGTTCATTTCCTTTCGGGTATATTCGAGGGACGCAGCACCGGTGCTCCAATAGCCTTCGTTATAGTGAACTCGAACAACAGGAGTGCCGATTATGACAATATGCGCGACCTGTTCCGTCCCTCGCATGCCGATTTCGTGTATGAGACGAAGTATGGGATACGTGACCATAGGGGCGGCGGGCGTTCATCGGCACGCGAAACGGCTGTCAGGGTCTGTGCCGGTGCCCTTGCCAAACTGGCTTTGAAGCAACTCGGGATAACAGTGGATGCATATACATCACAGGTGGGTGCCTTGGCATTGGATAAGGATTACAGGCTATACGATCTTGCACAAACCGAGAGCAATGCTGTGCGTTGTCCCGACGGGGCGATGGCTGTGGAGATGGAGAATCTGATTAAGGAGACCAAGCGCAAAGGAGATACCGTGGGCGGCGTTGTGACGTGTGTGGCAAAAGGTGTGCCTGCAGGTCTTGGAGAACCTTTATATGGCAAACTGTCGGCCTCTTTGGCTGCTGCCATGTTGTCGATAAATGCAGTCAAAGGGTTCGAGTACGGGAATGGCTTTGATGCCGCATCGGGCTTTGGTTCGCAGCAGAACGATATATTCTACAGCAATTGCGGCAGGATTGCTACCCAGACCAACAATAGTGGAGGCATACAGGGTGGAATATCCAATGGAAATGACATATATTTCCGTGTGGCATTCAAGCCTGTTGCCACATTGCTCATGGAGCAGCCTACAGTGACAAGGGATGGTACAGAGACGACTCTGCTTGCGAAAGGACGTCATGATCCCTGTGTTGTGCCGCGTGCGGTCCCTGTTGTTGAAGCTATGGCTGCTCTTGTGTTGCTCGACCATTGCATGCTCGACAGGGCAGGGAAGGTCTTTCGTGTGTAATCCTTTGCAGGGTGAATAGAACAAAATAATTGATGACAAGATGAATAAAACGAAGAAAGGGGTCTATGTGCCCCAAAAGCCCCATAAAGATGCCGGAGCATTGAAGGCAAAGGGAAAAAGAACGCTTTTCTCTTTGGTGAAGGGATTCCTTTGTGCCATACCGGAACGTCCGCTTTTGGTGGCAGGCGCATTCTTTGCGGTACTATGGCTTGTACTCTCTTTCTGTGAACAGGCATTATTGTTCAGGGTGAGCGATCTCTCTGTATTCCTTTTCGATGACCTTTATTTCGACAATATGATGTCTGTGCCGGCAGGTTTCCTCTCATATCTAGGATCCTTCCTTGTGCAGTTTTTCCATCTCCCGATACTGGGAGCTACGATATACGTGGCAATGCTTGTGCTCATGTATTGGCTTACACGCAAGGTGTTCAATATTCCAAAGAGGTACTCTCTTGTCGCATTGTTGCCTGTTGCGGCAGTCGTTGCATCAAATTCACAGCTCGGTTACTGGATATTCTATCTTAAGTTGCCAGGATACTATTATATAGCACTGTTAGGTATAATATTCTCTCTACTGGCTATTTGGGCATTCCGTAAACTGCCTTTGCCGGCAAGGATACCGTTTGTTGCGGTGTGGGTCTTCTTCGGCTATCCGCTTATGGGTGTATATGCTCTTGCCGGAGCTGTGGTGATGGTTATCTATGGCCTTTCGCTTTCTGTAAGGCAACGCAAGGGAGTGCTGTTGTCGTGTGCGCTTATGGTGCTGGCATTTGCGGCGGTATATATGGTACCGCGTTACTATTATGGCCAGTATAGCACGATAGCTTTGGAGTCGGTGTATAAGGCCGGTACGCCAAGTAGCCAATGGACGTCGGAATATGTTGCGAAGGTTGTGCATGAGGAGTACTCGTATTGGTACAATATAAAGTTCTATTGGATTCCTTTCTTCATGCTCATGGCATCCTATCTGCTGTTGGCACTTGTCCCTGTGCTTAAGAATATCCTTTCCAAATTCAGGCGTCTGCATGTTGCTGCGTCATTCTCGGTATTGGCTGTTATTCCGGTGTTCCTCAGTGTCCATTGGTTCGATGATGCGAATTACCGTATCGAGAATAAACAGAACATGGCCATGTGGGACGAGGATTGGGAAACTGTCGTAGAGTTGGGCAACGAGGCGCATGAGCCGACAAGGCAGATTGTACTTAATGACAATATAGCTTTGCTGAATATGGGCAAGGCCGGCGATATGATGTTCGAGAATCCCCATGGCAGCTCCGATATAAAGTCTCCTGTTGGTGTGCATCTTACACAGACCGGCGGCAAGATGCTGTACTATTATTATGGAAAACTGAACTTCTGTTATCGTTGGTGTGTAGAAGATGCTGTGGAATATGGCTGGAGGCTGGAGTATCTTAAGCATGCGACCCGTTCAATGATACTGTCGGGCGAATATACCCTTGCAAGACGATATATAAATATCCTGAAGCATACTCTCTTCTACAGCGGCTGGGCCGAAGAGATGGAGAAGTATATCGACTCTCCCGAGCTTATAGCTAAAGAACCCTCTTTCCGCCTGCCTTTGCAGATGAGTTGCTACGAAGATGCCCTTACCGTTGATGATTCTTTTGTAGAAGCCTTTCTTACAAAAGATCTGATGGTTGTGCCCGAGGATGCGACACCTGAATATGTAGAGGCTTCGCTTATGATGTCTCTTGTTCGTAAGGATGCAAGGTCTTTCTGGCCTTTGCTCGACAGGTATGTACGGGTATGTGTACCCAAGAATGCAAATAACGTGCCTGCAAAGAAACTGCCCAAGAACTACCAGGAGGCATATCTGCTCTTCAAGCAGTTGGAAAAGGCGAAAGCTCCCGATGATAGGTTGATAAGTCTCGAAGGGTTGAGTGAAGGGTTCGAGAAGTTTTTTATCGACCCGGCAATCAAACAACGTTTCGAGGGTGCTTTCATTTCCAAGATAGCAAATATAAACTCCATGAACAATCCCTTTACCAGAGCTTTCCCGGATACAGTCGCCGTTAAGGATAAAAAACCTGTGAAGGCTGGCGAGAAGTATAATGCTTCCTATTTCAGGTACGATTTTTCCGATACCTACTATTACTATTTCTATTTTGTGCGTAATATAAAGACCAATTGATAATTCTGTTTTATATATTATGAAAAGGATAACCTATTATATATTTATGATGGCCGTGGCATTATTGGCCTCGTGCTCATCGGGTGTTCCGTCTGATTCCACTCCTGTAGAGAGGCTACCGCAAATATATCCTGATTATAAAGGGGTTACCGTGCCATGCAATATTGCTCCTTTAACATTCCGTATAGAAGAGGAGGGCGGTGATTATGTGACACGTTTTACAGCAGGTAACCATGAGCTTGTTGTAACCGGCAGAGAAATAGAACCTTCTCTTGAGGATTGGCAGAGTCTTGTTGCTGCTGCAAACGGGAATTCCATATCCGTAGATGTCTTTGTGGAACAGGACGGTAAATGGCGTGGGTTCAATGCTTTTTCCATAAATGTGTCGCAGGATTCCATAGATCCGTATATATCCTATCGTCTTATTCCACCATCATATGTGGCATATGAAAATCTAAGCATATGCCAACGTGATATCTCGAACTATGACGAGGAGACAATATACAACAACAGGCTTGTGGTTTCCGAACCCGACGGGCAGTGCATAAATTGCCATGCCTACAAGAATTATAGAACGGACAATATGCAGTTCCATGTCCGCCAGTACAAGGGCGGTACTGTGTTTGTGCATGACGGTAATGTGAAAAAGATTGACCTGAAAACTGATTCTACAATATCGGCTGGTGTCTATCCGTTTTTCAATCCTGTATATGACATTGTTGCATACTCAGTAAACAACACCGGACAGATATTCCATACCAAGAATCATAACAAGGTTGAGGTGCAGGATCAGTTCAGTGATGTGATAGTGTATAATCCTCAGAAAGAGACTGTTACGTTTGTGGCAAATGACCCCGATGATCTGGAAGTGTTCCCAGCCTGGTCTCCCGACGGAAAGATGCTCTACTATTGTGTGTCGGAATTTCCCAAGGATTCGCTGATTGCAGAACGCGTGTCAAGAGAGGTGGTGCACTACAGGGATATAAAATATGATATCTACCGCCGTCCGTGGAATCCTGAAACGGGTGAGTTCGGCGAGTCAGAACTCGTTTTCGCGGCATCGGCTTTGGGCAAGAGCGCGACATTCCCAAGAGTCTCCCCCGACGGCAAATACCTTCTTTTTGCTCTTGGCGAATATGGTTGTTTCCATATATGGCATAAGGATGCCGACCTATATGTGATGGATATCGAGAAGGGGACATACTGGCCTTTGGAGAATGCGAACTCCGATTTCCCTGAAAGCTATCACGCATGGAGCAGTAACGGCAAGTGGGTGTTGTTTGCAAGCCGACGCGAAGACACGAATTATAGTCGGCTCTACATAGCTCACATGAATGAGGACGGCACAAGTGACAAGGCATTCCTGTTACCTCAGGAGAGTGCTGAATATTACGATTTCTTTGACCGCTCGTACAACGTTCCTGAGTTCATGAAAGAGCCGGTGACGATAACCCCACAGGAGTTTGTAGAGGTGGTCGAAAGCGAACCTGTAAAAGTTAAATACTCCACAAAAGTAAAGTAAAAATTAACATTGCACTGTTAAATATTTCAAAAATAAAAATTTCCCGAATTCTGCCGGTAGGACAGGGTTCGGGAGATTTTTTTTCTTAAAATGTGAAAAAAGACCTCTTGAAGTGAAAAAAAAATGGGATTTATGCGAATATTTATTGAAAAGTCTTATTTTTGCACGATAACAAAGGGCATGTTGTGCCTATACGTAAAATGCTAAAAAATACGAAAAAATAATAATTAATAATTTTGTACTTATGTTTAAACACCGTTTAAGTAAATTTGGCAAAGCATCGCTATTGGCGTTGTGCATGTTGTTCGTCGGCGGTTCATTGCAGTCTTGTCAGGACTGGCTCGATGATTATAAGTATGACGACGAAGAACCGGATTGGTTGGGTGCCAGCATTTATGATTTCCTCGAAAAGGGAACACCTGAGCACACTTATAACAATTTCGTTGCCATCATTGACAGTTTGGGTGAGCGCGAGACTCTTGCGCACACAGGTAGTAAGACTTTGTTTGTGGCCGACGATGCTGCTTTCGAGAGATTCTTCGAGAGCAATCCTTGGGGTGTAAAGAGTGTCGGCGAGATGACAAAGGCGCAAATGAAGATATTGCTCTATAGCGCAATGCTCGACAATGCCATGTTGCTCGACATGATGTCAAGCACTGGTTCGGGTGTCGAGTCTGAGGGTACTTGTCTCCGTCGTCTGACATCGGCTTCCATCATTGACTCGATTCCTCTTGTCAAGGGTGAGGATATGCCTTCGTTCAACAAGTATTGGGATGCTCTCCGTGGCGAGGAGAGGGATGCGGAACTCCGCATTGCTATGGATGGAACTACTCCTATGATGGTTCACTTCCTCCCCGATTACCTCAAGAACAATTCAATCAAGGCTTCCGATATCGAATTCCTCTTCAAGAAGGGTGGTGTCGTTACAAATACATTCAGCATTGACGAAGCTATGGTGTTCGGACATAAGCTTGTTGCCAATGGCGTGGAAGACGGCGGTATCTCCGGTGATACTATGACTATTACTTGTAAGAACGGCTTCATATATCGTCTGGACGATGTTCTTCTTCCTCCTTCGAATATGGCAGAAGAACTGCGCAGACGTGAGGATACAAAAATCTTCAGCCACTTGCTCGACCGTTTCTGTATTCCTGTCTATGATGCTTCATTGACAAATGAATTCCGTGCATACTACAAATCAAGTGACAGTATTTTCCGTCTGAGATATTTCACAAAGGATTTTGCAACATATAACCTTCTTACAAACAATCAGAATCCGACTTTGGACGAGCTCCTTAATTTTGACCCGGGATGGAATACATTCCAGAATTCACTTGCAAAGGAGCGTGATATGGCAGCGATGTTCGTTCCGAATGATGCTTCCTTGTATGATTATTTCGCAAGCGAGGAAGGTGCCGGAAACTTCCTTATCAAACAGTTTGCACCTAATGTGCCGGTTTCGGACGTCAAGTCTTTGATTCAGGCACTTGACAGCGTTCCCGAAGTGAATATCGTTCCATTCCTCAACAACCTGATGAAACCGACATTCGCAGGAACTGTTCTCAGCAAATTCGACAAGATTACAGACGATGCCAATGATCCTATGGGCATCAAGGAGCACCACGTTGATGAGTGTGTCATAGCAAACAACGGTGTTATTTATATATTGAACAACGTGTTCGGCCCTGCTACATATCAGGCCGTTTCGGCTCCTACCATCGTATTCGAGAATATGTTGCTTATGCGTAACATTATCAAGCAGTTGCGTTACGACTACTATCTGCTTGCTATGGACGCTACATACAGCTTTGTCGTTCCCGATGACAAATACTTCGTATATTACGACCCTGTAACATTCTCGGTTGAGCTTCCAAACCTAAAGCCAAAGGCATATGCATTCCACTACAATGCAGACCGTCCTAAGGGTAACGGTGCTACAGAGCTCTGGGCAGAAGTGTTCCAGTTCGATCCCAAGACATATACAATAGTAGATACACTTTCTCCTATCGGTCCAATGAACTTGACCAATCCTGATAATCCATTCGGGAACGATTTTATGAAGAACCGAATGACGGACCTTATGGAATACCTTATTATAGTACATAACGACGGTGACGGTATTACACGTAATGATGGTACACTCAATCCTAAGAAATACTATCAGACAAAGGGATATGGTACAATCAAGGTCGATACATCCAACCCTGATGCTGTGGCATTCTATGGCGGTGAGCAGATCGAGAACGGAACATCTGTAACTTTCGATGTGAAGTATAAGCAGAAGAACGGTTATACATATTCTACTATTCCTGGTGATGCAGAGAAACCCGGTACAAAGGCTTCCGGTATTCCTACACCTCCGACAAGGTCGGTTTATACCAACATGGCGGCAAATGCAAATGATGAGACAGGTGCATTCTACGAGTTCTTCCAACTCTGTAATCCTGCAGACTTCGAGGCACTGCTCAAGACAATGTTCGCTAATGTATCAAATCTCAAGATCAAGGACGATACTATGAAGCTCTATTCAATCTTCTATAGTTCGACCGACGGTAAGATGGTGAACACTGTTCCATTCTTCAATACATTCCACTACACAGTGTATATTCCTGCTAACGAATCAGTTAAGGAGATGGTTGCACGTGGTCTTCCTACATGGGATGATATTGCTGATGCGGCGGCAAAGAATCCAAAAAAGGCGGCTGCTGCAATGCGCCTTCTCAACAAGTTCCTGCGTTATCACTTCCAGGATAACTCGGTATATGTGGATAACGTGCCGTTCTCAATCCCAGCCCCCGGCGGTGGAACATATTCTGAGGCTAACTTCTCTACATCGGTTATCAATGACAAGACAGGCCGTTTCTACGAGACTCTTGTGAAGAGCTCAAGTGATAACAGCACACTTCTTGTCAAGGACTATCTGACAGCTTATGAGAACACTGAAGATTGGGCAAAGGTCATCACCTCCGGTGTTGAGGGTAAGGATTGGAACATCATGTGTCGTGACTTTATATATAATGTAAGCGCGAAACTTCCAAATTCAATCTCTACATCTTCATATGCTGTAATCCAGCCAATCGACAAGGTTCTGTTGAACGATGGTCTTTTCGGTTATGATGGCCGTTTCCGTCGTTACTCAATAGAGGGCCAACTTGTAGATACAATGTCTGTTGCAGGTGTCAACGGCTCGGTGACTGTAGGCGGCACTTCTCCTTACCTTGTAGCCAACCATTCAAACATAAAGATGAAGGACCTCAATGGTGTAGAAAGGACAATGCGTGCCGGATACCTCATGGCTCCGCTGAGCGAGGGTGATGCATCTTGGGATTCAAGCCTTACCCGTGAGGAGTACGTTCTCGTCGATGGTGAGAAATTGCTTGTAAACAATGAGGGTATGCTCATATACCAGGATAAGGATGAGGACGACAATGTCATATATGATTATGTGATCGTTGATGGCAATAGACTGAAAGTTGACAATGCCGGCAACGTGGTTGAGAGAATACCAGTAACCGCATCCGAAAATTAATAGTGTTGTAGAATAAACATAAAAGCCATGATAAAAACAAAGTATTTATTATTACTTGCGCTTCTGTTCTGTTTCGGAACTGCGTCATTCGCACAAAAGGGCGCAAGAATTTCGGGTACTGTAACCAGTGATGCCGAGGGCGCGCTGATTATGGTGAACATTACCGAGCGTGACAACAGCAACCGTATTATCGAGGCCTGTGCAACCGACTTTGAGGGTAACTTCTCAATGGTTGTAAAGAACACAAGCAACGTTCTTGAGATCTCGTATGTCGGTTACAAGACACAGCGTCTCGAAATCGGTAACCGCACCGTCTTCAATATAAAGATGGTAGAGGATAATGTTCTTGATGTGGTCGATATCGTTGCAAAGCAGGTATCACGTTCGGGTGGTCTTGACATCCTTGAGCGTGAAATGACCCACGCGACACAGAAGATCAGTATGGATGAGATGGAGGGTCTCTCATTCGCATCGGTCGATGAGGCTCTTCAGGGACAGATTGCCGGTCTTGATGTCGTGTTCAATTCGGGTGACGTAGGTTCTGGTACACAGATGCGTCTGCGTGGTAACTCTACTCTTGAGGGTGATGCTACACCTCTTATCGTTGTCGATGATAACATCTTCGAGGTGGATGAGGGCTCTTTTGACTTTGAGACTGCTACCGATGAGAGTTTCGCGGAGCTTCTCATGGTCAACACCGAGGATATCGCCGAGATTGAGGTGTTGAAGGATGCTGCATCTTGTGCTGTGTGGGGTTCAAGAGGTGCCAATGGTGTCATCAAGATTAAGACAAAGCGCGGTAAGCGTGGTCCTACACGTGTGAACTTTACTTATAAGTTCAAGGACAAGTGGACGCCTAGCGGTATGAACCTTCTAAATGGTGATGACTATACAATGCTTATCAAGCAGGCTCTCTACAACCAGCACCAGATTGGCGTGGATGTTCCTGAGCTCAACTATGACAAGACATTCCCTGAATACGAGAACTTCAATAACAATACCGATTGGGTAGATGCCGTTTCAAAGCATGGTTACCGTAACGAATACAATCTCAACATCAGCGGTGGTGGTGAGAAGGCTACGTTCCGTATTTCCGGCGGTTATTCAAGCGAGACAGGTCAGGTGATAGGACAGTATATGCAGAGCTTTACATCACGTCTTGCCCTTGACTACTATGTATCTCAAAGAATCAAGGTTATTGCCGACTTCGCATTCTCTTACAATTCAAACAGAAAGAACACTTCGGGTCTGCTGAATGATGCACAGCTTATGATGCCTAACATGAGTATCTACAAGCAGGATGTAGAAGGCAATAATACCGACGAGTATTACTCAATGCTCAAGTATGCTAACCCGAACGTGCTCGAAAGTGCCATGTATGGTCGCAAGAATCCTATTGCCGTAGGTCATCTTGCCGAGTACTACACGGAGAACTACAGTATCAACCCGCAGATTACATTTGAGTACAACCTCTTGGGTCTTGAGGATGATGAGACACAGTTGAAGTACCGCGGTATGGTCAACCTCAATGCCTCAACCTATTCCGGTACAGTGTATTATCCATCGGCACTATCTATGGACAACTGGACTGCATCCGAGAAGAACAAGTCACAGGCCGATGACAGCAAGAGCTTGAGCTTTACTACACGTCACCAGTTCATCTTCACTCCGTATCTTGGCAGTTCGGACCACTTCCTTACAATGAACGGCCAGTTCGAGTTGCAGACCGGTAGCGGAAACTCACAGAATTCAACAGCAGTAGGTCTTCCTACCGGTAATATAAGCAGTTCTACAATCGGTTCAAAACTCAACGGTGCCGGAACAACAAAATGGGAGAGCCGCAATATCAGCTTTGTATTCGATGCCCACTATTCATACAAATCGAAATATTCTTTGCGCCTGGCTGTCCGCGGTGAGGGTCATACAGCAATGGGTGACGATAGAAAATGGGCTGCATATCCTTCAATCTCTGCCCGTTGGAACATCATTGACGAGAAGTGGATGGATTGGGCAAAACCATTCCTGTCAATGCTCTCATTGCGTCCCGGTTTCGGTATGGACGGACACGCTCCCGGTGAGAACCGTACATTCAATAGCTACTCTCCTCTTGGACAGAGCTATCTCGGTATGGCAGGTTTCCAGATGGACGGTATCCGTTTGACCGACCTTCGCCGCTCCGACAAGCGTGAGTGGAACGTCGGTTCTGACTTCGGCCTTTTCGAGGGTAAGCTTACCGGTTCTTTCAACTACTATAGCGGAACAACATATGACCAGCTGATTCAAAATTACAAGATTCCATCATCTACCGGTTTCTCTAAACTTGATTACAAGAATTCCGGTACAGTGCGTAACTCCGGTTGGGAACTTAACCTTAATCTCAATAACTTGAAAATTGTAGGTGACCTCTCTTTCTCAATGTATTTCAATATAGGTAAGAACTATAACGAGATTCTCGAGCTTGAGGATGCATATCTCGAAGAGAAGAACGGTAAGTACGATGCTCCCACGAATGGCAAATATCTTGGACGCGTGCAGATTGGTAACCCCAGCGGTGCTATCTACGGTTTCCGTTATAAGGGTGTTTACCGTTACAGCTACAAAAATTGGGAAAAGGCTCTTGCCGAAGAGGCTGCAGGCCGCAACGGAACATGTCCTATTGTCCGTGATGCCGATGGCAACGTAGTTTATGAGGCCGACGGTACTCCAAAGAAGATGGCTCTCTTCTTCGACAAGGAGGAGTTGCAGACTTATGGCAACTATGAGTTCCGTGGCGGTGACGCAATCTATGAGGACGTTAACCATGACGGTACAATCAACCAGCTTGATATTGTTTATCTTGGAAACTCCAACCCGGGTGCACAGGGTGGTTTCGGTTTTACATTCCGTTACAAGAAGTGGACTCTCAGGACAAGTTTCACTTACCGTTGGGACGTTGACGTTGTGAACATGTCACGTATGGCTTTCGAAAACATGTCTTCTTTTGACAACCAGAGTGTTGCTGTTAACTGGCGTTGGCGCAAGGAGGGTGATATCACCGAGATTCCACGTGCCGTACACGGTGGTTCTTCGGCATATAACTATCTAGGAAGCGACCGTTACGTAGAGGATGCATCATATGTACGTCTCTCTTATGTGCAGCTGTCATACTCGTTCGAGCCCGATTGGTTGAAGAAGTTCGGTATCAAGAACCTGAACGTTTTCGTGTCGGCCGACAACCTGTGTCTCTGGACAAAGTATTCTGGTCTTGAGCCTGAGGTTTCAAGCGGTGGCGATGGTGTAGCATATGACAATACGAAGACACCGCGCTCACGCTCATATACGCTTTCACTTTCTGTTGGTTTCTAAAAGTTGATGATTATGAAATTTATAAATAAAATATATAAGAAGTCTTTTCTTGCATTGGTGTTGGCAGCCGGTGCACTGATGAGTTCCTGTACAGACTACTTGACGATTATTCCAAGTAACAAGATTGTGCACGAGAATTTCTGGCAGTCAAAGGACGAGGTGAATGGTATGTTGGCTCACAGCTACATCAAGCTTATCAGTAGCGATGCCGTAAAAAGGGCTATCGTATGGGGTGAGATGCGTGCCGACAACATGACTTATCCGGCAAATTATAATACCGAAATCAAGCATATTGTCGAGGCCAATATCCTAGATGACAACAGCTATTGCAAATGGGGTATCTATTACGAGGCAATCAACTATGCCAACCTTGTAATAGAGTATGCACCGCTTGTAGTGGATCGTGACCCTGACTTTACAGAAGGCGATCTTGAGGTAGTGCTTGGTGAGATGTATGCAATGCGTGCTTTGTGCCATTTCTACCTTGTGCGTGCATTCCGCGATATTCCTATGGCTCTTGTTCCTGCTGCGAACGATGCCGAATTGCCCGATTATGCACAGGTTCATCCGCTTGAGGCACTGAACCTTATTATGGAGGATCTGGACCGTGCCGAGAATATGGTAATGAAGTCTGGCAACTATTCAACTCCTGCAAGCAATTACGGTCGTATCACCAAGAATGCCGTATTGGCTATAAAGGCTGATGTGAACCTGTGGCGTGCTGCATTTGCAAAGTACTATGAGGGTACAAGTGACCTCGTTGCTGCCGGCGACGAGCAGAAATACTATGATGCTTGTGTAGAGAATTGTGCCGATGTTCTGGCAAATATGGACCAGCAGATTCTTGAGGACAACAAGGAGTTTGGCAAGCCTGCTCAGAACTTCCCATACAACCTTTTGCAGAACTATGGCGATGAAGAGGCTAAGGTTACTGACAAGAAGAGTACTGTATATGATGACATCTTCGGTGCCAAGAACTCACAGGAGTCTATTCTTGAGTTGCAGATAGAGGGTGACAACAGTACTAACGGCAAGTGTCTGGGTATATATAGCATGTATGGTACAGAGGGTAAGCCTGGTGCCGCTGTGGTTCCTACAAACTTCCTTGCAAGGTTCTATGAGACTGATGACCTCCGTGCTTATAGTTTCACAAATGCAAAGAGCATTTCTGCCGGTACATCTGCCGGTTCTTCAAGCGAGAAGACCGATATATGTATAGCCAAGTATTCGGCAAAGGCTTCTCCTGCTACCGATTACAGAAAATCGGACGAGTATGATGCCAACTGGATCCTTTACCGCCGTACAGATGTGATGCTTATGATGGCCGAGGCTATGGTAACACGTCCTTCGGCTACTACCGATGACTTTACAGAGGCGTTCAATATCGTCAATGCGATAAACAGACGTTCAAGAATGGATACTACAAATGTCAAGAAACCCCTTGATGTCAGCAAGTACCAGACTAAAGAATCGGCTATGGAACTTGTTCTCGCTGAGCGTACACGTGAACTTTCATATGAGGGCAAGCGTTGGTTCGACCTTGTACGCAAGGCTTTGCGTGAGGGAACAACAAACAACATCAAGTTCGTTGCCGACAAGCTCGACAGCAACTCGGGTGTTGTGAAGAGTAAGATGTCAACAATTGACGGTCTCTTCTTCCCGATCCATATCGACGAGTTACGTTATAACAAGAATCTTAAACAGAACCCGGCATACATAAATGATGACGAGTCAATAGAGATGAACTAATCTGTTTACAGTATTTAAGAATAGGGCATGAAAGCTGTTACAGCAATGCGACAGCTTGCCAGCCCGGTAAAGGAAAAATAAAAAAATATACTTTATATGAATACAATATTTAAGCACAAGATTCTAACCGGCGCAATGCTTATCGGTGCATTGTTCCTCACCACATCCTGTGAGGATTCAGATGAGTCGGTGGTTACTCCAGAGACTCCTTATGCCGACAAGACTTTGTATGAGGTTATAAATGCCGATCCCGAACTGTCAGACTTCGTGGAGGTACTGAACAGCTGTGGTTCTGAGTGTGCCGACTCTTTGTTCAACTGTTCAAGAGTCTATACTCTGTGGGCTCCGACAAACGGAACCTTCAACAAGGATTCTATCATAGCTGAGGTTCAGGCCGGAAATCGTGGCCATGTGTTCAGAACATTCATAATGGCCCACATTGCCAATCACTTGAACCCTGCAAACGGCAAGCTCGACGAAGACAACAAGATATTGTTGTTGAACAGTAAGGTTGCTGTATTCTCAGGTGACGGTGTCAATTACACTTTTGCAAACAGCGAACTTGTAGAGCGCAATATCCGCGTATGGAACGGTCTGCTTCACAAGATAGGTACTCCTGCTGAGTACAGGTACAGCATTTGGGAGTTCCTGAAACTGGATGCACGCATCGATTCTGTATCGAATTTCCTCTATTCGTATAATGTTACAGAGTTTGATCCGGGCAAGAGTATCATAGGACCTATAAAGGATGGTGTACAGACATATCTTGACTCTGTCTATACCACAACCAACGCACTCTTGAACTCTTATTCAGGTGTAGGTAATATCGATTTGGAGGATTCATTGTATGTGGTATATGTACCTACAAACGATGTATGGAACCAGATGTTGGCACAGGCACAGAAGCACTTCAAGTATAACCTCACAGCCGCTAAGCCTGTGTCAATGGACAGTGCTTACAGGGATTCTTTGTCAAACTTCTATCCTCGTCTCAATATTGTCAAGTACATGGCATTCAGTGAGTATGAGCAGAGATATGTGAACAGTCCCGATTCTATTGTCCCGGCTAACCGTGATCATTATCCGCGTCCATTGTTCGCAAGAGAGCAACTGGAGAAGAATGTGGTATTTACAAAGGAACTTTCTAATGGTATCTTCAAGATTATTGACCAGCCATCTTACAACATGTTCGATCTTTGGCACGATACTATAAAGGTTCAGGGTGAGGACGATGCAATGCGTGAGTCTCCTTCACAGGGTGGTATAGATTATATCATCGGTGTGAACCAGAACAATATCAATAAGGACTCATTGCTCAAGGATACCAAACTGGCCGGTGGCACATACTTTGCCAGCGAGTCTTCGGCCAGTGCTGTAATTGTGAAATATAAGGTGCCCAGAGTCCTCTCTGCAAGCTATAAGGTTGCAATTGTTGTTGTGCCTAAGCATATCACAAATTCAGCGGTTGATCCTGCAGAGCTCAAGCCGACATGTTTCGGAATACAGGTGTTCCAGAATTCAAAGTTGCTTTATACTGTAAGCGACCAGCTTAATGATCCGACTCGCGTTGATACTCTTTACCTGACAAAGAGTGACGGTTCGCCTTTGGTTGTTACGTTCCCGTATTGTGAATATTTCACTAATACATATTCAAGAGATGACTTCAACGTAGAATTCACGATCACCAGCAAGCGTAACCCCAAGAAGTATGATCCTTCGGTGCGTATCGATGAAATTCTGTTCGTACCTGTAAGCGACCAGGAATAATAGTTTGTAAGATGAAAAAAAGGAAAATAGATATGTATATGCGACAATTTATGCAATTATCGGTGGCATTAATGGTGTTAGTGCCATCAGCCGTTCACGCGTCGGATGTATTGCCTGGCGGTCACTTGACAAACGATTCTGTAAAGGTCGAGACAGGTGCTGTTGTTGCTGACGATGTGCGTACTGTCACTGGTACCGTATATGACGCTGCAACCAATACTCCTATGGCGGGTGTACGTGTTCAGGCTACAGGTCATGCAAGGGTAACCACCATGACCGACGGAGAAGGAAAGTATAAACTCAACATTCCTTCATATGTTACTCTCTTGAATTTCTCTACACCGGAATACCTGCTTGTGCAGCGTGCCGTAGGCGAGAATGATATTATTAACGTACGTCTCTACTCTGATGAATTCCAGGCGAATTACAGTGATGACATTGCTGTTGCTGCCGAGAAGACAATGCAACCGGGTATCACATCGGCTGTAACAATCGACACTGAGATACAGAATGTGCTTGGTGCCGATGTGCGTACAATCAACCGTTCAGGAACAACCGGTATAGGTGCTGCAATGTTCATTCGTGGTATTAACTCTTTGAATGCCAACTCACAGCCTCTCTTTATTGTCGATGGCGTTATCTGGGATATGCAGGAGGGTAACGAGACTGTCCACATGGGTATGTACAACAATATCCTTTCGGCTATCGACGTGAACGACATCAGAGAGGTGAAGGTGTTGAAAAACGGTGCGGCAATCTATGGTGCACGTGCAGCAAATGGTGTTGTCATCATCAATACAAAGCGTGGTGAGAGTATGGCTACACGTATTACTGCCAATATATACGGTAATGTAGCTCTTGCTCCTGAGACACCCGATATGTTGGGCGCAGAGGCATACCGTGTATATGCGAATGACCTTATCGGAACCATGGATGTGAATGCTAACCGCAATATCCCATTCTTGCGTACCGACAAGGATTTCCTCTACTACAATAAATTCCATAACAACACAGATTGGACAGATCTTGTATATCGTGAGGCTCTTACCCAGAACTACAAGGTTAATGTAGAGGGTGGTGACGATGTGGCTATGTATAATTTCTCATTCGGTTATACTACCGGTGATACTCCGCTTGAAGGAAACTCTTTCGATCGTTTGAATATACGTTTGAATTCAGACATTCTCTTGACCGACAATTTCAAAACACGTATCGATATATCTTATTCACGTGTTGGCCGTGAGTTGTTGGACGATGGTTTGCGTGAGGATACTGAGGCATTCCCATTGACATCACCCGGCATGTTGGCTGTTATCAAGTCTCCGTTCCTCAGCCCTTACCGTTATGCCATTTCGGGAGAGCGAAGCAATATTCTCGACGTAAGTGATACTTATGCTTTCGATGTTGCGAAGGCTGCCGGCGAGGCATATCCCAACAACTCATACTACAACCCTATGACAATCATCTCAAAGGGTGAGGGTACAGAGAGAAATGAGTTGGAATATACAAATATGGGTATTACAGTGGCTCCGGAACTGAAGCTTGGTGATTTCACAATTACAGAGACATTCAACTACTCTCTGTACCGTGTGAGTGAGAAGTATTATCTGCCTTATCCTACATCGGCCGATAACTCATATTATCACTTCCATGTCAAGTCTTTGAACGGTAAGATCGGTAACTATATTTCATCATTCTTCGGCAAAGAGGCTGCTCTTTCAAGCGATACCCGTGTCTCTTGGAGCAAGACTTTCGGTGCTCACAGTTTTGATGTATTCGGCGGTTTCCGATATACAAATTTCAATTTCGACTCGAATGCTATCAGCGGTGCAAACTCAGGTAGCGACAACCAGTTCGACATTTCAACAACTCTCGATCATATAAGCAGTAGCGGTGACAAGAATGTGTGGGCCAATATGGCTTGGTATCTCTCTGCAGACTATTCATACAAGACACGTTACTTCCTGCAGCTTGCTGCATCAATGGAGTCTTCATCGCGTTTCGGTAGCAATGCCGACGGCGCATTGAAACTTGGAGGTGTGGCTTGGGGACTCTTCCCGTCAGTGCAGGCCGGTTGGCTCATCTCTTCAGAGCCTTGGTTCAAGGTTAAGCCAATCAACATGCTCAAGTTGCGTGCAGGCTTTGATATTACAGGTAATGACGCCATTGACTACTTCGCTGCACGCAGCTATCTTCAGGCTGTCAAGTTCTATGACCAGTCAATGGGTCTTCAGCTTGGCAATGTAGAGAACGATGGTGTGAAGTGGGAGAGCACAGCACGTTTCAATGTAGGTCTCGATGCCATGTTGTTCGATAACCGTATTGCTCTCTCGCTCGATTGGTACAAGTCCAAGACAAGCGACCTGCTTGTGCAGAAGCAATACCAGTTCGTGACCGGTATGGGCTCTTATTGGGCTAATGGCGGTGAACTCGAAAACATGGGTATTGAAGCTGCCATCAATGCGAAGGTCATCAACGGCACAGATTTCAAGTGGGAACTCGGTGCTTCTTTGGGTCACTACAAGAATGAAGTTACAGCTCTTGACGAGACACTTGAGCCTGTAAAGGTTTATGGCGGTGAGGTTGCCACTATGGTTGGCCAGCCGGTAGGTGTGTTCTGGGGATATAAGACCGACGGTGTCATTGCAAGCAGCAACGATGCTGACCAGTATGGTCTTTTCCAGCGCGATGCTACAGGTGCAAAGCAGTACTTCCAGGCCGGCGACATGAAGTTCGTTGACGTAAATCCGGGTAACGACCCAGGTTGCATTGATGAGAATGACAAGACTATTATCGGTGATCCTAACCCCGATCTCTACGGTAACATCTTTACCAAGTTTACCTACAAGAACCTGCATCTTGATGTAGTATGCAACTACTCAATCGGCAACGATATATATAACTATTATCGTCAACAGTTGGAGAGCGGTTCCGGTTTCTATAACCAGACATCAGCTATGGCAACACGTTGGACTATCGATGGCCAGAAGACAAATATCCCTTCAATCGCTTATGGTGATCCTGTGGGTAATTCACGTTTCTCTGACCGTTGGATTGAGGACGGTTCTTATCTCCGCCTCAAAACAGTCAAACTGTCATACGATGTTCCGGTATCGGCAAGTTGGCTTCAGGGCCTGACAGTATGGTGCGCTGCCGAAAATCTTGTAACTCTCACAGACTACAAGGGCAACGATCCTGAATTCTCAGTAAGTAACAAGGTGTTGTATCAGGGTGTAGATGCAGGTCTGTTGCCACAGACACGCAGTTTCCACCTCGGTGTTAAGGTAAATCTCTAAGAAACTACATTCCTTTGCGCAGCTGGCTGCGCAAAGGAAGAAAAAGCATAAAACAATGAAAAAGAATCTAATTTATACAGTGGTATTCTTGCTTTGTGGAACATTCTTCTTCAGTTCCTGCGAGGATATGTTGAATGTTGAATCGGATCGTGTAGAGTATGAATTCGATGATTGGACCTTAAACGACTCCGTATATTCAGTCTTGGGTATCCTCAAGTCTGTTCAGGATGTAGGTGACCGTCAGATTCTGCTCAACGAGCTCCGTGCCGACCTTGTTACAGTCAGTGAGACTAAGGCTGTCCTTGATGTACAGGAGTTGAGCAAGTCCGTCTTTAATCTCGAGTCAAACAAGTATCTTGATGTGAAGGACTACTATGCAATCATCAACAATTGCAATATCTATCTTGCACGTGTCGATACTACTCTCGAGAAGAACAATGTGAAGCTGATGCTTCCCGAATATGTTGCAGTAAAGAGTGTCCGTGCCTGGACATATCTTCAGTTGGCAATCAATTACAATCAGGTCCCTTATTTTACAGAACCAATTCTCTCTCATAGCGATGCCGACAAGGTAATGAACAAGCCGATGCTTGACCGTAACGAGATTATTACCAATCTTATTGCCGACATTCTGCCATATGAGAACCCTGCCGCTTTCCCGATGCCGGCATGGGATACCGACGGTTCCGTACTAAAGTTCGGTTACGGTGAGAATGGAACTGAGATTGATACAAAGTTGCTTTTTGTTCCGGTGCGCATGTTGCTTGGTGAACTTTACTTGTGGCGTGGTGCTGCCGGTGACTACAAGAAAGCTGCCCAGTGTTTCTATAACCTCATTACAGGTGCGGCAACAAACAATACGGCTCCCAAGTACAATGATTATGGCAGTGTAGTAAAGTACAATACTAAGGGCGGTAAGAATATCGGCAACAATTTCGCATCTTTGTTTGCCCTCAAGTCTTTCTCTACTAACAAGGGGCGCTTTCTCCATGCTATCCCATATGCAAGCAGTGAACTCATGGGTACAACATCGGGTCTTGCGAGCATATTCTCTCCATTAGACGAGATTGGTGCAGCTCAGGTGTATGCCTCAGCTGGTCTTCAGGGGCTCTCAAAGCAGCAGGTATATCACTATCGCGAGGGTGAGAACCTTGCCAAACCGGATGTGGCAGAATACAGTACAGAGAAGAATTACAAGAATCCGGGTGACTTGCGTCTTGCGGCTACTACTTATTCTCAGATTACTGACGATGAGAACAAAACTGAATATTCAAACATTATTGCAAAGTTCAATCTTGAGACAAACTTCATCTCGGGTGACGGTAATTCGTTCAATGTTTCAAAGATTCCGACTACATTGATAATCCTTTCCCGTAAGGAGACTGCTTATTTGCGTTTCGCTGAGGCTCTGATAGGTATGGAGCGTGAAGGCTATGACGGTGCAATGGAGCTTGCTATGGCTGTCCTTAAAGAAGGTGTTAAGCATGATTACCCGTTGTTGAAGGATCCTGTTTATGCTGAGCGCTACAAGATTCTTGCTAATGGTGACACTTTGAAGATTCCTCAGATAGATAAGGTTACCGGTGATACTCTGGGCTACAAGTTCGTTACTGAGACATATCTTGCTTCTTTCACAGATTCTCTTGGCTTTAACTTTACAGACCCGGCCTTCGAGAACAATATCGGTATCCACTCACGCGGTGCCGGTGCAAGTGAATACAATAAGTACTATAGTCTTAACGATACCTGTATAGCACGTTATTTCGGTATTCTTGAGGATGTTGCCGGAGTATCAACAATCACAGCTCCTATTACCTATGAAGACTCTGTGAACTACATGTACGATATTCTCCTCGATGAGTTGGCTCTTGAGCTGGCATGGGAGGGTACACGTTTCGGCGATCTCGTACGTTTCTCTGAGGCTATGGGTAATAACGATGTGCTTGCAAAACGTGTTGCAGGCCGTGCATTCAACAATAGTGTAACATACCGTAGTTCTCTGTTCGAGTATGATCAAGAATTGTATTCAAAGATGTCGGACAAGGCAAATTGGTATCTTCCATTACCAGGTGTTGTAGTTGAGCCGGGTAATGTTGAGGAGACTCCTGAGGATTTTGATCCTCAGAATCCTACAGAATAATCATTGATTATCAAATAGACAGAAAGCAGAGAAATCAATTCTCTGCTTTCTGTCTATTATCAGCACTCCTCTTCTGCAATCATCGTAATCAGCAAGGTTTTTAATTTCAATGGTGTTATATATCCTTTTGTATGTAATGGCACATTGTACTCAGGCTTTTTATTATTCTTGCTTTCTTGTTTTGCAATCAAATTGATTTAATATATCTTTGTTCCGGTACTTATATCTGTCAGTTATGAAAATCGTTGTGTTGACCGGTGCCGGAATGAGTGTCGAGAGCGGCATTGCCACTTTCCGTGGCGGTGGTGGGCTATGGGATAACTATCCTGTAGAGAGAGTTGCCAGCATTGATGGCTATCGGGCCGATCCGGCTCTTGTTCTGGAGTTCTATAATATCCGCCGTAAAGAATTGCTTGCTGTTGAACCGAATGAGGGACACAGGCTTTTGGCTTCTCTTGAGCGCGAACATGAGGTTGTCATTGTTACGCAGAATGTCGATAATCTTCATGAGCGTGCCGGTTCTTCAAACGTCATTCATCTCCATGGTGAATTAATGAAGGTCTGTTCCTCAAAAGACCCCTACAACGAGGCTTATGTTGAGGAATTGACTCCCGATAATATTGAGATATCAGTTGGAGACTGTGCAGGAGACGGTTCACAGCTCCGTCCGTTCATCGTGTGGTTCGGTGAGGCAGTGCCGCGCATTGAGGATGCAGTAAAAGCTATGGATGGTGCTGATCTCTTTGTTATAATAGGTACTTCCCTGAACGTATATCCGGCTGCAGGGCTTCTGTCTTATGTCCCCGCCGGTACTCCTGTGTTTCTCATTGATCCTAATGAAGTAAAATTAAGGGATACGCATGGAGTAAATGTAATACACAAAGGTGCCTCAGAAGGAGTACGGGTGCTGATGGAGGAGTTTTTAAAAATAAAATGATTTTAAAATTAAATACATTTAACTAAAAATCCATTGCAAATAAGGTTAAATGTGTTAATTTTGTAATGGTAAAAGCAAGATGATGCAGGAAATGCATCTACTATGTGAACAAACCGGTTTATATTTTGTTTACTTATAAAAATGGAAATTATGAAAAAGTATATTTGTACAGTTTGTCAGTGGGTATATGACCCCGAAATAGGTGATCCGGAACAGGGTATTGAGCCTGGTGTAGCATTCGAGAATCTTCCCGAAGATTATGTATGCCCGTTGTGCGGTGTAGGTAAGGAGGAGTTTGCGGTTGAAGAGTGAGGTTCGTCAAAATTTCTGTAGTTGCAGTTATTGATGCCTTCTGTTTACATATGAATACAAGAAAGCCGGAAGTTTATTCCGGCTTTCTTGTATTCATATACCGAGTTTTCTCATCAGATCCGGTCGGCCTATTCTTTTCAGTATTCTAGCAATCTCTTTGCGCTCCTCAGGTTTGTACCAGAAGAAGAAACGGCGTTGCGATTCCTTATCCCTCATGCTTCGTGCCACGTATATCTCCTCCCCTGTTTCCGGGTTTATGCCGGTATAGTACATCTCAGTGGCCATTGTCATCGGGGTAGGAGTGAAGTCCTGTACCTGTTCAAGGTGAAAATTCAGCTGTTTGGTCTCTGC
>JAFXHQ010000046.1 GCA_017536325.1 Bacteroidaceae bacterium
CAATTGAGGCAAAGAACACCGTTAGTGACTACTTCCCTGTTGAGCAGGAGTATGGCTATTCGGTGTTTTCAACTGTATTCCAGATTGAACAGGCCGGCAAGAAACTGAATCTTATCGACTGTCCGGGTTCCGACGACTTCGCTGGAAGTATGGTAAGTGCCATGACTGTTGCCGATTTGGCAATGATGGTCATCAATGGCCAGTACGGTGTTGAGGTGGGTACACAGAACTGCTACCGTTACATCAAGAAAATGAAGAAGCCTATGATGTTCGTTGTCAACCAGGTAGATAACGAGAAGTGCGACTACGATACAATCATCGAACAGTTGCAGTCGATATATGGCTCAAAGGTCGTTCCTGTGCAGTATCCGTTGAATGCGGGCCCTGGCTTCAGCACTATCATCGACGTTCTTCTCATGAAGAAACTTACATTCGTTGGCGAGGGCAAGGCTCCGGTAGTAGAGGATATCCCGGCCGATCAGCTTGAGAAAGCAAAGGCTCTTCATATGGAGTTGGTTGAGAAGGCTGCCGAGAATGAAGAGGGTCTTATGGACAAGTTCTTCGAGTCTGAGGAGTTGACAACTGATGAAATCCGTATGGGTGCACGTTTGGGCCTCTCTACAGACAGTGTGTATCCGGTTCTCTGTTGTTCTGCATCTACAGATGTCGCTGTCAGCCGTCTGCTTGAATTCCTCGCAAACGTTGCTCCGGAGATTACTGATATGCCTCAGCCTGTAAACGCAGAGGGCGAGACTGTTCCTTATGATAGTGCAGCTCCAACTTCAATATTCTTCTACAAGACTTCGGTTGAGCCGCATATCGGTGAGGTGAACTACTTCAAGGTGATGAGCGGTACACTCAAGGCTGGTGATGACCTGTTGAATGTTGACCGTGGCTCAAATGAGCGTATTGCACAGCTCTTCTGCAGTGCCGGTGCCAATCGCGTGGCTGTTGAGGAACTCAAGGCCGGCGACCTTGGCTGTACAGTAAAGTTGAAGGATATCAAGATTGGCAATACTCTGAATGCCAAGGATTCAAGCAACAGATTCTCTTTGGTCAAGTATCCGGCTTCAAAGTATTCACGTGCCATCAAACCGGCAAATGAGTCCGAAATCGAGAAGATGATGCAGATTCTCAACCGTATGCACGAAGAGGATCCTACATGGCGTATCGAGCAGTCTAAGGAACTTCGCCAGACAATAGTTTACGGTCAGGGTGAGTTCCACTTGCGTACTCTCAAATGGCGTCTCGAGAATGTAGAGAAGGTTCAGGTGAAATATGAGGAGCCAAAGATTCCTTATCGCGAGACAATTACAAAGGCTGCGCGTGCCGATTACCGCCACAAGAAACAGTCGGGTGGTGCCGGACAGTTCGGTGAGGTACACATGATTGTGGAGCCATACGAGGAAGGCAAGCCGTTGCAGGAGGTTTATCGCTTCGGCGGTCAGGAGTTCAAGATCAATGCAAAGGGTACCGAAGAGGTTACACTCGATTGGGGTGGCAAGTTGGTATTCGTGAACAGCATAGTCGGTGGTAGCATTGATGCACGTTTCATGCCTGCAATTCTCAAGGGTGTTATGGAACGTATGGAGCGCGGTCCGCTTACAGGTTCTTATGCTCGTGACGTTCGCGTTATCGTTTACGATGGAAAGATGCACCCGGTTGATTCTAATGAGCTTTCATTCATGCTTGCAGGACGTAATGCCTTTAGTGCAGCGTTCCGTGAGGCTGGTCCAAAGATCCTTGAGCCGGTTTATGATGTTGAGGTATTCGTTCCGTCCGACAAGATGGGTGATGTTATGAGCGATATCCAGGGTCGTCGCGGTATGATTATGGGTATGGAGAGTGAAAACGGTTATGAGAAACTCTCTGCAAAGGTGCCTTTGAAGGAGATGGCATCCTACTCTACAGCATTGAGTTCGCTTACCGGCGGACGTGCATCGTTCATCATGTCTCCTTCTACATATGAACTTGTTCCCGGTGACGTTCAGAACAAGCTTGTTGAGGAGCTGGCTGTTAAGGACGAAGAATAATGATATAGAATATGGCTTTATGGGCGGAGCAACTGTTCGGTTGCTCCGCTTTTTAGTTAAAATGGTGTGCAAAATTCACAAAATATGATTCTTTATGGGCTTTTAAGTTTTGTAAATAGTAATTAATTATTCTGTAGTTGTTAATTATTTGGAATTTTTTGAATATTTGTTTGCTCTTTTGGCTCTGGAATTTAGCAAGGTGCTTATATTTGCTGTATGAAGAAAGTTACAATTTGGATAGTAGGTATTGTTATGGGTGTGTGCTGTCTGGCACTCATCTATCTGCAATTTACATATATTGAGACGATGGTTGATATGAGGCGTGCGCATTTCGATGAGAGTGTAAGGAGAAGTCTCTACAGAACTGCGTATAAACTCGATATGAGCGAGATGCGCAAATGCCTTTCCGATGATATACAGAGCGATATAACAAGCGGGATGTATAGCAATGGACAGTTCAATATGAACCATAGTTATACAACGACTGGTGCCAATGGCGAGATTGTGACAACCTTTCATCTGACAGCAACCATGATTGACCCACATCAGGTGAGTCCCGGGAATGCCTATGGTACCTCCTCGGGGCATGGACTGGTGGATATGCAACGTGAATGGTATGAGGAACTGAAGGGCAGATATAAGTATTATAGGGCAGTACTCGACGAGGTTGTGTATAATATGCTCTATCAGGCAAGTGAACTCCCTGTTGCCGAAAGAATTGATATCGGTGAGTTGAGGGATATACTTGATCATGAGTTCTCGCACAATGGAATAGATCTTCCGTATGGCTTCAGGATTGTCTCTGGCGATGGTACGGTGCTTTATAGTGAAGGAATGTCTTATGCCGATGAAGATGTGGATGTTTATAAGGAGTTGCTTTTCAAGAACGACCCGTTGTCACGTACTACGGTTCTTGAGGTCTCTTTCTCTTCCTCTTCGCTGAACAATTATATATTCGGCATGGTTAAATTTATGCTTCCTTCCATATTGTTTACCATTGTTATTTTAATAACGTTCTTTACGACGCTGTATATGGCAATAAGGCATAAGAAGATAACGGAAATGAAGAATGACTTCATAAACAACATGACGCATGAGTTCAAGACTCCGATCTCTACAATATCTTTGGCTGCCCAGATGTTGCAAGACCAGTCGGTTGCGAAATCTCCCGAGATGTTCGGACGTTTGTCTGGTGTCATTGCAAGCGAGACCAAACGTTTGAGATTCCAGGTTGACAAGGTGCTGCAGATGTCGATGTTCGATAGCAAGAATACAGCTTCGTTCAAGATGAAGGAGATGGATGCGAATGACCTTGTCTCGGGTATTGTAAATACCTTCAATGTTAAGGTGGAGCAGAATGGCGGGGAGATAAAGACCAACCTTGCTGCTGAAAAGGCTTCGGTGGTTGTAGATGAGATGCATTTCACGAATGTTGTCTTTAATCTGATGGACAATGCGATGAAGTACAAGCGTTCCGATGTGTCTCTCTCTCTTGAGGTGCGCACGTGGAATGTGGGCGACAAGTTCATGCTGTCGATAAAGGATAACGGAATAGGTATCCGCAAGGAGAACCTTAAAAAGATATTTGATAAATTTTATAGAGTACACACCGGAAATGTGCACGATGTCAAAGGCTTTGGTTTGGGATTGGCCTATGTGAAGCAGGTCGTTCAGGCTCACAAAGGTTCCATCAGGGCAGAGAGTGAACTTGGTGTTGGAACTACATTTACAATTGTATTACCTTTAAAATAAAAGAATTATGGAAGAGAAACAGAGAATTTTGCTTTGCGAGGATGATGAGAATCTGGGTATGTTGTTGCGTGAATATCTTCAGGCAAAAGGTTACTATGCTGAGTTGTGTCCCGATGGCGATGCCGGTTACAAGAGTTTCGTGAAGGGTAAGTTCGATATATGCGTGCTCGATGTGATGATGCCTATAAAGGACGGTTTCACTCTTGCTCAGGAGATACGTGCTGTCAATCCGGATGTACCCATAATTTTCCTTACAGCGAAGACTCTCAATGAGGATATCCTCGAAGGATTCAAGATCGGTGCCGATGATTATATTACTAAGCCTTTCAGTATGGAAGTGCTTGTAGTACGCATAGAAACCATACTCCGTCGTGTATGTGGAAAGAAGAATAAGGAGAATACCTTGTATAAGATTGGCCGTTTCCAGTTCGACACGCAGAAGCAGCTCCTTTCTATAGATGACCAGCAGACAAAGCTTACAACCAAGGAGTCTGAGCTGTTGAGTCTTTTGTGTGCTCACCAGAATGAAATTCTGCAGCGTGATTTTGCATTGAAGACTGTCTGGACCGATGACAACTACTTCAATGCACGCAGTATGGATGTGTATATAACCAAGCTGCGCAAGCACTTGAAGGCTGATGACTCAATTGAAATCATCAATATCCATGGCAAGGGTTATAAGCTCATAGCTCCGGAGGTTGAGGCCTGATCTGTTTATCGCTGTAGATGGATATATTATAATGCAAGAACAGCGTCAATTGACGCTGTTCTTGCATTATAATATACGGGAATCTTCGGTGTGTTTTTCTTGTTCTGGCATATAACAACAATAGGGCCGCATGCGGCCCTATTGTTATCTTTGTCCAATATTCTTTATTTGACGTACTTTACACCTACTATGTAGGTTATAAGTCCAACGATTGTCAATCCGAATGAACCGAAGTTGACGAGATTGTCATTGTTCCACTCTTGTACAAAGCACAATATGACAAGAACTGCACCTATGAGGATTAGGGCCAATCCTAAATACTTAACGAAGTCTTTCATTTCTATATTTATTTTATTACATATTCTTCTGCAAAGAAACATATAAATATTTACAGAAAGAAATTTTTTTTGATAAAAAAGTATCCGCATCACGATTTTGTATAAAATAATTGCTGATTTTTGCCCCTGTGCTATGGTTTTAAGGCCAATAGGAATGCTGGAAATCAAAAAGGTAGAGCCGATGCTTTGGATATTCGAAAAATATGATTAACTTTGCACCCGCGTTTAGATAAACGATTGTTTAACTTATTTATTAATTAAAAATGAATCAATACGAAACCGTTTTCATTTTAACTCCCGTTTTGTCTGATGCTCAGATGAAGGAAGCGGTAGAGAAGTTCAAGGGCATTCTCACTGCGGAAGGAGCTGAGATTGTCAATGAGGAGAATTGGGGTCTGAAGAAACTTGCTTACCCCATTCAGAAGAAATCAACAGGCTTTTATGTGATGTTCGAGTTCAACGCAGAGCCTAAGGTTATTTCTAAGTTGGAGCTGCAGTATCGTCGCGACGAGCGC
>JAFXHQ010000047.1 GCA_017536325.1 Bacteroidaceae bacterium
ATCGAACTGGAGATTGACAACAAGTATATAATGTCGCCTAAGGACCTCAAGACAATACGTTTCATGGACCGCATGATTGAGAGCGGCGTACGTGTGTTCAAGATTGAGGGACGTGCAAGAGGGCCCGAATATGTAAAGACTGTTGCAGGTTGCTACAACGAGGCTCTTGAGGCATACCTTGCCGGGGAGTTCACCGAAGAGAAGAAGGATGCCTGGGACGAGAGGCTGAAGACTGTATTCAACCGCGGGTTCTGGGACGGATACTATCAGGGACAGAAGCTGGGCGAATGGAGCAATATATACGGTTCGCAGGCTACTGAGCGCAAAGTTTACATAGGAAAGGCGATAAAGCACTTCTCGAAGTTGGGCGTAGGCGAGTTCCATATCGAGGCAGGAGAGGTGAACGTTGGAGACAAGATTCTGATTACCGGCCCTACTACAGGCGCGATATACCTGAATCTTGAGGACCCTCGCGTGAACCTCGAAACAGTAGAGAAGGTACGCAAGGGCGACCGGGTATCATTCAAGGTACCATGCAAGGTGCGGCCGAGCGACAAGCTGTACCGTATTGACAAGACAGAGTAGAGAAATACAACCATATGTCAAGGAGGAATAGTCTTTTTAGGACTATTCCTCCTTGACATATAATACAGATGCAGGGGCAATAAAACCAAACCGCATTATACATATGAGAAATATTTTATAAACAGTCCAGTTTTCTGTACTTTATGCCACCAGTCCTACCGCAAACGAACTCTAACGGACCTTCCGATTCATGAAAAAGTCCGGTTACCATCAGCGGTTCATCCTCAACAAAAATTCCGGCCTGGAACGTATCACCGGAAGAGAGTTTGCTGTTCTTGCTTTCCACGACACGGAAGCGGGAATTTCCCATAGCCTGAATGGTTACGACACGGTCGGGAGCCCACTTCAACTCAAGAAGCGCGCCTGAATGCAATTCTGAAGCATACAGAACTGACTTGAAAAGGAAATCACTGCTAAGGGACACTATAGCACGTTCTTCTTCCTTGACAAAGGAATCCCAATTGGCATAGCCCACATATTGAGAGATTACATCAAGTGTAGAAAGACGAGGTACTGTATTGTATTTGCCACCTGCCAGATTACCCCAAAAGCGACGCAAGGTGATTGTGCTTATATAATTCTTTGTCTTAGCCAGAATATCGGCAGACAGATTGGAGAAATCGCAGGAGACAACAACACTGTGCCCAAGTTGCTGTTCAACCTTCAGTTTTAGTTTATCACGCAAATCCATATTCAACATTCATTTCATGCTACAAATTTAACATGAAATCGGCAAATAGTTCAGCTATTTTTCTCTCAAGTAAAGCCAGAACGGCCAAATGAAACAAAATGAAACAATCATCTTTTTATTTCATTTTACTATATTTGCAAAAAATATATTTTTGAGGCGACGTTGGAGTTCCGTAATAAGAGCTGCCAATATTGACAAGATGCCTAAGGAATGATACAAGAAACATATTTTTCACCAATTGCACATTAATCTTATAATATAAACAATTTAAATCACAACATTATGATTAAGAAATTCTTATTGGTTACAGCAGCCGGTCTTTTTGTTATGAGCTGCGGTGGTGGCAGTACTCAAGATGGCAATGCGAGTGCGCAAGTTGACAACGATGCAGATGCAGCAGTAGAAGCTGTAGAGGAAAAAGCCGAAGAGGTACGTGACTCTTATTCGAAAGATGCTGAATTCGACGAAGAATTCAATGCAGATGAGATTGTTGACGAGGCAATAGACAACACAAATGATATGCTTGACGATGCATATGGCAACGCCAGAGACATCTATGACAATGCAGTGGACAACGCACGTGACATATATAACGACGCAGTGGACAATGCCAGAGATACATACAACGATGCTTTGGAAGAGGCCGGCAGTATTGTAGGCAACGCATATGGCCGTGCCATTGATGATGCACAGGATGCTATGGACGACGCCATGAACGATGCACAGGATGCCATGAACGACGCAATGAACGATGCTATGAATAGCTTCAGCTGGTAATATTTGTCAAATATGCATGAAAAGGTGGCAAAAATGCCACCTTTTCATGCATATACACTGTATTAGAGATCTGCTCAAATTTTTGCTATTCTATATTCACACTATATTACGTTTTTGCCTTGAAAGCCAGAGCGTAGAGCCTCATCTGCTTTATCATTGCAACAAGGCCGTTGCTACGCGTAGGAGATAGGTGCTCCTTCAGGCCAATAGCCTCTACAAAATACGGTTCGTTATTGAGTATCTCGTCGGGGGTACGGCCCGAATAAACCTTTATAAGAAGTGCTACTATACCTTTTACTATAAGAGCATCACTCTCGGCTCTGAAAATGATTTTACCGTCAACATAGTCTGCCTGCAGCCAAACTCGGCTCTGACAACCTTCTATCAAATTATTGTCGGTCTTGTACTCCTCCGGTAACGGTTCCTGCTCACTCCCAAGATCTATCAGTAGCTGATAACGGTCAAGCCAGTCATCAAAATCTCCGAATTCAGCAATTATGCTTTCTTGAACTTCCTTTATCGTTGCCATCATTTCTCATTATATATAACAGTAAGCACTGTCTGTCCAACAGCCTTCAACGGAGCCCTGTCTATCCAATCCATGTTGTCACCCATTGTGTGATGATAGGCTCCGAAACCATTTGGGCTATCGGGGTCACAATTAATGATATTTATAGACGGAATGCCGCGCATTGTATTGACATAGTAATGGTCATCGGTTATCATACCGCCAACCTCACCTACAAAGAAATCGGAGTAACCAAGAGATGCGGCACGTTTCCACACCTTATCTACTATGCGGTCGGCATACTTCATGGAATACCCTTCATAGAGGAAGCGTGAGCCGGGAGCACCTACAATATCGAGCAGAATACCGAACCTGGCATCATACCCACTCTTGTGCAGTCTCATAGCCCAATACTGTGAACCGAGAGCCCATGATGTTGTATTATTATAATACTTTGCTACGTCTTGTTCGTGAAGCCCGTAATCCTCGGCATCGAAAAATATTATATCAACACCGACAGTGGTCGGGACAGCCGACAACTGACGTGCAATCTCCAGGAGTACCCCCACACCACTGCCACCGTCATTGGCACCTGGAATAGGTTTGTAGTGATTGGATTCATCGGGGTCTGAATCGGCCCATGGACGTGTATCCCAATGCGCAAACAGCAGTACCCTATCCTGTTTATCGGGCTGGAACTGTGCTATGATATTGCACGAAGGCAAAATATCACCATTATATGCTTTAAGATCGGCATTCTGTGCAACAACATCTGCACCATAGCTCTTCAACTTGGAAATGAGATATTCTGCACAAGCCTTGTGCCCATCTGTTCCAGGGACACGAGGGCCAAAGGAGAGCTGCTTTTCGATGAAATGGTATGCACTGTCGGCATCGAAAATCGGAACAATTACAGCCGGTTCAACAACAGCCGAGGAATGTTCTACTGTCCTATCTCCTGCCGACGGAGCCTGAGTTGTACCCTTGTCTTTGTTCTGAACATTGTTGGCAGAACCCCCACAGGAAATCACAAACATCAACAGTGCTATAAAAACAAATGGTCTATACATCATTTCAACGGTTTAATTTCCAGGAAGAACCTTCCTTACCATCCTTTATCTCGAATCCGAGAGCTGCAAGCTCGTCACGGATTCTGTCACTTGTAGCCCAGTCCTTGTTGGCCTTGGCGAGCTGGCGCTGCTGGAGCAGCATATCTACAACTTTGCCGAACGCCTCTTCGCGGCCGCTGTCGGAACCGCGCTCCTCCTTAAGGCCGAGTATATCGAATGCAAAGAGACGGAATGTCTCCTTCAGTTCATCGAGGTCGGCAGCACTGATGCTTGCCTTCTTGTCGGCAATCTGGTTGATTGCACGGCTTGCATCAAAGAGGTGAGAGATTACCTGTGCTGTGTTCATGTCGTCGTTCATGGCATCGTAGCACCTGCCGCGCAAGCCCTTGACATCTGCTGTAGTCTCACCCTGAGGCGTTATGCCGCAAAGTGTCTTGTATGCCTCGAGAAGACGTTGCAGGCCTTTCTCTGCCGCCTGCAAGGCCTCGTTGCTGAAATCGACGGTACTGCGGTAATGCGCCTGGAGTATGAAGAAACGTATTGTCATTGGCGTATAGGCCTGTGCCAACAGCTTATGCGTTCCGTTGAAGAACTCGTCGAGGGTGATGAAGTTGCCTAATGACTTGCCCATCTTCGTTCCGTTGATGGTTATCATGTTGTTATGCATCCAATACTTCACTACATGATGCCCCATAGCAGCCATGCCCTGAGCGATCTCGCACTCGTGGTGAGGGAAGACAAGGTCCATTCCGCCTCCGTGAATATCGAACTGCTCGCCGAGATACTTGCGGCCCATGGCAGTACACTCGC
>JAFXHQ010000048.1 GCA_017536325.1 Bacteroidaceae bacterium
AGTTCCGCCCTGGTACGCTGTTCTATGGGAAGCGTGGCGGAATCTGTTACCGCAAAGGTAGCATAAAAAAGGAACGTATGCAATAGTAAACCTCCAAAAAATGTCAAATCAGAGAACTTATTAGCTCTTGTTTATGAATATAGCCAAGATTGAGAAAAGAGAGAACTGAATTAATCGGTTCTCTCTTGTGTTTTTGGGGTAGTGGTTGAATGTTGAATTTGAAAGCGATGGAGCGTGGAACTCCTTTGCTGTTTTTTATCTTTTTAACATATCATTGGTAAACAAACTGTATTGTCTGTATGTTTAATCATTGCAAACCGCTGGTATCGGGTGTATTGCTCCCATCTGGTTCATATGCCGTTTAGCAGTGGATGATTGCATAGTAGTTTTGTCGTGTTTTATTTTGTGTTTGTGTTTAGGTTGCTCCCCGATGTGAATCGCGGAGCAACCGTCTTTTTTAGGAACTGTTTTAAAACGGTTCCTTATTCAAGGTCGAAAAGTCCTTTCAGGGCTTTTGTTTCATGTTCATATATTGGATTCACTGCCGGTTCTACAAGTTCTTCGACCCAGTTGTTGCCGATATATGCTGTCGTAAGCACTTTAAGTGCGTTCTCGAAGAATGGAACGCCTTTCTTACGTTCTCTCATCTTCTTCAGTTCTGTTTTCCATACAGCCTTTTCCCACTTCTTGTATCCGGGCAGGTTTGCAAAATTCACGGCTTCTACATTGCCGAGTTCTTCAATCTTTATATAGTGCTCGGGGTTGAGCTGGCATGTCTCGAAGAGTTCAATCTCTATGCGGTATTCGCCTGTTCCCCATTCGGGCTTGTCGTTGGTGCCTACGAATGAACGTGGGACGAGAAAGCTGTCGCCGGTTATCGATACGAACTTGCCGAGTTCTTTTGTCTCTTTTGTATATATGAAGACATTTTCACCGTCAATCTCCTTTATAGCAGAAGGGTCAATGCGTGCCTTTACGTTGAAGCTGCCCAACAGCTGGTCCGATGCTACCATTATGGCCTCGTTTATCCACGAGGAGTAAATGTTTACTTTAATTACAAGTTCCAGATTCGTGTATTTCTCATAGTTGAATTTCTCGAACAGGGGGATGTTGCAGTAGTCGGGGTAGAGTACCAGTGAGTCAATTTCGAGCATGAACTTTGAATGGTTGGTCATGTGTGCTATTCCAATGCTGTCGGTGCGTAGCTTGCACGATATGTAATAGGCGTCGTGCCCGTTGCGTTCCCCGTTACTGTTGTCGTTCTTTATCTCTATGAAATTGCGGCAGCTGAAACCGTTGAACTTCATGTTCCGGGGGTCGAGTGCTCCGTTATCCGATGGCAGATAGTAGAAATCGTTTATGATGCTGTTCGAGGATATCTTTTTGTTGAACGTGCATTCCTGCTGCTTTGCTGCTATCCACTCATCAAAGTCCTTGGAGTTCTTCGTTACAAGTTCTGCTATGAAGCTCACACCAAGGTCCAGCAGTCCCGATGTGGCTGCGACGGTCTTCTGCACAAGTGTGTTCTTGTATGATTTGGTGATGCTTTCGCCCAGTTCCTTCCAGCCTCTCGAGTTCTCTTTTTCAATGTTGTCTATACGTCCGTTGTTCATTACTACGGCTTCGTGCGGCAGGCTACCTACTACTATCTGGTATCTCCTTTCCGATTTAAGTGCTTTGTTCGCGTCATCGGCTACTTCCTGGCCTCTTGCAATGTTGCATAGATATGGCATGGCCAATAGCAGTGCTGTCAGAATTGTTCCCTTTTTCATATTTGTGTTTGTTTATAGTGCGTCTATTATTATGAATGCATTTATGTAGTGCGGAGCATCGTACTTGTTCTTTACACCTCTTCTCGACAGGGATGATACGCTGAATCTCGCCGGCGATTCTTCACCTTCAATAAGTGCCTTGCGTGCTTTGTTGAATGCCTGGTATATGTCGGGCTCGGGCGATTTGTCCTTCTCCAGCTCCTTGTAGAAATTGACCATGAGCAGATATGATGCATAGTCGCTGACACTCCATAGTGTGAGCATCATGGATTTCACACCTGCAAGCTTCAGTGCACGTTGCATGCCATATACTCCATCCGAGGTGACATATCCTAGCCCGGTCTGGCATGCCGACAGTACCATCATATCTACATTGGAGAGGTCCATCTCCGATATCTCTTTGGCTGTAAGTATTCCGTCGGACCTGTTGGGGTTGAAATCTTCGTCGATGAGGTTCTTGCCTGCACCGGCAAGTATTATTCCGCTCTCCGATAGTGCGTTGTCTGCAACGGCAGGCTTCAGGTCTGTGCCTCTCTGCTGTCCCACAAAATAGCCGTGGGTTGACATGTGTATAAGCTTGTAGCCGCTATTGGCCAGCAGCGCGAAGTTCTCGTCGGTGGCGGTGCTGCCCCTTAGTACGGTATCGTTCCTGTTCTCGAGCTTGCGAAGTGTGTATATGTCTCTTCTTTCGTTGTCGGTGCCCGGGAGGTCTGTTATGTAGCCGCTTTGGTTGTGCAGCACCATAAAGCCTTCTACATCGTTCTCCTCCTTGTGGCTCTCTACGTAAGCATAGTAGTCTATTCCTCCACACAGCAGCATGTTGCCGTTCTTTACCTTCTTATGGGTAAGCAGTACGCGTGTTGAGCTCAACCGTCGGCATTCTATGGTGTTGTCGGGCAGCATATATTCAATTGCAATCTGGTGGGTTATACCGTCGGGTGCAAAATATACTTTCTTTGATTTGCCTATTGCCGATAACAGTCCGTCGGTCCATATATGCCTGAAGATTGCTGTGTCGGAGTATAGCTCATTCTTGTACCATGCGTCGTCTTTTGAGATACACTCTTCCAATGTGGCGCCATAGGGTGTTCTGAGCCTGTTTATGGCATCGATTTTTCCAATCTTTACAAACTCCGGCTTTTTGCATCCGGGTTTCACTACCATTGCGCCTAGCCACTCCTCGTCGTTCTTGCCTTTATACTGTATGAACTCTATGGCACATTCTTCCTTTTTGAGTACACGTCTTATGTCCTTCCATCTATACTCTTCTTTTCCTTCAATCTTGTGCTGCATAAGGTATCCTTTGCTGTAGAGGGCAAGGTCGTACAGCATCTCGGATGCATTCTCCCCAAGGCGGTAACAGTCGGTCAACAGGGTGCTTATGTTCAGCCAGTATTGTTCGCGCTGCACATCGGTCATCTCTCCAATCTGGCTTTCAATCTCTTGTTTAAGGTGCTTTATATATTTCTCGTAACATTTCCTTGCTTCTGCAATGTCACCGCTGCCGTCATAGTCGTTCTGCATCATCAGAATCTTGCCTTTTGTACGGTAGAGGCCGGGAATCTTCCTGCACATGCTGTCGTAAATGTCGCCAATGCATTCCAAAGCCTCGTCGAATCTGTTGAGGCGTGCAAGCACCATCGCGCGCGAAGTGGCTGCATCAACGAACTTCTCCTCGTCGTAATAGTTCATCCAATGCATGTACAGATCGTCGGCAATCTCAAGTGCTGCTTCGTATTCCCTTTTCTTGTATAAAAGGTTGAGCATTTCGCGCTGTACTGTTGCCTTGAGCATCGGGTTGTCGTCGAGGGTGTATCTCTTCATCTGCTCAATGAACTCCATGCATTTGATGTAGGCATCGACTGCATATTCGTATGCACTGCTGTCAAAATCCATCATGCAGTAGAAGTAGGAGCCTGTAAGTTTATTAATGGCCTCGCCCCATGCCATATATATCGAGTCGTTGCTTTGCGGCAGGCTTGAAGCATTGAAGAATTCTATTGCTTCATTGAGAACGTTGCGCATGGTGCTTGTCCAGTCGAGCATATATGCAGCTTCTCCTTCGGCAAGCAGACAGTCCATGTATAGGCATTCGTTGCCTGCTGCCAGGGCTTCTTCCTTTAACCGGGCGAACGCGGCTGCAGCCTTCCTGTACTCCTTACAGTCATTGAGCATCTGTGCCTCCTTGAAGGTGCTTTGTGCCGATATGCTGTTTACGGCAACAGCACATATCGCAAACAGGATAGTATGAAATGCCTTCTTCATCGGTCTCTGTAGTTGTGGTTGATTATTACAAATGATGCATTCTTGTTCTTTTCCTCGTTTGATATCTTCAATGCGACCGGTTCATTGCTTTTTGGCCCCTCATCGCTGTCGATGAAGAAGTAGGCTATACCATCCTTGTCGATATGCAACGGTGCATATACCCTATTGCCTGCCAGAATAAGCCTGCAACTGTACTTGTTGCCCGAATCGTATGGGATTACAAGATATACCTGCTTGCCGGAGCGGCCTTTCATGGTGTATGTCGATGTGGCTCCTTCCTTAATGCACTTCTCGAAGATGGAGTAGTTGAAGCGCGAGTCGGAACCGTCAAGCAGTTCATTCTCGGAATTCTGTACCCTATGCCCGTTCTTCAGCTCCGTTACCAGCCTGTTCACTCCGCGTTTCTTTACCTTGCTTGCTATGGGCACACAGTCGTTCTTGCTGTCCTGCAACTCATCCATCAGTGTGAAACTGTTCAAATGTCTCCCGAATTCATTCTGTGCCTCTTCCCAACTGCTCTTGTCGCTATTGTTCAGCAGCAACACTGCATTACGTAGTGTGATGAGTGTCTCTTCGCCTCTTTGCTCAAGCACCTGTGCCTGTGAGGAGAGGCTCCCGGCCATTACGAAGAGCAACAATGCGATTGTTTTAGCAAGGCTTGCCTTTATGGCTTCGGGCCATTGTCGTTCATACTTGTCCGTGGTCTCTCTCTTTGTCATAGCCTGTATTGGCTTTTGCCTGCGTTCTTTTCCGGCAAGTCTTTCCATCTCTTCCTTGGCGCATTCTGCAATATGGGTAGCGGTGGGGCGCATTTCCTTGTCGTATGCAAGGCATTTGCATAGCATGCTGTTCAGTCTGTTGGCATCCTGGTGCGGCAACAGGGGAATAGGGGTGTCAGCTTTCATGGCTTTCTCTCCCTTGCCGTTGAATATGGGCGAACCAAGCATCAGTTCCATTGCCGATGCTGCCAGTTGCCAAATGTCACTTTCTGTTCTTGCTCCCAGGGTGCCTTCGCCAGGGTAGAAGTGGCCGTTCTTGAGGGTGGCTGTGGCAACGTTTATGTTGCCGTGTGCCGTTCCGTTGCGGTGCATGGGCTCAAGTGCAGTTGCAATATCGTGAAGATATTGCCAGCATGCCGGAAGTGTGCAGAATCCCTTGATTGCCGAAACCGGTATGTTCTTCTCATTTTCCATCCTTCTTTGTCTCTTTTATGAGGTTGTGTATCTGTGATACGGGCACTATTATCGTTCGCTTGCCTTCGAGGCGCGAGACAATGCCTATTACAATGTTTGCGTTTTTCTCCTTGTCGGTAACAAAAACCGGTGCACCCGAAAAACCTTTGTCATACTCCTCTTTGCAATAGAATATCTCGTCGGTATCTGTCGGTCTGCTACGCAATTTCCCGTTGTCTGCAGTAAGCACGGCCTGTTGCTTGCTCAGATGTTGGGGGTAGCCGAAACTTTGCATGTCGGCATTCTCCTGCAGTTTTAGCAATATGCCGGGCTGTGCCAGTATTATATTCCCCTTGCCATGTTCCCATTTCATTATAGCTGCATCGCCAAGCTCGGCATCACGGTCTTCATAACGGCTTACAATACTGCGCCACAGGTACTCGTTGCTGAAGTCGCCGCATTCGTATATGTTGTCGCGGCTTTTGTCCATTGCAAAATCATCCGATGTGTATGCATACTTCTTGCCTTTGCCGTCGCTTATCTTCAGTTTTGCTACCAGATGTATCGTCGGGTCAGCCTCGGCTTCGATAGCCCATCTCACGAACGGTGATTCTATTTCGTTGATGTCTGTTGCCAGTCCGCTTTCGTATCCCAGCCAGAACTCTACACAATGTCTTGCTGTTACAAAATGTCCGCATTGGGTTACGAAGCCTGTACCCACCTCGGCCTTTGGCAACGGGATTACATCGAGCGTATCTTTTGCTTCCTTCAGCACGACGAGCGTGTCGGCTTCAATCTTGTATATGCAGGGTACTTCGTTTGCGTATATGTCGAAAATGTTCTTTTCCTCCTCTTCGGGCTTGAGCATTATGCCGGCAAGTGCAGCTATTATGAGTGAAATGACAATCCACAATGCTTTTTGACTCTTGTGCTTTATGTAGGTCACTTGCGGCTGTTCACCTTCTTCAACTGTATATAACATTGTTGTGTTGCCGAATGTGATAAGGTCATTGTCGTTGAGCTGTGCTGCAATTCCAAGACCGGTACCGTTGATGAGGATGTCGGCCTTCTGCTCCTGCCTTATGATATATCTGTTCCCACTTACTGCATCGCTCCTGATTACGGCATAGCAACTGTCGGCGAAACGGGGGTGGGGCGGGAGCTTGAGTCCGCATTCGGGTGTCTGGCCAATGTATGTGACCTCGCGCCCGAAAAACTGGATATCGCCTTTCTTGTGTATCCCGTCGTTGTTCCGGAAACGTATTGCATAGTGGTTTGTGGTGCCGTACTTCATTGTGGGTTATCTTTCAGTCTGTTGTATATATGTGCTATAAGCGGCAATGTGCGTGTCAGTCCTCTGTCGTACCGGCTGACCGGCAAGCCTGTGCTGTCTGTTCCCAGTTCGGAGAAGTGGCGCAAGTCATCGTGTATGAAATCGGCCTTAAGCTTTTCGCGCACAGCTGGGTCCTTCAGTGTCTCGTTATGCTGCTCATGGGTAGCCGGTCTGTAACCGAGTATCAGCTCCTCTACGCTCCAACGGTTATGTTCTACCTCTGTAAATATCTCTACATCCTTTGTACCTATTGCAAAAAGGGCGTTCCACCTCTCGGGCGGTATGCCCAACAGGTGCATCTTTATGTTGAGTGCGAATGAGTTGTATATATTGGACCAGCGTTTGGCGGTGTTGAGACTGTCGCTGTTCCACAACTGTTGCACCTGTCCCTGTGTGGGAATCTCTATTGCAATTTCAATATCGTCGGCTCCTTCGCTACGTTCCTTGCCGGTGCTTTCGCGCATTGAACAGTATGCGAAGTTTATATATTGTGCAAGCATTATGTATTTGCCGAGCCACTGTATGTCATCATCGTCGTTGCCGAAGGGAATTATATTGGCATATTTGGCTGACCGGCACAGGTAATCCATTGCTGCTGAACAGTTGCTCCTTACGATTACGCGCTCTTTCTTCTTTATCTCATCGGGCAGGGTGATGGCTTCGTTCTGGTTGCGGCCTTCATCGTCATAACAGAATGCGATGGTTAGCATCTGTTCCTCGTCGTTGCTCCATAACTGCAACTTGTATTGTACAGCTTCGTTGCTGCTCTTGCCTGTTACGAACTCCCACTCCACGTCCACGAAATCGCGCCGTTCGTGGGCATATGCCGGTGCATATGTAGTCGCTTTTATCTCATCCCCCTTTATCTCTACCATTCTGCGATAGCTCTGTTCGAGCAGGCTGTCGTATTGTGTGAAAAAGGTGTGGAATTGCTCCTTGTCGTCGGCAAACCATGTTATTCTGCTCCTCAGCCCGTTGTCGCGGCAGTAGTTTGGCAGGTGGTGCGCCAATGCCGTGTATATGGCGAGGCTCTCGGCCTGAGGGCCTGCACCGAAAATGACGAGATGTATCCTTTTGTTGCTTTCGTATGCGACCTTTTCCCTTAACAGCAACGGTGTTGCACCCGGCTCAATTCCGAGTATCTTCATGGAGTGGATATCCTCACGTGTGTATGTGTATAGCTCTATGTCATTGTCCAACCCTTCGCTCACAGGCATGTTGCGCAATGTGTTTGCCAGTTGACGGTTGCGCAGGATAAGGTGTACGCGTAGCCTGTTGCCGCCATGTTCGGCAGCCTTGTATGCTTGTGCAACCTCCTTCATTTTGGCGAATGCTGCATTGTCGGCAGCCTGCATGTCACCATCTTTCTCCGACCTTATATATATATCAAGGCTATTGCTCATCATTATAGCTTTTTGCACCAGCAGAACATTGCCGGGAATTTTCCTTTAATTGTTTCAATATCCTGCTCCTCTTTGAATATGCCGAAGAACGATGAGCCGCTGCCCGACATTGAGGCATATACGGCTCCCATAGCATATAGCTCTTCCTTTATCATCTCCATGGAAGGGTGGTTGGCAAAGACACTCTTCTCGAAGTCGTTTTTCATTGCTCCTTTCCACTCTTCGGCCGGCCGTTTGGCAATCTCTGTCAGAGGTGTCTCCGGCGCAGCCGGCTTTACCAGTGAATATGCCTCCTTCGTGGATATGTGTATGTCGGGTTTTACCAGTACCAGGTGGTATCCGGCAATGTCACAGGTTGTGGGGGATAGTATGTTGCCTATTCCTGTGGCATACGCGGGAGTGTTCTTTATGAAGAAGGCGCAATCGGCCCCTATCTTGGCTGCATAGCATTCCAGTTCCTCATCAGCAAGTCCCAATGCAGCAAGTTCGTTTAGCATCTTCAGGGCAAAGGCTGCATCGGCACTTCCTCCGCCAAGCCCGGCCCCGGTAGGGATGTTCTTGTATAGCGACATCTCCACTTTTGGCAACTTGTGGTCTGCTGCGAGTGTCTTGTATGCCTTGACAACAAGGTTGTCATTGTCGTCGCCCTCGAATACTGCATTGTGCATTGTGAATGTGTAGTCGGGAGCATCACTGTTCTTGGCAGGCGTTATCTCCAGAATATCACATAACGGGATAGGGTAGAATACTGTTTCAAGATTGTGGTACCCGTCGGGACGTTTTTCCACAACATCGAGTCCAAGATTTATCTTTGCGTTTGGGAATGTTACCATATATGTTGAGTATTATTTGTTTAACTTGCACATTTCTGCAAATTTAATATAATTTCTGTATATCGTTGATAACTTCCTGTTTTTTGTTGATAAAGGCAGCAGAATCTTTTACCGCTGTTTGCACAGTTCTGTGTATCTTCGCGGTCGGAATTGAAAGACACTGTCGCACGACAGTATCAATGCTGCTTCTTAAAACAGCTTTTATTTATGGAAGAGACAAATACACCCAAACGCAAGACAACACGCCGCCCGGCATCGTATGACAAGACTCCTAAATTGAGCGAATATGGCAATGTGCAGCCTCAGGCTCTGGAGTTCGAGGAGGCGGTGCTCGGTGCGTTGATGATTGACAGTGATGCAATTGGCCGCCTGGGAGGAATGTTGAAGCCCGAATCGTTCTACGACAAACGCAACCAGTTGCTTTTCGAGGCTATACAGCAGATGGACCTCAACGATCGTCCTATAGATATCCTTACCGTAACGGAGTATCTGCGCAGCAACGGAACGCTCGAAGAGGTGGGAGGCCCGGTATATATCGCACAGCTCACGAGCAAGATTGTGTCATCGGTAAACATTGAGTACCATGCCAATATCATAGCTCAGAAGAAACTGGCACGCGACCTTATAAAGTTTACTAGCAAGACACAGGTGCAGGCATTCGATGAGACACAGGATATCGAGGCTCTTATGCAGCAGGCCGAGTCGGAACTCTTTGAAATCTCGCGCCATAACATGAAGCAGGATTTTACCCAGATAAATCCTGTTATCAAACAGGCCTATGACCAGATAATGACTGCATCCAAGAATACCAGCGGTATCAGTGGATTGAGTACAGGATATCACCGTTTGGATAAGGTGCTATCGGGTTGGCAGCCTACCGACCTCATTATACTTGCAGCCCGTCCTGCTATGGGTAAGACTGCTTTTGCATTGTCCCTCATACGAAATATGGCCATTGACCAAGGTATCCCTTGCGGTATGTTCTCCCTTGAGATGGGTAATGTGCAGCTCGTGCAGCGTCTTATATCAAATGTGTGCCAGATTTCGGGTGACAAGGTACGTAGCGGACAACTCGAACGATATGAGTGGGGGCAGCTCGACAGCAAGATTGTAGCTCTCGAGAATGCACCTCTTTATATTGATGATACACCCCAGCTCTCTGTTTTCGAGTTGCGTTCAAAGGCTCGCCGTATGGTGCGCGAGCATGGAGTTAAGATGATATTCATCGATTACCTGCAGCTCATGACTGCCAATGCCGGCAAGGGCAGCCGCCAGGAGGAAATCAGTACAATCTCCCGTGCCCTCAAAGGTCTTGCCAAGGAGTTGAACATCCCTATTATGGCACTCAGCCAGCTTAACCGTAACGTCGAAGGCCGCGAAGGTCTCGAGGGTAAGCGTCCGCAGCTGAGCGACCTCCGTGAGTCGGGTGCCATTGAGCAGGATGCCGATATCGTTATGTTCGTGAACCGTCCGGAATATTTCCACATTTACAAGGACGGTGATTTCGACTGGCGAGGAAAGGCCGAGATTATTATTGCCAAGCACCGTAACGGTGGTTTGGACAATGTACCTCTCATCTTCCGCAAGGAGTATGCGCGCTTCATGAATCTCGATGACGAGTCGTTGGCACCGCCACCGGGCGATATGCCGGTGATGCGCGGTTCAAAGATGAATGTGGATATGACACCGCCGGAGCCTGACTATGTTCCCGAACTGCCCGACTATCTTCAGAACCAGAACGCGCCTATGATGCCGCCGGAGTTGGCTTCGGGCAATGACGGTCCTGTACCGTTCTGAAAACTGATACCTGATTATATGAATAGAGTGCAACCGCCGGTTGCACTCTATTCATATGTACGGCAATCGTGTGTACGCCTGTCACATCGAACTGTATTATTCTTTGCTGTTACCGTTATTGCCTACAAGGTTGTATAGGCATGCTACATTTTCTTCGCATACGAATCCTGTATCGCAGTGGTTGTGCTTGAGCCAACTGCCTATGATGAAACCGTCGCAATGCTTCATGGTCTTTTCTGCAGTCTCAATGGTTACTCCGGCACCTGTGATGACTGGGAAATCTCCCAACACCTCCTTGAATGTATCAATCTTCTCAAATGGTGTGGCGCTGCCTGTTCCCGTTCCTGTGCACACTATGGCATCACATCTGCTCATTCCTATACGCAGGTCTTCCTCGACGCTTCTTCCCGACAGAACACTGCAGTATTTGAAGCGTACTCCACCCAACAGCACAATCTCATTCTCCTTACGTAGATTGTTGAGCGAAATGCCGTACTCCATGTCTTCATCGGGTGGCAGATGTCCGCATACGGAATCTATCTGTATGAATTTGGCATTGTATTTCACGGCAAGCTCGAAAGCTTTGCGGTAGTTGCCCAGGATGTTTACACCATATATTTTGTCGTGGTGCTCCGTGGCAAGCCATTCAAGAACCTCTTCGCAATCGTCTGTAGAACCGAAATAGTTCTCTACCAACGGATATATGCCATACCTGAAGTATATCTCAATCTCTTTCTTGGCCCGGTCAAGAACGGTCTCGCCATGTGTGCTGTTAAGGTGAATCATTCCTATTATAGGCTTGCTTTCTCCAAAAATTTTCTTGTATCTCATAGTCATATTCTGTTTTAGTAGTTTTTATAAAAAAAGAATTCCGGTCCAAAATTAGATGAACCGGAATTGAAGTATCTTTCTCTTTGTAAATTCTTACTCTTCTGCGGCAAATTTCTTTGCCTGTTCTTCAATCAGTTCCTTGTCTTCGAAATAGTTTATCTTCATTGCACGGCGCACATCGGCAAGAGTATCCGCAGCCACAGCACGTGCATTCTCGCAGCCGTTCTGCAATAGGGTATATACTTCGGGTATCTTCTTTTCCCACTCTTTGCGGCGTGCACGTATTGGGGCAAGCTCCTCTTCAAGTATGGCAATGAGGAATCTCTTCACCTTCACGTCGCCCAATCCTCCGCGCATGTAGTGTGCCTTCAGCTCGTCAAGGTTAGGGTAGTCGGGGAGGTACTTCCCGAAGTGCTCGGGGCGGCAGAATGCGTCAAGGTATGTGAACACGGTGTTGCCCTCAACCTTGCCCGGGTCCTGTACGCGTATGTGGTCAGGGTCGGTGTACATCGACATGACATGCTGCTTCAGTTCCTCGGCAGTGTCGGAGAGGTAGATGCAGTTGCCGAGCGACTTGCTCATCTTTGCCTTGCCGTCTGTTCCCGGCAGACGACAACAGATGCTGTTGGTTGGCAGCAATATCTCGGGCTCAACAAGTGTCTCGCCATAGATACCATTGAAACGGCGCGCAATCTCACGGGCCTGCTCAATCATAGGCTGCTGGTCCTCGCCCGCAGGAACGGTTGTAGCGCGGAATGCAGTAATGTCCGAAGCCTGGCTTATAGGGTAGGTGAAGAAACCTACAGGGATGCTTGTCTCGAAGTTGCGCATCTGAATCTCGGTCTTTACCGTAGGGTTACGCTGCAGGCGCGATACGGTAACAAGGTTCATATAGTAGAATGCGAGCTCGCAAAGCTCGGGAACCTGTGACTGGATGAAGATGGTGCACTGTGACGGG
>JAFXHQ010000049.1 GCA_017536325.1 Bacteroidaceae bacterium
CACAGCCAAGGTAACAGTCAACGGCACAGATTACACCGTTGAATGGGAAAAACCGGTCGAGGAGAAACCCGTTGTTAAAGTACAGCCCGTAGCGGCAAAACCTGCCGCACCTGCAACACCGGCGGCAAAACCTGCCGCTGCACCTGTAAGCGGCAACGCAATCAAGACACCGCTTCCCGGCGTAATCATCGACGTAAAGGTTGCCGTGGGCGACGTTGTAAAGAAAGGCCAGACAGTTGTCGTACTCGAGGCGATGAAGATGGAGAACAACATAAATGCCGACCGCGACGGCAAGGTAGTTGCCATTCAGGTAGCCAAAGGAGACACCGTTGCCGACGGCGCAGTGCTGGTAGTTCTGGAGTAAATATATGACAGACAAAAAACAGGAGACTTCAAAGTCTCCTGTTTTTTGTCTGTCATATTCGATTATGCCTGTCAGGTATAATGACCTTAGGCTTGAACACCATGGCTTCCTCAGGAGTCATTGATGCATAAGCCATGATTATGGCCACATCGCCAGGGGAGAACTTATGTGCAGCAGCACCGTTCAGACAAATCACTCCCGAGCCACGTTCACCCTTTATTATATATGTGACAATACGCTCACCATTGCTGTTGTTCACAACATGCACCTGCTCACCTTCAAACATACCTGCCGCCTCCATAAGAGCCTCATCGATAGTGATACTACCCATGTAATGCAGATTCGCCTCGGTTACAGTAGCACAATGTATCTTGGATTTAAGCATATTCAACAACATACCCTACTCCCCTCCTTTATATTTAATGTTATCTATCAAGCGCACATTACCACAGAATAGTGCAATACAGCCAACCACATAATCACTGTCATCCCACTGCGCAATCTCCTGCAACGTATTTCCATCTACAATCTGGAAATACTCCAGCTCGAGACCCGGCGTATCGTTTATCATATCCTCGACAAACGCCTTTGTAGCCTCAAGAGTATTCACCTCGGCAAAACCCACACTTGCAAAAAGCGTACCCGAGATAGTAAGCGCACGCTCACGTTCATCCTCCGAGAGCAAAGTGTTGCGGCTACTCATCGCAAGACCATCCTCCTCGCGCACGATGGGACAACCTACTATCTTTAGCCCTAGACCAAGCTGGCGCACCATCTCGCGTATTATTGCAAGCTGCTGGAAATCCTTCTCACCGAAGTAAGCCCTGTCAGGCTCAACCGCGTAGAAAAGCTTGCTCACTATCTGTGCAACGCCATTGAAATGCCCTGGACGACAAGCACCTTCCATAACGGTATCCAATGGTTCAAAACTGAACTGACGTGTATCTTCAGTGGGGTACATCTCCTCGACTGACGGTGCAAACGCGATTGTAGCGCCAGCCTTGTCGAGCAAAGCGCAATCCGCCTCGAGTGTACGCGGATAGTTCTTCAAATCATTCTTGTCGTTGAACTGGGTGGGATTGACAAATATGCTCACCACTGTAACATCGTTCTCCACTACCGAACGTTTCACCAGAGATTCGTGCCCTGCGTGCAATGCGCCCATGGTAGGCACAAGACCTATACTCTTACCCTCACTGCGGCATACTGCCAACAACTCTTTAAGTTCTTTAATTGTATTTACAACCTTCATCTCGACAATGAATTTCGCCCACAAAGGGCATCCTTTGATTTCGGAGTGCAAAGTAACAAACAAATATGCACAAAAAGAAACAAATAAAACAAAAATATTTCTACAGCAGGACAAGAAAGAAGAATTGGAGTGTACGCAGAAACAACAGCAAGCCTCGATAGATTATTGTTAATAACTGTAAAGCATTATCATTTTGTTATAAAAACCATTAAATCAGAAGCCACATTTGCCTAATTGCCATTTTTTTAGTAACTTTGCGATGCACGGACTACATTCGTGTTTTTAGAAGAGATGGAAGCAAACAAAATTTTATTTATTACTCAGGAAATTACACCATTCATACCGGAATCTGCAATGTCCGTTATAGGCAAGGAACTGCCCCAAGCCACACAGGACATGGGAAAGGAGATAAGGATATTCACTCCCAAATGGGGAAACATCAATGAAAGAAGAAACCAGTTGCACGAGGTTATACGTCTCTCGGGGATGAATCTCATCATCGATGACACGGACCACCCGCTCATAATCAAGGTAGCCTCTCTGCAGGCAGCACGCATGCAGGTATATTTCATTGACAACGACGACTACTTCCACAACCGCCTCATGACCGTTGACAAGGAGGGTGCAGAGTATGCCGACAACGATGAACGCGCAATATTCTTTGCCCGCGGAGTACTGGAAACAGTAAAAAAGTTGCGCTGGTGTCCCGAGGTAATACATTGCCATGGCTGGATTTCGGCTCTGGTACCGCTTTATGTAAGAAGCATGTACAAGGACGAGCCCTCGTTCCGCGAGTCAAAGATTGTAATCTCGCTCTACGACGACAACTTCAACAATGCATTGCCCGAGAACTTCATCCAGAAGCTGACCGGCAAGGACATTCCTGAAGAGTTCATAGCAGACTGCACTTCACCTGTCACATATACCGAACTTGCAAAGCTTGCAATAAGGCACAGCGACGGAGTAATCATAAACGGAGACAACATCTCGCCCGAACTTATTGGATTGGCCGAATCACTTGGCAAGCCGATACTTCCCAAGCAGTCCCCCGAAGCATATGCCGGAGCCTGCAACGAATTCTACAACAAAGTTACAGAATAATACCTGTCAAGCAACTTCACAGCCGTGTCGTTGCTTGATTACTGAAAGAGCAGTACATTAACCATTATTTGCAACCTTTGACAAGAAATATGATAAGACTTTCGCATTTCATACTTGCCGCGTTTGCCATACTCACATTCACACAGTGCGACGACAACACAGAGTCGCTTGGCAGCAGCATCGTACCCGACCAGGATATAATTACAGCCAGAACCGACACCCTGTATGCAAAGAGCAGAACCATCATTGCGAACGATTCAATCCTTGCAAACACCAGTGATGTCTATCTTGGCCAATATACCGATGCCGAGAGCGGTACAGTCTTTGAATCGAGTTTCTTGACCCAATTCGGCTGCACCGAGGACTTCGAATTCCCCGAGGAAGGTGTCGTTGGCGACACAGCAGCATATACCAAGCTCCGCCTCTACTTCGAGGAGTATTACGGCGACTCGCTCAACGCACTCTGCTGCAACGTATATGAACTCGACAACACCCTCGAGGCAGGCAAGCCATACTACACCAATCTCTCACCCGAAGAGTTCTACGACAGCCAGAAAGAGCCTATAGCCTCAAAGGTCTTCAACGTAATAGACTACACACTCCACGACACAATATTGAACGGAGATTACACAAGACACATAGAGATAACCCTGCCCAACAGCATAGGCAACCGCTTCATAAGCAAATACTACGAGAAGGATGCCGAGGGCAACCACATTGGCAAGAACTACTTTGCCAATTCCGAGAGCTTCATAAACGAAATCTTCAAAGGCATTTATGTAGAGTGCGTAAGCGGAGACGGAACAGTTCTAAAGATATACCGTACCCGTCTCGACGTAGGCTTCGACAGATACATTAAAAGCAGCAGCGGAGAGCTCGACTCGATACAGCACCTCTCTGCCCCGTTCTATTCGGGCAAGGAGGTACTACAGGCAAACAAGTTCAACAACAACGACCTTGCCGTGCTTGCCGACGAAACAGCGCACACATACCTGAAGACACCGGCAGGACTCTTCACCGAGGTTGAATTGCCGATCATAGACATCATCGAGAGCTGCGATACTATAAACTCCGCAAAGATAGCATTCACGCGCTACAACGCTCCTGATGGTGACACCAACAAGCCACACACGACGCTGCTGATGGTAAGAAAGAAGGAGCTCTACAAATTCTTCCTGAAGAACTCGCCTGCCGACAAGCAGACATCATACCTCACCACATTCGACAGCAGCAGCAACCAGTACCTGTTCAGCAACATAGGCAATCTTGTAAAGTACTGCTACAAGGAATACACTGAAGGAATAAAGGAGAACAGCAACTGGGACCTTCAGAACCCCGACTGGAACAAGGTTGTACTCATCCCGGTTAAGACCACCGAGGACAGCAACGGCAATGTAGTGAAGATTGTACACGACATAAGCATAAGCAGTGTACGCCTACGCGGTGGCACTGGCTACGAAATACCTATAGAAGTTGTAACAAGCAAGTTCAACGACTGATAATTGATGCATTGCGGGCAGTTCTTGAGAACTGCCCGCAATGCATCAATATATCCGCACACAAAATCCCTCCCCAATGCCATCTATCAGTACAGTCATTTCGGCTCACCTGCAAAAGTTGGGGGAATTTTAGGATTATCTCCCAATTGTATTGTATTCTACTGCAGTTTTAACTTCGTTGAAATTGCTTTCGCTCGCTTTGTGTGTAAACAAGTTTACCCACACTCACTTACTCGCAATTTTCAACCTTAATTATTCACTTGAATTTTCTTCAAGTCTTTCTATACGTTCTTTTCATACTGAAAAGAACCAAAAGGTTCCGTCACCGACAAAGATGTAATTAAACGAGTGAAACGCCAAGCATGCTTGAGCGTTTTGTAACGAGAGATAACATCTTATTTAAAATCAGTCATAACAGCCTTTTGTTCACGAGTCGCAAGTGACATCATTCGGTTGGCTGTTATTTGCCAACAAATCCTTTCATTTTGTTTTTGGGTGGTGCGGGACTCCTTCAGTTAGCCACTCGCTAAAGCGAGCGTCTAACTAGCAGTCAAACAGTCCTGGTCACTTGATCCAAAAACAGAATTGGATTTGTCTATGTTTTTAATGGTGCCGGCTTTGTCGATTAAACAGAGTTTAATTCCCCCTCGGCCTGCGGCCACTCCCCCTTGTTGCACCAAGGTGGGAGAGCTACATAACCGCGCGCAGGTGTCATACTGAACGGAACGCAGTGCAGTGAAGTATCTCATTCTGCGAATTGATGGATTTTTCGCTATGCTCAAAATGACAAACCGGGCTGTAGGGACACAGCATGCAGTGTCCGCGAGGTTCGTATGTCTCCATCTCCCTCCGCAACTGGGTTGCGGCCTAACGGCACTCCTTTGGGGAGCTAAAGCTCCCGTTGTCGCAAGCAACGCTCCCCCGCGTTGCCCCTCTTGGCAAAGAGGGACAGTTTTGCGACTCCACAAAAACAGACCGTCGGCGGAACGCCTGTTCCGCCGACGGTCTTGTTATCGATTAAGCTTATTATTCAGCCTTTGGTTTTCTACCGCACTTTCTCTTCGGTTTCTCCTCAGCAACCGGCTCTTCGGCTGCAGCCTTCTTGGCAGCCTTCTTCTCCTTTGCAGCAAGCTTTGTCTTGAGTTGCTCAACCTCAGCCTCAAGCTGGATAATCTCAACCTCCTGGTTGTCGATCACCTGCTGCAATGAACCGAGCTCCTCGTTATCCATATCGGGATACTGAGCACGTACACGTGCAAGGAAGTCACCAAGGATGTTCATGTAGTTGGTGAAAGCATCATATGGAGACTCGTAGATGCAACGCTCTGTGATGATACCGTTCTGCTTTGTTGTCATGAAGCGAAGGTTCTCTGCAGCCTGCAAATAATCGAAGTCCTGCTTCAATTTCTTGTCATCGGTAAGCATAATACGGTCAGCAACGCTGTATAGCTTGTTGAAAGCCTCGCGCTGCAAGGTGTTACCCAACCATGAGCTTGCATCGCGCTCTTCATCCATCCAAGAGAGAGGATACGGAACCTCAAGCGGACCAACCGACTTATGGTTGTCTATAACCTCGGAAGGTGTAGAGAATGTGATACCCTTGGCTGCTGCACATGCAGGAAGAGCCTTAAGGAAGTCGAGGATATGTGACTCCAACGGCTGAGCCATACCTATAGCCGACAGGTTCATGAAAATATTGATTACCTGCTCCTCCTCGGGGAACTGTGAAATCCAGTCGATATAAGTCTCGGCAAAGAGAGGATACTCGCTCCACTCCGGGTTAGAGAAACGGAGAGAGATATCATCGGAGAGCTTATAGTCGCGGAGCAACAGCTTCAGGTTCGAAGCGAGCGCACAGTTATATACGAAGTGCGGGCTCTTCCATGCGAGGATATGCTTTGCACCCTCAGAGAGCATACCCTTGAAGCCCATTTGCGATGCCATCTCACCAATCTCGTCGGAGTAGATGAGACCTGAGTTGCGCAACACTTTCGGTTTCTTGCCGAAGAGCTCCTTAATCTTGCGGTTCTGGCGCATAACCTCCTCCATGAACACCTCTTTCGATGCCAATGAAGAGAGACCGTGTGAATAAGGCTCACAAAGGAATTCGCAGCAACCGGTCTTGTTAATCTCATGCAACAGCTCGATTACCTGTGGGGCATAGAGCTCGAGCATCTCAAGTCCTGTACCAGAAACAGAAAGGGCTACCTTGAATGCACCGTTGCTCTCGCGAATCATCTCAAGCAGTGCCTGCAATGCCGGAACATAAGATTTCTCGGCAAGTTCTATTGTCATACTCTCGTTTGCATAATCATCATAGTAGTAGTGGTCGCTACCTATGTCGAAGAAACGATAACGTTTCAACTGCCTTATCTGATGCAACTCGAAATAGAAACAGATTGTTTTCATATTTATCTATAATTTTTAATTATTACCAACCCAAAACTTTCTCATACATTTTACGTAGTCTCAATGCTACATCCTCCCATGTGATGCTGTCAACCTCCTTGCGTCCCTCTACCTTCAGGTACTCATAGAGCGAGTCGTTGTTGCATATTGAATAGATAGCATCGGCCATGGCATTTATATCCCAATAGTCGGTCTTTATACACTTGTCGAGAATCTCGGCACAACCCGACTGCTTCGAGATGATTGTAGGAACGTCGCACTGCATTGCCTCCAAAGGCGATATACCGAACGGTTCACTTACCGACGGCATAATATACACGTCGCTGGCCTTGAGGCACTCATATACCTGACGGCCGCGCATGAAGCCAGGGAAGTGGAAACGGTCCGATATTCCGCGCTGAGCCACAAGACGTATCATATCGTTCATCATGTCGCCACTGCCGGCCATGCAGAAACGTATATTCTTTGTCTTCTTGAGAACCTGTGCAGCAGCCTCCACGAAATATTCGGGACCTTTCTGCATTGTTATACGGCCCAGGAATGTTACCACCTTCTCGCCAGGGATCTTCTTCGGCTCTATGTCGAGGATATCCTGTGACAGCGGAGTTACGGCATTGTGCAATGTCGATACCTTATCGGGATGCTGATGATACTTGTGGATTACAGTCTGGCGTGTAAGCTCGCTCACACAGAAGATGTGGTCGGCATTATCCATACCGTTCTTCTCAATCGCATACACAGTAGGATTCACATTACCGCGGCTACGGTCGAAGTCGGTAGCATGCACGTGTATCACAAGTTTCTTGCCCGAGACCTGCTTAGCATGAATACCGGCAGGGTATGTAAGCCAGTCGTGAGAGTGGATTATATCGAACTCCTCGGTACGTGCCACCACTCCGGCAATAATCGAATAGTTGTTTATCTCATCGTGGAGATTGTCGGGGTATCCGCCTGCGAATTCCATAC
>JAFXHQ010000050.1 GCA_017536325.1 Bacteroidaceae bacterium
AGCAGCATCGGATGCCATTATCGTAGGTTTCCAGGTACGTCCGTCAGTCACTGCACGCAAGGTTGCCGAAAATGAGGGTGTCGATATCCGCATCTACTCTATCATCTACGATGCTATAGAGGAGGTGAAGGCCGCTATGGAGGGTATGCTTGCTCCTATTGTCAAGGAGGAGATTACCGCAACCATAGAGGTACGCGAGACCTTCCACATCAGCAAGGTCGGTACTGTTGCCGGATGTATGGTACGTGAGGGTAAGGTAAAACGCACCGACCGTGCACGTCTTATCCGCGACGGTATCGTTATTCACACCGGCTCTCTTGCTGCGCTCAAGCGTTTCAAGGAGGATGTGAAGGAAGTTGGTACCAACTTCGAGTGCGGTATAAGCCTCACATCGCAGGATGACATCAAGGTAGGCGATATCATCGAGACATTCGTTGAAGTAGAAGTTAAGCAAAAACTGTAATACAATGAATATTCTTGACATCATACTTATTCTGACCATAGCAGGCGGTGCCTATGCAGGTTACAGAATGGGATTGGTTAAACAATTATCGTTTGGGGTAGGCCTGGCAGCAGGCATATCCCAAGCGGTACATTCTTATACCGATGTCAGCGAATGGATAATGGATGGCACCGGCTGGGAAGAGGGAGTGTGCATTACTGCAGCCTTCATCCTCATAATGTTTGTAATCACATCCGCAGTATATCTGGTAGGCTTGTTATTGTCAAAAGTCATAAAAATGGTATGCCTTGGTCCCATCGACAGGATTCTCGGCACAGCATTTGCAATATACTTCTTCATGACAATAATGGCCGCTATCGTAGATATTTCCGGATGGCTTTACCCGGAGAACAGCCTTACCGGACAAACCGCACAGGAGGGTTCTCTGTTATATAAAGAGATTGTCGGTACTACCTTCTCGGTACTTGAAGAGGTGATTGAGTAGAGATGAAAAAGAAGAACAGTTTACTGAAGAAACTGGCAAACAAGGCATATGAGTTCGGGTTTGTCAGCAAAATAAAGACAGACATAATAGAGACTGGCCTGAACGAAGATACCGTAAGGCTTATCTCGGAAAAGAAGAATGAGCCGGAATGGTTACTCGAATTCCGTCTGCAGGCATACAGGCACTGGCTTACTCTGGATATGCCCACATGGGCACATCTGGAGATACCGTCTATCGACTATCAGGCAATTTCATACTATGCCGACCCCTTGAAAAAGAACAAGGAGAACAAGAACAAGGAGATTGACCCGGAGCTTATGAAGACCTTCGAGAAACTCGGCATTCCGCTTGAGGAGCGTCTTGCACTGAGCGGTACGGCTGTCGATGCCGTGATGGACTCGGTATCTGTGAAGACCACTTTCAAGGAGGAACTGAAAGAGAAAGGCATAATCTTCTGCTCTATGAGCGAAGCCATACAGGAGTACCCCGACCTCGTACGCCAATATCTGGGTACAGTGGTTAATTACCGCGACAACTTCTATGCCGCACTTAATACAGCAGTCTTCAGTGACGGCTCATTCGTTTATATTCCCAAAGGGGTACGTTGCCCGATGGAGCTATCGACCTACTTCCGTATCAATGCAGCCAACACAGGCCAGTTCGAGCGCACGCTTATTGTCGCCGATGACGACAGTTACGTGTCGTATCTCGAAGGATGTACTGCCCCTATGCGCGACGAGAACCAGTTGCATGCAGCAATTGTTGAGATTGTGGTAATGGAGAATGCCGAAGTAAAGTACAGTACCGTACAGAACTGGTACCCGGGTGATGCTGAAGGCAAGGGCGGTGTATATAACTTTGTAACAAAGCGTGGCGACTGCCGTGGAAGGAACAGCAAACTCTCCTGGACACAGGTAGAGACCGGCTCTGCAATAACATGGAAATACCCGAGTTGCATACTGCGTGGCGACAATTCGCAGGGTGAGTTCTACTCCGTTGCACTCACGAACAATTACCAGCAGGCCGATACCGGTACAAAAATGATTCACCTTGGAAAGAACACCAGAAGTACAATCATAAGCAAGGGAATATCGGCAGGGAAAAGCCAGAACTCCTACAGAGGCCTGGTGCGTGTAAGCAAAAATGCCGACGGAGCCCGCAACTATAGCCAGTGTGACTCATTGTTGCTTGGCGACAAGTGCGGTGCCCACACCTTCCCCTACATGGACATCCACAACAACAGTGCAATAGTAGAACACGAAGCCACAACATCAAAGATATCCGAAGACCAGCTCTTCTATTGCAACCAACGCGGAATAGGTACCGAAGAGGCTATCGGACTCATAGTCAACGGATATGCCAAGGAAGTACTAAACAAACTGCCTATGGAGTTCGCCATTGAGGCGCAGAAGCTATTGAGTGTATCGCTCGAAGGTGCCGTAGGCTGATAAATTGATGAAATATGGAAAACTTACTTGAAATAAAGAACCTTCATGCCACTATCGACGGCAAAGAGATACTCAAAGGTATCAACCTCACGGTCAAGGCCGGTGAGGTGCATGCCATAATGGGACCCAACGGCTCTGGAAAGAGCACTCTCAGCAATGTACTGGTAGGCCATCCGGCATATACCGTTACAGAAGGTGAAGTGATTTACAAAGGCAAGAACCTGCTTGAGCTTGCCCCTGAGGATCGTAGCCACGAAGGCCTTTTCCTGTCGTTCCAGTACCCTGTTGAGATACCGGGAGTGAGCATTACCAACTTCATGAGAGCGGCAGTCAATGCCAAACGCCAATATCTTGGACTGGAGCCTATGAATGCGACAGAATTCCTCAAGATGATGCGCGAAAAACGCGCCCTGGTTAACCTCGACAGCAAGCTTGCCAACCGCTCGGTAAACGAAGGGTTCAGCGGCGGAGAGAAGAAGCGTAACGAGATATTCCAGATGGCAGTCCTTGAGCCCACATTGAGTATTCTCGACGAAACCGATTCGGGCCTCGACATAGATGCCCTTCGCATAGTTGCAGAAGGTGTGAACAAGCTCAAGCGCGAAGATACATCTAGTATAGTCATAACCCACTACCAGAGACTGCTCGACTACATAAAGCCAGATATTGTACATGTACTATACAACGGCAAGATAGTAAAGACCGCCGGTCCCGAGCTTGTAATGGAGCTTGAGGAACGCGGTTACGACTGGATAAAAAACGAGAACTGACGATGGGCAACGAAAAGGAATACATAGCAATCTTCGACAGTCACAGGGAACTGATAGACAAGCCATGCGCCCGGTTGCTCAACACCGAACGCGCAAAGGCTTTAGAGATATTCAAGTCCAGCGGTTTCCCGGGTCCAAAGGAGGAGAACTGGCTTCACACAAACGTGGCAAAGAGATTTGCAACCGACTACGGGATGAATCTTGGCCGTGTTATGGCCGAAACCGGCTCACACGACATATTCATATGCGATGTCCCGAACCTCAACACCCACAAGGCATACATTGTCAACGACAGTTTCAGAGCTGCCGACAACAAAGGCAAGAGCCTGCCCCAGGGTGTAATCCTCGATAGTCTCAACGAGATTGCCAAGAAAAACCCCACCCTTCTTGAACCATACTACAACCGACTTGCAGGGGATGGTGACAGCATAGCCCAGTTCAACACGACATTCACGCAGGACGGCATAGTGCTTTATATTCCTAAGAACACAACCGTAGAAGAGACCATACAGATTGTAGCACTTCTGCAGTCCAATGTAGAGATGATGTCGAACCGCCGGCTGCTCATAATACTCGAGGAGAACAGCAAGGCATCATTGCTTCTTTGCGACCACTCCTCGCTGCAGAAACAGACACTTTCGACACAGGTTACGGAGATATTCATCGGCCGCGGAGCATCACTCGACATGTATGAAGTTGAAGAGACTGCCCTCACCAACACCCGGCTTGGACATATCTTTGTACATCAGGATAGAGACAGCCGTTTCAAGCACAGCAACATAACACTTACCAACGGCTTTACACGCAATTACGTAGAAGTTCGCCTTGAGGGTGAGGGTGCCGAGACAAGCATCAACGGACTTGCCATAGGAGACAAGAAACAGCACATAGACAACCGTACCATTGTCGATCACAAGGTATCGCACTGCACAAGCAACGAACTGTACAAATATATACTAGACGAAGAATCCACCGGTGTCTTTGCCGGCAGGATGCTCATACGCCCCGGAGCACAGCATTCCGTCTCGGAACAGACAAACCGTAACCTCTGCCTCACCAGTTGCGCACACATGTATGCACAGCCGCAGTTGGAGATATATGCCGATGATGTCAAGTGCAGCCATGGCTCAACAGTAGGACAACTTGACGAGAACGCGCTCTTCTATATGCAGCAACGCGGTGTGCCTGCCGATGAAGCACGCCATCTTCTCATGTATGCATTTGCAGGAGAAGTGATAGAACACATTGGAATAGAAGCCCTACGCGACAGGTTGCACATGCTTGTAGAGAAACGATTCCGCGGTGAACTGAACCGTTGCAAAGGATGCAACCTGTGCAAATAAAGAAAAGAATATGCTCGACACCGACCTAATAAGAAAGGAATTCCCCATATTGGGACAGCAGATATACAGCAAACAGCTTGTATATCTCGACAATGCAGCCACGACCCAAAAGCCCAGGCATGTCATCGATGCAATAAGCGATATATATTTAACCATAAACTCCAATGTGCACCGTGGAGTACACCACCTTTCGCAAGTGGCTACGGAGGCAATGGAGGATGCCAGGAACAGAGTCAGGGAGTTTATCGGCGCAGAGCATAGCCACGAAATAATATTCACACGAGGAACAACCGAAAGCATAAACTTGGTGGCATCTTCATTCGGAAGCATGCTGAAGAGCGGTGACGAGGTTATCATATCCACAATGGAGCACCACAGCAACATTGTCCCCTGGCAGATGCTTCGCGACCGCACAGGCATAACATTGCGTATAATTCCGCTTAAGGACGATTGCTCACTTGATATTGATGCCTATAGCAGAATGTTCAACGGAAAGACACGTCTTGTGAGCATTGCCCATGTATCGAACGTGCTCGGCATAACGAATCCGATAAAGGAGATTATTTCAATAGCACATAGCCACGGAGTACCGGTGCTTGTGGATGGTGCACAGAGCACACCGCACATTAAGGTAAACGTGCAGGAGCTGGATGCCGATTTCTTCGCCTTCAGCGGACACAAGCTCTATGCCC
>JAFXHQ010000005.1 GCA_017536325.1 Bacteroidaceae bacterium
CCCGCAAACGGCTCGTCAAGCATAATGAACTTAGGGTCAATGGCAAGACAGCGGGCAATTTCCGTACGGCGGCGCTCACCACCCGAAAGACGGTCACCAAGGTTCTTGCGCACCTTCTGAAGACGGAACTCCTGAATAAGACTCTCCAGTTTCTCTTTCTGATACTCCTTGGGCTTGCCTGTAAGTTCGAGCACCGATGCGATGTTATCCTCAACGCTGAGCTTACGGAACACGCTTGCCTCCTGTGCAAGATAGCCTATGCCCGCACGGGCACGCTTGTACACCGGGAATTTTGTTATCTCCTCATCGTTAAGGAAGATACGCCCGCCATTGGGAACGACAAGACCGGTGGTCATGTAGAACGAAGTCGTCTTTCCTGCACCGTTAGGACCCAAGAGGCCGACAATCTCGCCCTGCTTGACGTCAAACGACACATTGTTCACGACCGTACGCTTGCCGTACCTCTTGACAAGCCCTTCGGTGCGCAGCACCATACGCTCTGCACTACCGGCATTGATGTTGTTATCGTTCATCTCCATTTCCCGAAGCATATTTATACACCCGGCGAAGATAATGCAATTTTGCCGTTTACGCAAAAAAACGGGCTCTTTATGGCGGTAAAAGGAGAAAAGAGAAACATTGTAATATTAATTAACACTATAAATATCCATTTTTTAGTACCTTTGTACGGTAAAAGGCTTGAAAAACAGAAAAAATGTTCCTGATTGACTCAATAAAGACATTCGGCAGCTATCTGATGCTTATGGGGCGTGTATTGTCACGTCCGCAACGCTGGAGGATTTTCTTCAGGCAGACACTGCACGAGACATACCAGTTGGGAGTCAACTCAATTCCCATAGTCCTCCTTATCTCGTTCTTCATAGGAGCCGTAATATGCATACAGATGAAGCTGAACGTGGAGAGCCCCTGGATGCCCAAGTTCGTCGTAGGATACGCGACACGCGAGATTCTGTTGCTGGAGTTCTCTTCATCCATCATGTGTCTTATCCTTGCAGGAAAGGTAGGCTCGAACATAACCTCCGAGATTGGTGCCATGCGCGTGACACAGCAGATCGACGCACTTGAGATAATGGGTGTAAACTCCGCAAATTTCCTGATACTGCCCAAGGTCACGGCCCTCATGTCGACAATACCCATTATGGTCATCTTCAGCATAGCCGCAGGCACTGCCGGAGCATTCGCCATCGGAGAGTTCACCGGTATAATGACACCGCAGGACCTTATAGTAGGCCTTCAGTATGAATTCAACCAGTGGTACATCTGGTGTAGCGTAATCAAAGCTATATTCTTCGCCTTCATAATAACCTCGGTTGCCTCTTTCTACGGCTACAATGTCAAAGGCGGCTCCATCGAGGTGGGCAAGGCAAGCACAAATGCAGTGGTTAGCTGCAGCGTGCTGATACTGTTTTCCGATATGATCCTGACACAACTCCTGATGCAATGATAGAGGTCAGTTCACTATACAAGAGTTTCGAGGAGCAGGATGTCCTCAAGGATATCAACGCCGTCTTCAAGAACGGCAAGACAAACCTCATCATAGGCAAGAGCGGTGCAGGCAAAACCGTGCTGCTCAAGTGTATCGTCGGCCTTATAGAGCCTGACAAAGGGACAATAAGCTACGACGGGCGCGACATAATGTCACTCAACAAGAAAGAGAAGTTGCAAATGCGACAGGAGATCGGTATGCTTTTCCAGAACGCCGCATTGTTTGACTCGATGAGCGTGTTGGAGAATGTCATGTTCCCACTCGACATGTTCTCCACAATGACATACAACGAGAGGGTACAGCGCGCACGCGCATGCCTTGAGCGTGTAAACCTCATCGAGGCCCAGGACAAGAGCCCAGAGGAACTGTCTGGCGGAATGCAGAAACGCGCAGCCATTGCCCGCGCGATAGCAATGAAGCCCAAGTACCTGTTCTGTGACGAACCGAACTCGGGACTCGACCCGCAGACCTCACTCATCATCGACCAGCTCATACACGACATCACCGATGAAGCCGGGATAACCACAATCGTCAACACCCACGACATGAACTCCGTGATGAACATCGGCGACAACATCCTGTTCCTGGCCAACGGCGAGCTATGCTGGGAAGGCAACAAGAAAGATATTCTCAACACTGACAACAGCACACTCAACGACTTCCTCTTCTCGAGCGAGATATTGAGGCAGGTAAAAGAGCAGGTAATAGGTTTAAATAAATAAAGCGATGGTTAACCATCGCTTTATTTATTTAAACCTGCGGGCACCGCGGACTATTTCTGACGAATAAATATATTCGGGGAAGAGGAAATTGGCCTGCACTACGTTACGGCCTATTTCTGACGAATAAATATATTCGGGGGAAGGAAATTGGCCTGCACTACGTTACGGCCTATTTCTGAC
>JAFXHQ010000051.1 GCA_017536325.1 Bacteroidaceae bacterium
ACCTCTGCCCTTTTATATAGAACAGGGCACGAGGGTTAGGTATATCATCTGCAAGGAAGGAGAAAGTATATTTGACATTTTCTTCAAGGGTATAGAATTGCTGTTTGTTATAACCATTCGTAAGACGAAGCGACATATCTTTAATATGATAGGTACGCTCACCGACGACTGTAATGTAATCAATAATCGGACACGGCATAAGGTATGTTGTAAGTGCATTTCCCGTCCAAAAACCAAGATATATCTTATCGAAGAATTCCGTCTTTCTCTCCCTCTCCCCGGCAAGCAGATTATTTACGACAGGCATCTGTTGCCCTGACGGGTTCCAGCCGTTATTGTCATTCGTGCGCTCATAGTTCTCTTCAGAAGCAGACGCATCAAACTCCGGCAGGTCGAGATATATACTCCAATTATAGCCCTCTACATTATCCAGCCATACAGGTACGCATTTCAGCTCAATGGTTTCGCCATTCTCATTACTGCTTTTTCTCTCTCTGAAAACATTTATAGGCATAACCACATACTCCTGTTGCCACCAAGTAAAGTCGCCTGTACGCTTCCGACAATAAAAGCACCTTGCGACAAAATAAGTATCAACATCCTTTACATAGAAAATGTAGTTCATTGCACGCACGCAACCGCTTCTCTCATACCAATAACCGCCTCTATCGTCCGAGTCGTCCATATATTGATAAAGATAATACTCAAATTCTCCCATATCGGGAAACTCCTTCACGGAACGCCTGTTCTCGTTGATGAACCAATCGCAGACATAACTCTTCCATGCTTGGTGGTCGCAGTCCGCATACCTTAAACCTACCTGTTCGATGTACTTGCAGGCATTATCTTGTGAAACATCGGCAGAATAACTATCTACAACCTTGTCAATACGGCAAGGCTGTATCTTCTCCTGTTCACTGCGAATAAAGCGGAACACTATGCTGTGCGCTTTATGGTCGATACTGAAATCACTCCCAAGCAGATAGCCCAACTGCTCGAAGAACTCCGTAACAGTCCAATGAGGCAGAATAGACTCCCAATAGTAATTTTCCCAAGCATACGGCAAGGCATTGCATATAATGAGGTACTTGTATTGCGACTTCTCTATCTCGGAAATATCAACCTCATATTCAAGTCTAATACATATAAGCCTTATTATATATACAAGGTAAGGTTGATACGACAGTCCTTTCACATCGCTACCCCATTGCCAATTCGCACCTGATGACGGCTTTGTAATCTTGTTCTGCACATTACCGCTGGAGTTGTTCACCCACGGAAGTGCGACATAATTTTGGCTACGGTCAATACCGCGCCAACTATCGTATGGCGATGAAGTAAGAGTCGGAGAATATGAGCCAAGCTGCAATTCATTGATATAAATTTCATCAAACTTTATATCATAATTCTGTACGCTACGCCCTTCAAGGAACTGCGTCTTTACCTCGCTGTCCGATATGCTCGTAATGGTAATAATACCCTCACGACGGAATTTCCTGTCTATAATGGTGCAGTCAAAATTCACCTGCTCCCTTTCAACATCGGTACGGTGAATATTTCCGAATATCGCAATGTTCTCACTGCACCCTTTCAGCGGAAAGGTAATAGAGAGCGAATAGGAGTCCGAACCTGTAAAGTGCCTGTTCTCGGCCACGAACTGAAACGAAGAGCCTTTCTTTATGTAGGCAGGCTTGCCATTAACAATTATCTGCATATTATCTTCTTGATTTAGGTGTTTTGTTTCTAATCAGTTTGTCGTACTCGTCCTGCGCCTGCTTGATACCATAATCGCCCTCAATGGTGTTTATCGTAACGAATGGCTCGTCCAAACGCTCATTCAAACGGCGTATTGTAGAGGAAAGTTCCGTGTCGGGCTTCTGCTCCTGCTCGGATCTTTCCACAATAACGCGCACCTCACGCTGTTGCTGTGCTGCAACCATAGGGGCAGTAATGGAACGGGAAACATCATCGGCACGAAGAGAACCAATCGTATTGGTACGCTGTGCATAGTCCATTGCGTCAATCATCGGGCGTGCAACAGGTGAAGCCAACAGAGCCTGCGATGCCACCCACTCGCCTGCGTGTACCACGCCTGCCACCTCGTCGGGCCTGCCCGGTTTGGTGAAACCGCCCTGCATATATCCTTGCGACTGCGATATTTGCTGTTGCTTCTTAATGGCCGCTATTTGCAGTACTCCTGCTGCTATCGCTGTAGCTGCTGCAATAGGAGCAAGGATAAAACCGACAAGAGGAATGGCTGCTGCCGAACCGTATGCCGATATTGCGTTTTGTGCTGTCTGTGCAACAGCCTGCACGACCTGCATTGCAAACATCTTCTTGTTCGCCTCATTCTTCAGCTTCGCTATCTCCTTTTCTTTCTGTTCCTCTAATTTCTTCACCTTATAGGTGTTGCCCTCGGCCATTGATATTTCCTTGTCGTATCTGCTCTCAATGGCTGCTGTCTGCACCTCCAACTCTGCCTGAATGATTGAAGAAAGACTGCTGAAGATAGATGACATTCCCGAAACAAGCGTGTCTATCGTGCCGGTCAACGCTTCTCCCCCGTCGCTCTCCAGCCATTCGACGCTTTGCAGGATAAAATTCTTGTTCTCCTCTTCTGCAAGCATACCGTATTTCCGGCGAAGAGCCAACTTCGCCTGTTCGTATGCTTCATCAATGCGTAACTTCTCTGCCGCATTGTCGCCTGCTGCAAGAATTTCTGCATCGTAAACCAATTTGAGGTTAGCAAGGTCTTTGTTAAGCAGTGCTTCATTCTCGGCAGGAGAATTGCCGAAATACTCCTTCTTCAGCCTTGCAAGTTCGTTCAAATGTTAACGCTCCAGCCTTTCGCTCTCTCGCTGTCTTGCATTTTGGTCGGCAATAAGGCGGTCTTGATAGCGTGCATTTGCCTGCACATATTCATCGCTTCCTTTCTCGAATATCTGTGTCATACGACGCAGATGTTCAAGTTCGGCCAACTGCACTGCGCTCTGGTACTCGGCAAGCGAAATCTTGCCGTCGATGTACCTCTGCTTCTCTGTTGCAAGCAGTGTGCTGTACCTCTCTTCTTCCTGCTCTTTGGCTGTCTGTATGGCCTCTTTGCTACGCTCTTCGGCAAATCCGTTCTCCTGCTCCTGCTTCTTCCTTACCGCCTCGTAATAATCGGCCTCGATACCCAAACGCTCCAGCGCGGAGAGGTCAGTATGCTGCAACTGCTTGCGGTGGTAATCGATAGCAATCTCCTGCATACGCAAGGTGTATTGCTCATAGTTCTTCTCACCCTTTGCGTAAGCAATGCGGTTGAGAGCTTCCTGCCTTTCTCGCCACTCGTTTTCGGTGGCGAACTTGTCTTTGGTATCGCCACCGTCCGGGTTAATAATCAATGGGTCGGAGTTATGGTTGGCTGCATCCTGCAACACCCTTGCCGACACATTGTATTTCTTCTCCAACGTGGAATTTGCAGCTTGCAAAAGAGCAAGTCTTTCATTGAGCCTTGCGAGGTCTGCTTCTGCCTGTTCTCGTGCTTCTGTAGCCTCAATCAATTCGTCCGATTGGTCGTCCGTCTCTACCCATAACTTCACTGCTGCATCAGTGGAATTGCCAGCTTCTGCTGCTGTAAGGTTGTAGATGTCTTTTGCGTCTCGATATGCTCTATCAGCATTACGTTCCCTCTCTCTTGCTGCTGCAAGTGTTGCTTCAGCCTGTTCTATTTGTGGTTCAAGGTCGAGTATCTGCATTTCGTTTTCCTCAATCTTCTGTTGAGCTGCACGTGCCC
>JAFXHQ010000052.1 GCA_017536325.1 Bacteroidaceae bacterium
AGTCTCGCACCAAACCTTGTAGGCTGCGGCAGTGAGGTGAAGCTTGTCGTAGCTCCACACGCCACCCTGAGCAATACCGGTAAGCTTGTCGTAAAGGTCGATGTACTTTAGCCACTCTGCATTCTTGCTCTCGACGTACGCCTTTACAATCTCGTTGGTGTGTAGCCATGTGGCTTCTACGCGGTTGCCGGTGCTGTTGTTCAGTATGCTGTAGAGATATATCTTTGTCTCTGGCGAGCGCATGTGTATGCGTTCAACTATGCTCTTTACATACTGCAATACCTGCTCGCCGCTGAAATTGAGACCGCCTGATGTGGCAATATCGTTTGTGCCTATCATCATGAACACCTTCTTTGGCTTGCCTGCAATGTAGCTTTCAAGATTGTTGCTCTGTTCTGTAGAGTAAGTTCCTGAATTGCCGCGGTTGACGATAGGAAGGTATTTTCCATCTGATGTGACGAATGCTTCGGGCCAGCAATGCATGTCGGTAATGCTGTTCCCGATGAATACAATGCTCTCATCGTTTGTCTCAAGCACTTTGAATGAGTCGTACCTGTGATTGCGGAAAGGCTCGTCGGCCATTGCTATTGCTGCTGTGAGCAACAGGCATAAAAAGGTCGTGATTCTTTTCATAAAAATTAAGGTTAGTTGTCTGTTTGTTGTTCAGTTGTTTAATAAAGTATTGTACGGTTACAAAAATAGAGACTTGTCATTAACAAGCCTCTATCATTTTTCTTAAAATTATTTAATGGAATAAATAAATTGTTCTTACCATCCGACCTGTACACCATCCTCATAGAAGTGACGTCCGAAACTCCAACCGAATACACTATAATAGCGTGCCAGTTCCTTTGCTCGGCCGATGAACTCCTCGACATCCTTCGTTGCTGGATCGGGATTGCTCCAGCCAATCTCGGCTATTGCGCCCAGGCGCGGCAATGTCTTGTACTGCAACTGCATAGGGGTGGTTACATATTCGGTCCACAGGTTGCCCTGTACTCCCATGATGTATTTCTGTTCATCCTTCTCCAATTGGTCATACGGGTTGAATGAGTATGTCTTTCTTAGGGGAACGTAGCTGCCGTTGCTGTCGAGTTCATCCTTGCGGTCGGTAGTCTGGCGGTAGTCGAGGTAGCAGTAGCTGCTCGGGGTCATTATTACGTTGTTGCCTTTCTTTGCAGCTGCGATGCCGCCTTCTGTGCCTCGCCACGACATTATGGTTGCACCTTGGCTTACGCCGCCTTCAAGAATCTCATCCCAACCGATAAGCTTGCGGCCATGCTCGTTCAGGAATTTCTCGATACGGTTGTTTACGTATGATTGCAGTTCTGCCTCGTTCTTCAAATTGTTGTCTTTGATGCGCTTCTGGCAATCGGGGCACTCCTTCCACAAGTCGCGCGGTGCCTCGTCACCTCCAATGTGTATATACTCGCCGGGGAAGAGTTCCATTACCTCCTCGAGCACATTCTCCCAGAACTCGAATGTCGTTTCGCGTCCGGCACAGGCAATCTGCTTCGATACACCCCAATAGGCCCAAGTCTTGTAGTTGCCCTTTTCTCCCTCGCAGCCGAGCCATGGGTATGCACTCAATGCGCCAAGAGAATGTCCCGGAATCTCAATCTCTGGAATTATGGTGATAAAACGTTCCTGGGCATATCTTACAACCTCCTTGATGTCGTCCTGTGTGTAGTATCCGCCATAAGGTATTCCGTCGAGTCCTTCGTTGTGTCCGGTCGTTGTCTGTTCGCGCAGGCTGCCTATCTCTGTAAGCAGAGGGTACTTCTTTATCTCAATACGCCAGCCTTGATCCTCGGTAAGGTGCCAGTGGAAACGATTCATCTTGTGCATTGCAAGAATGTCGAGCATCTCCTTTATTGTCTCAACGTCCCAGAAATGACGGGAGCAGTCGAGCATGAATCCGCGGTGTACAAAATGTGGGGCATCGGTAATTTTCAGTATCGGCAATTTCACCTTCTCCAGGTCGAGTGGGGTCTCATATGCCTGTACCGGGATTATCTGTTTAAGTGTCTGCATGGCATAGAAGACACCTGCACCGCTGTTGGCATATATGATTATATTCTCGGGTGTGATATCGAGTGTGTATCCCTCCTCTTTCAAGGATTTGTCTTCTCTGATTATGATATTGTTGGCTCCCTTAATCTTGGAACTCTTCTTTAATTTTATGCCAAGTACCTCCTCTGTTATGCGGTTGAGCTCGTTGATGGCATATTTCACATCCTTGCCGTCAATCTTGCATACGATTGTCGTCTTTTGGTTGAGCTCGAAGCTGCTGTTCTCGTTTCCAGCCACATATGTGGTTGGCTTCGGCAGGATGCCGGGTGCTTTTTTCTGCGCTACAGAAACTGTTGCCAATGTCGCGAGGGCAAATATGAGTGTACAAAAACGTCGTGTCATGTTCGGTAACTGTTTTTAAAAAGGTTTTAATGTCTTCTGATGCAGTACTCCATAAGTGGAATATATCACTCGCAAAGATAGGCAAACATGGGTAAACAAAAAACTATAAATTAAAATTTTTGCAAATTTCCCAGTTGCTATGATGGTAGGTTGTTTTTTTTCTTTATATTCGCAAAATAGAACAATAACTCAACAATAATATGAATTATGAGCGAAAAGTATGTAATTGGAATTGACCTTGGCGGTACCAATACCGTGATAGGTCTTGTGGATGTAAAGGGCCATATCCTGGCCAAGGATGATACAATCAAGACTCAGGCACATCCTGACATTGAGGAATATACCGACTCTATAGCGGCAGTAATCAAAAGACTTGCCGAGGAGAACGGATGTGTTGGCAAACTCGAAGGTGTGGGCGTAGGAGCTCCAATGGCCAACTACTACACTGGTGAGATTGTGAATGCCGCTAACCTGCCTTGGAAAGGTATTGTGCCTCTGGGCTGGCTTATAGAAAAGAAAACAGGTCTTGTAACAAAGGTTACTAATGATGCCAATGCAGCAGCTATCGGCGAAATGAAGTACGGTGTGGCTCAAGGCATGAAGGACTTCGTGTATATAACACTCGGTACGGGTGTAGGCAGCGGTATCGTGGCAAACGGGCAGCTTATATATGGCCACGACGGCTTTGCAGGCGAACTTGGTCACACCACTTCTCCGGTCATCGAAGGCCGTTCTTGCGGCTGTGGCAGAACGGACTGTCTCGAAACATACGCTTCGGCAACCGGTATCGTGCGCACGGCGAAAAAATGGCTGGTTGAACGCGATACACCAAGTACTCTGCGCGATATATGCATTAATGAACTTACTTCAAAGATGCTTTTCGATGCAGCAATGCAGGGCGACAAGCTCGCAAAAGAGATATTCGAGTTTACCGGTAAAGTGTTGGGCGATGCATTCTGCAACTTCATCGCATTCTCGGCTCCAGAGGCAATAATCCTCTTTGGCGGTCTTGCCAATGCCGGTGACTTGTTGCTCGAACCTATCCGCAAGCAGATGAACGAGAATGTAGTCTTCTTGTGGAAAGACAAGGTAAAGGTCTTGAAGTCTTCGCTTCCCGGTGCCGACGCAGCGGTCCTTGGCGCTTCGGCTTTGGGCTGGAAATGTTAATATTTTTTAATGAATACTGCAATAAATAACGGCTGTGTGCGCACAGCGGTTATTTATTTTTATAAAAAAAATTAATATTGAAAAAATACCGATATTTTATTATATCTTCGCATAAAAGTATATTCGTTAAAACCGAACATTAATTTGTGAAATTCGGATTATGGAAAAGATATTCGACAAAACAAAGCAACTCCTTTGCCTTTCAATGGCCGGAATGGCTGTTGCACCTGCATTTGCCGTAGAAGGCTGCGATGGTGACGACAAACCAATGAACATCCTCTTTATAATGTGTGACGACCACTCGTACCAGACAATCAGTGCATACGATACCACTTTTATACGCACACCGAACATTGACCGCATTGCTGCTGACGGCTTGCGCTTTACCAACAGTTTTGTGGCAAACTCAATCAGCGGTCCGTCGCGTGCCTGTATGCTTACCGGCAAGCATAGCTTTGCCAACGGCTTCACCGACAACAGCTCGTCGTTCGACGGCAGCCAGCAGACATTCCCCAAGTTGTTGCAGAAGCAGGGGTATGAGACTGCCGTTATCGGCAAATGGCACCTTACATCAGAACCTACAGGCTTCAATCATTGGGATATCCTCATAGGGCAAGGCGATTACTATAACCCTACCTTCATATGCAATGGCGAGAAGGTGCAGCGCAAGGGATATGCCACGAATGTGACAACGGACCTTGCACTGGATTGGCTGGAGAACGGGCGTGATACAGGCAAACCGTTCTGTCTGTTGTTGCATCACAAGGCACCGCACCGTACCTGGATGCCGGACACTTGTGACTTTGACCTCTTTGCCGACAGCGAATTCCCGTTGCCCGAAACGTTCTACGATAACTATGAGGGCCGCATTGCAGCTGCCGGGCAGAAGATGTCAATAAGTAAGGATATGGATATTGTATATGACCTGAAGATGGCCGACAAGGACAGCACCATACATAGCCGTCCCGACCTTGAGGCTTGGGGCAGGCGTATGTACAGCAATATGGACACCGAGCAGAAACTGGCATGGGATGCACATTACGACAAGATTATTGCCGAATTCAAGGCCGCAGGTCTCACAGGTAAGGAACTCGATGCCTGGAAGTACCGCCAGTATATGCGCGACTATCTGCGTGTGATAACATCTGTTGACCGTAATGTGGGCCGTGTGCTCGATTACCTCGAGGCCGAAGGGCTTATGGACAATACTCTTATCGTATATACATCGGACCAGGGCTTTTATATGGGCGAACATGGTTGGTTCGACAAGCGTTGGATGTACGAGGAGTCTTTCCGAACACCTCTTATCGTAAGGCTTCCCGGCGGCATCTCGGGCGAGTCACTTGCAATGGTACAGAACATAGACTATGCACCGACATTCCTCGACCTCGCAGGAGTTGATGTGCCGTCGGACATACATGGCTGTTCTTTCCTTCCTGTGCTCAAGGGCAAGAAGTGGAAACCCAACCGTGACGGTGTGTATTACCATTATTATGAATATCCCGACGAGCATGCAGTAAAGCGTCATCTTGGTGTGCGTACCGAGACCCACAAACTTATACATTTCTACGAGGACGATGTGTGGGAACTCTACGATTTGCGCAACGATAAGAATGAACTTGACAATATATACGGCAAGCCCGGAACAGAGAAGGTTACGGCAAAGCTCAAGAAGAAACTCAAGAAACTTCAGAAGCAGTACGGCGAGGAGAATTTCATAGCAAAATAAGGGATGAAAGGCAACCGGAAGAACAATCTGCATCTTGCCGATGTTGCGAAGATGAGACGCGCACCGGCATTCGGGACAATGGTGAAGCCTATCGGCTCGGCATGCAACCTTGATTGCCATTACTGCTACTACCGCGACAAGAGTGAGATATACAACGGTTCTATGCCCAGGATGAGCGATGAACTGTTGGAAATCTACATAAGACAATATATTGAGGGTGCATCGCAGCAGACGGTCAGCTTTTGTTGGCATGGCGGTGAACCGTTGATGACAGGTCTTCCCTTCTTCCGTAAGGCTATGGAACTGCAAAGGAAGTATGCCGGCGGCAAGGAAATTGAGAATACCTTGCAGACAAACGGTGTGCTGCTCAACGAGGATTGGTGCAGGTTCTTCAGCGACAATGATTTTCTCATAGGCCTTTCGCTCGATGGCCCAGAGGATATACACGATGCATTCCGTCGCGATTGTGGCGGTGCTCCTACATTCTCCCGTGTGATGCGTGGCGTGGAACTGATGAAACGGTATGGTGTAGAGTTCAACATCCTCTCGACGGTCAATGCCCGTAGTGAGGGACGTGGTGCCGAAGTTTATAAATTTCTGAGTTCCTTGAGCCGCTACATGCAATTTCTGCCGGTAGTGGAGTATGTCAGGGAACGCCCGGGAAAACGTCCCCTGATTGTGTCGCCCGACGAAGAAGATGCCGTCGAGGCAGCTTGGTCGGTATCGGCAAAAGGGTACGGACAGTTCATGTGCGATGTTTTTGACGAATGGGTGAAGTTTGATGTAGGTAACTGCTTCGTACAGTTGTTCGATGTGATACTCGGCAACTGGTGCGGTGTGCCGCCTTCGTTGTGTGCTTTTGCCGAGGTGTGCGGTGACGGTCTTGTGGTTGAACATAACGGTGATGTATATTCCTGCGATCACTTCGTCTATCCCGAGTACCGTTTGGGCAATATAAAGGAGAAGGAACTATCCGAGATGTACCGTAGCGACGAACAGCAACTCTTCGGGCGTGACAAGCGCGATGCGCTTCCTATGGAGTGCAAACGCTGCAACTATTACTTCCTGTGTCACGGAGAGTGCCCGAAGCATAGGTTCGAGTATGCAGCCAACGGTGAACCATATATGAATGCATTGTGCGAAGGATACAAGATGTTCTTCCGTCATACCGACCCTTATATGCGTTATATGAGGACCCTTATAGAAAAAGGTGAGCCTGCATCCAAGGTTATGGAATGGAGGAGATAAAAACTGAAAGGTGAAAACTGAAAACTGAAAAACAGTGATATAAAGAGATAATTTACTAAATAACTTACGACTAAAAATTAAAAAGATTATGAATCCTAATTTTGTGCTTCCCAAAATCGGTGAGATGCCGATATTGGCTTCAATAGAAAGTATCTGTAAATTTGAGAAGGTGCCCACCAGAATATGTTCTTCCGAGAAGGAGGGAGCAGTGAGGGCTGCCGACATAGTGGTCGATGCCATAAATTCACACAATGGTGAACGTCCATTTGTACTGGGTTTATCGACCGGCCGTACTCCTTTGGGGCTTTACAACGAGCTTGTGAAACGTTACAGAGCCGGCGATGTGAGCTTCGCCAATGTTATGGTGTATAGTCTCGATGAGTTCTATCCCATGGCTCCCGACTCACCGCAGAGCCGTAATCATAGAGTGTATGAGGACCTGCTCAAGTATATCGACATAAAGCCGGAGAATGTACACTTCCCCGACGGGACAGTGCCGCACGAGAATATAAACGACTACTGCAAGAAATATGAGAATGAGGTAAACGGCAATGTCGATCTCATGATTATGGGTGTTGGTGAGTTGGGTCAGATAGGCTTCAACGAGCCGGGTAGCTATGCACACTCTACAACACGCCTTGTCCAGTTGAGCTATAATACACGCAAGAACCAGGACAAGTTCTTTTCCAACCCCAATGAGGTGCCCAAGATGGCTATCACAATGGGACTCGAGACTATTATGAGTGCAAAGAAAATCGTGCTCATGATGTGGGGTGAGGATAAAGCCGAAATCGCGCGTGACCTCATCGAGGGCGGTGTGAACGAGGAGTATCCAGCAACATTCCTTCAGGACCATGACGATATACAGGTAATCATTGACGAGGCAGCGGCACAGGAACTTACACGTGTGAAGGAACCATGGTTGGTCGCGCCCCCTCAGGAGTGGAGCGACAAGCTCATACGTAAGGCTGTCATTTGGCTATGTCAGACAGTGGACAAACCAATCCTTAAACTAACGCATCAGGATTACATCAAGAACTCACTCTCCGATCTCTTGGAGCGCGTGGGAACATACGACTCGATAAACATCCGCGTGTTCAATGAGATACAGCATATCATCTCGGGCTGGCCCGGCGGCAAGCCCAATGCCGATGATTCAACACGTCCTGTACCCTCTGCACCGTTCCCGAAACGAGTAATCATATTCTCTCCGCACCCCGACGATGATGTCATCTCGATGGGCGGAACATTCAACCGCCTTATTGAGCAGGGACATGATGTACACGTCGCATACCAGACATCGGGTAACGTGGCTGTGTATGACGATGTTGTTTTGCAGAATATGGATACAGCGAAGGAAATGGGCTTCGGCGATGCCTTTGACGAGATTAGGGAGGTTATAGCCAACAAGAAGGTCGGTGAGCCTGAACCGCGTAAGCTGCTCGATCTTAAAGGTGCTATACGTCGTGCCGAAGCACGCGCTGCGTGCCGTTCAATAGGCCTTAATGACCGTACGAACGCACACTTCCTCAACTTGCCGTTCTATGAGACAGG
>JAFXHQ010000006.1 GCA_017536325.1 Bacteroidaceae bacterium
AAGATCTGGGGTGGCCAGGTATGTAAAGCCGGTAATATCATCGTACGTCAGCGTGGTACAGTTCACAACCCCGGTGCAAACATCGGTATGGGCAGCGACCACACATTGTATGCTTTGGTTGACGGCGTTGTAACTTTCAAACGTGGCAAGAACGACAAGAGCTACGTTTCAGTTACTCCTATTGCAGAGAAGAACTGATTTTATTATCAGTTGTGTTAAAAGGCGACCCTTCGTGGTTGCCTTTTTTGTTGTATGCAGTCGTGTGAAATCCTGCAACGTAATATTTTTACCATTATGTTGTTAAATAATCAAAAATAATTGTATTTTTGTAGTTTAAAGGCTTTGCGGCACGTTTAATGTGTCATTTATGTGAAAATACTAAAACGATAATAATTATGCTAACACTTAAGCAAATCAGCCAGGAGACCGAAAAGGTGCTTAAAGGCTTGGAGAAGAAGCATTTCAAGAATGCTCAGGAGACAATAGAAAAGGTTCTCGAACTCGACAAGGCGCGCCGTGCCGCACAGCAGGAGCTCGACAATGTGCTCGCACAGAACAAGCAGCTTGCAGCAAAGGTGGGTCAGCTTATGAAGGCTCAGGCTATTGACGAGGCAAATGCCGTGAAGGCCGAGGTCGCTGTCCTCAAGACTAAGGCTGCCGAGTTGCAGGCAAAGATGGACACTGCTGCCGATGAGCTCCAGCAGGTGCTCTACACAATACCTAATATTCCTTACGACGAGGTGCCCGAGGGCGTTGCCGCCGAGGATAATGTGGTTGAGAAGACCGGCGGTACTGAAACCGTGCTTCCTGCAAATGCTCTTCCTCACTGGGAACTTGCCAAGAAATATGACCTCATCGACTTTGACCTCGGTGTAAAGATTACAGGTGCAGGCTTCCCTGTATACAAGGGCAAGGGCGCGCAGTTGCAGCGTGCACTCATCAATTTCTTCCTCGACGAGGCGCGTGCTGCAGGCTACGTTGAGATTATGCCTCCTACTGTTGTAAATGCTGCGTCGGGCTATGGCACAGGTCAGCTCCCCGATAAAGAGGGGCAGATGTATCACTGCGACCTCGATGACCTCTATCTCATACCAACAGCCGAGGTTCCTGTGACAAATATCTACCGCGATGTTATCCTTGACGAGAAGCAGCTTCCAATCAAGAACTGCGCATACACACAGTGCTTCCGTCGCGAGGCCGGTTCTTACGGCAAGGATGTACGTGGCCTTAACCGTCTGCACGAGTTCTCAAAGGTTGAAATCGTGCGCATCGACACTCCCGAGCATAGCAAGGAGTCGCACAAGGAGATGCTTGAGCACGTAGAGGGCTTGCTCAAGAAACTTGAGCTTCCTTACCGCATTCTCCGTCTTTGCGGCGGTGATATGAGCTTTACTGCAGCTCTCTGCTTTGACTTTGAGGTCTATTCTGAGGCTCAGCAGCGTTGGCTCGAGGTTTCATCGGTGTCTAACTTCGACAGCTACCAGGCCAACCGCCTGAAATGCCGCTACCGCAATGCCGACAAGAAGACCGAGCTCTGCCACACTCTCAATGGTTCGGCTCTTGCTCTTCCACGCATAGTTGCTGCGCTCCTTGAGAATAACCAGACTCCCGAGGGTATTCGTATACCGAAGGCGTTGGTGCCGTATTGTGGGTTTGAAATTATAGATTAAAAATAAAGTTCACTAAAAAGGCATCTGCTGCGTTACGCTCGTTTTTGGTGCGAGTCATTTAGGAGTACTAAACTCCCCACACCAAAAACTTCGCAAGCCTTGCCTTCGGCGAGCCTTTTCTGCGCTCGCTGTAAAACGTTAAAGTAAACTTTACGTTTAGCTCGCTTGGCGTAAGCCTTGCATCTGCACTTTTTATAGAACTTTATATAGAAATTGTTGTAATTGCTGAAATTATGTTCAAGATAGTATCGAAAGAGCAGTTTTCGGAAAAGGTTTTCCGTCTGCGTGTTGAGGCTCCGCTTATTGCAAAGTCATACAGAGCCGGTAACTTTGTGATTCTCCGTGTCGGTGAAAAGGGTGAGCGTATTCCGCTTACCATTGCCCACGCCGACCCTGAAAAGGGGCTCATTACATTGGTGATACAGAAGGTGGGCTTGAGCTCAAGCCGTGTATGTGACCTCAACGAGGGTGATTATATTGCCGATGTAGTGGGACCGCTCGGTCAGGCTACACACATAGAGAATTTCGGCACAGTAGTTTGTGCCGGCGGTGGCGTTGGTGTTGCTCCTATGCTGCCTATCGCAACTGCATTGAAGAAGGCCGGCAACCGTGTGATTTCGGTTCTTGCAGGCCGCTCAAAAGACCTTATCATCCTTGAGAAGGAGGTGCGTGAGGTGTCCGACGAGGTTATCATAATGACCGATGACGGCTCATACGGCGACAAAGGATTGGTTACAGAGGGTATCGAGCGTGTAATCAAACGTGAGAAAGTTGACCACTGCGTTGCTATCGGCCCTGCAATAATGATGAAGTTTGTCTGCAAGCTCACCAAGCAGTATGAGATTCCTACTGTCGTTTCACTCAACACTATTATGGTTGACGGTACCGGTATGTGCGGTGCCTGCCGTGTGACTGTGGGCGGAAAGACAAAGTTCGTTTGTGTCGATGGTCCCGAGTTCGACGGTCATCAGGTCGATTTCGACGGTATGATGCAGCGTCTTGGCTCTTTCAAGGCCGAGGAGGCTCACGAACTGGAGAAACTTGGTGCGGTAGAGGAGTGCGCGAGTGAGTGCGATGACCTTACCAACCGCGATGCTGCGTGGCGTGTCGAGCTCCGCAACAAGATGAAACCCAAGGAGCGCACTGCAATAGAGCGTTGTCCGATGCCGGAACTTGAGCCTGCATACCGCGCTACAAAACTGCGCGAGGAGGTGAACACCGGTTTTACAAAGGAGATGGCACTTGTTGAGGCACAGCGTTGTCTCGACTGTCCGAAGCCTGCCTGTATGGAGGGCTGTCCTGTAAGCATAAAGATTCCTTCATTCATTAAGAATATTGAGCGTGGCGAGTTTGTAAAGGCTGCCCAGGTGCTCAAGATGACAAGTTCGCTTTCGGCAGTATGCGGTCGTGTATGTCCGCAGGAGAAACAGTGCGAGAGCCAGTGTATCCACCTGAAGATGGGTCGCAAGGCTGTTGCCATTGGCGCTCTGGAGCGCTTTGCTGCCGATTATGCGCGTGAGAGCGGCGAGATGCCTGCTCCACAGGTTGCTGCGGCAAACGGCATAAAGGTTGCTGTTGTGGGCTCAGGCCCTGCCGGCCTTTCGTTTGCCGGCGATATGGCAAAGCTCGGCTATGCGGTTACGGTATATGAGGCGCTGCACGAGATTGGCGGTGTGCTCAAGTATGGTATTCCCGAGTTCCGTTTGCCTAACTCTATCGTTGAGCACGAGATTGAGAACCTGCGTGCAATGGGCGTTGAGTTCGTGAAGGATTGCGTGGTGGGCAAGACAATTTCCATCGCACAGCTGCAGGGCGAGGGCTTCAAGGGTGTCTTTGTGGCATCAGGTGCCGGCCTGCCTAACTTTATGAATATCCCGGGCGAGAACTCTATCAACATACTTTCATCCAACGAGTACCTCACTCGCGTGAACCTGATGGATGCTTCGAACCCCGAAACAGATACTCCTATGCACATTGGCAAGCGTGTGGCTGTAATAGGTGGCGGTAATACCGCTATGGATTCGGTGCGCACTGCATTGCGTCTCGGTGCGGAGAAAGCAATGATTATCTATCGCCGCAGCGAGGCCGAGATGCCTGCCCGTCTCGAGGAGGTGAAGCACGCCAAGGAGGAGGGTGTCGAGTTCCTCACACTGCATAATCCTATCGAGTATATTGCCGATGAGAAGGGTTGCGTGAAGCAGATTGTGCTGCAGAAGATGGAACTTGGCGAGCCCGATGCTTCGGGTCGTCGTTCACCGGTGCCTGTAGAGGGTGCAATTGAGACAATAGACATTGATATGGCTGTTGTTTCGGTAGGCGTTTCGCCCAACCCGCTTGTGCCTACATCGGTCGAGGGACTTGAGCTTGGCCGCAAGAACACCATCGCTGTGAACGAGAATATGCAGTCGTCGATACCGTTCATATATGCCGGTGGCGACATCGTGCGTGGCGGTGCAACGGTTATCCTTGCTATGGGCGACGGCCGCCGTGCCGCAGCAGCAATGCACGAGCAGTTGAGCAAGTGATTCAGGTGTGTAGGGCTTTGCAATAACACATATCGATTAATATTGCAAACAGTTTCTGTATGCTTTTCGGGTTAGTTTCAGGAACTGTTTGCTTAATAATTCAAGGGTATGAATCTTCATTCCGGTTCTATGCTCCAAAGCGGGCGTTATTGTATCGAGAGCGTCTTGGGACAAGGTGGTTTCGGTATAACATATCTTGCTGTACAGACAGGTCTTGGACGTAAGGTCGCGATAAAGGAGTTCTTTATGAAGGAGCTCTGTAATCGCGATGCCAATACTTCGCAGGTATCGGTAGGCTCTGTGGGGAGTCGTGATATCGTCGAACGTTTTCGTCAGAAATTCATCAAAGAGGCACAGAATATGGCAAAACTCAGGCACAATAACATTGTGTCTGTAATCGACGTCTTTGAGGAGAATGGTACGGCGTATTATGTCATGGAGTATATACCTGGGGGTTCATTGGCAATTAAGGTGAAGTCGGGTCCGTTACCGGTGAATGATGCGTTGCGATATATACGCCAGATAGCATCGGCCCTTGAACTGGTGCATAGCAGAAGAATGATGCATCTCGATGTAAAACCCGGAAACATATTGCTGGATGATGACGGAAATGCTGTACTCATCGATTTTGGCCTTTCCAAGCAGTACGACAGCGCAGGAATGCAGACCAGTACAACGCCTGTAGGAATAAGTCATGGGTATGCACCGATGGAACAATATCGTCGCGGTGGTGTGAGCGAGTTTTCTCCGACGGTAGATATTTATTCTTTGGGCGCGACTTTTTACAAGCTTGTGACAGGAATCACTCCGCCTGATGCCGGTGATATTGTGAACGAAGGTGTACCCGAATTACCTGCAACAATGCCATCGTCTGTTTCAACAGCGATAACTGCAGCTATGCAACCGAGACGTGTTGACCGTCCTCAGAGTATCGGGGCATTCCTTTCTTTATTGGATGCTAAATCAAATGTTGCGACTAGCATTCCTTCTGAATTAATGTCCAAAAATAAAACAGGAAACGATAATGCAGAACAGCATAGCAATGCATACGATTCTGAAGAGACTCGTTCTTGTGAAAAAGGCACTTCAGGTGAAATTCTGTTTGAGGATAGCGAGGTAACTCTTTTGGCAGATGGGGAACAGAAGGGGCGCCCATTTCCTCTCCATCATTTTAAAGTAGGCAATGTCGCTTTTTCTATGGTAGCAGTGCAGGGTGGTTCATTCCAGATGGGAAATACAGGTGACAGCAAGGATGCCGACGGCGATGAATACCCCGTGCACCATGTAACACTTTCCGATTATTGCATTGGTGAAACTCTAGTGACTCAGGAGTTGTGGCAGGCGGTGATGAACAATTATCCGTCACATTTTTCGGGCGATATGATGCCTGTGGAAAATGTATCGTATGACGATTGCCAGGCATTTATAAGAAGACTCAATTCCATTTTGGCCAAACAGTTGCCGACCGGGCGTTTATTCCGTCTTCCCACAGAAGCAGAGTGGGAGTTTGCAGCGCGTGGCGGTATCTATTCCCGTGGCTTCAGATATTGTGGCGGCAGTTCGCTTGGTGATGTCGCGTGGTTCTGGAACAATGCGGATTGCAAGACTCATCCCGTAAAGATGAAGGCCCCCAATGAGATAGGACTCTATGATATGAGCGGTAATTTATGGGAGTGGTGCCAAGATTGGTATGCGTATGGCTACTATTCAAACTCGCCGAAAGAGAATCCGCAAGGTGCTGCATCGGGCATATATCGTGTACTGCGTGGAGGAAGTTGGGGCTTGAATTCAAGATATTGCCGTGTGTCTCATCGTAATTGCAATAAACCGGAAGTAAGGTGCAATTATATGGGATTCCGTCTTGCATTCTGAAAATAATTATTCAGCAACAGGCTGTTGAACGGCAATCTTTATTAGAGTGTCATTCTTCATTACAATCTCTATTGAATCGTTGTACCTCTCTTGAGTGTTGTTGAAACGTGCCCAGTGACGATATACTTGCTTTACAAATGCGAAGGTCTGTTTCCAATTCTTGAATTCACCGTTAAGGCATAACGTATCGGTGTAATACTCGGGCAAGCTCTTCTTTATCAGGAATGAATCCACACTGCCTGTCCATACGTGTTTGTCGTAGCCGTATTTCTCGGCAAGTTTCATTGCATCTATAATGTGCCCGTATCCGGCATTGTATGATGCCAGTATGAATTTCATGCGTTCTTCCGGGTTCTTTATCCTGCGGAAATGGTTGTCGTGTGCTTCCAATAGTCTGGCCGCAGCCATAATATTCGTACGGTTGTCGTTGTACAGCGAGTCCGGTACCTTGAAGCCGCGCAGAGTCGATGGCATCATCTGCATGACACCGCATGCGCCGGCTTCTGACACAACTGTGCTGTCGAAGCGCGATTCGGTGAATGCAATTGCCGCAAAGAGTTTCCAGTCATATCCGATACTGTCGGCTGCAGCCCTGAAGTGCTCGTCGTAGTGCGATAGTCTGGCATATGGCGAAATATACTTATATTCCGGTTTGTTCTCTACCTTATGCGTCTGCATGGAATCTGTACTGTCGGGCTTACTGTAGCCGAAAATGGCATCTCCTGCAACAATGAATGCAGAGAAGATACCCAACAATAGAATAGGGTAGATGTAATTCCGCCTTTTCATAGGTGTTATTTGAGGAAATATCTGATGGACATTTGCAGTGCACGTATGGCCTTCTCGTTGTTTCCTCCTTGCGGAATAATTATGTCGGCAAACTTCTTTGTTGGTTCAATGAATTCCCAATGCATCTCCTTGACAATGCGTTCGTAACGCGAGATAACAGTCTCCGGTGTACGTCCACGCTCGATTATGTCACGTCTGATAAGGCGTATGAGACGGTCGTCGGCATCGGCATCGACAAATATCTTCAGGTCCATAAGGTCGCGTAGCTCGGGGTTTACAAGTGCCATAATTCCTTCGACTATTATAACCTCTTTGGGCTCGATATGTACAACCTCCGGCTGGCGTGTGCATGTTATGTATGAGTAGGTTGGCTGTTCAATAGCCTTGCCTTCGCGCAGCATTGCAATCTGTTCTACAAGCAAGTCCCAGTCAAAGGCATCGGGATGGTCGAAGTTTATGAACTGGCGTTCTTCTACAGGAACATGGCTGCTGTCCTTGTAGTATGAGTCCTGCGGAATGACTGCAACAGATCCTTCTGGCAGTGAGTTTACTATCTCCTTTACTACGGTTGTCTTTCCAGACGCTGTACCGCCTGCGATTCCAATGATGTACATGATCCCTGTATTTAGTATTTATTATCACAAAGATAGTTCATTTATCGGATAAATCCCTTTTTATTGCAGCTAAATTGAGCTGAAATAATCTTTGTTTCTTTTATTGTATAAATTTTTCTCCAATGTGGCTGTATAATGAAAGAAATTATTAAATTTGCAAAGAATTACCGATAAGGTAACAAAAGCGATTGTTTAATTCATTTTTTAATACAATAACTTATGGTAAACTACAAAGAATTAGGTCTTGTAAACACTAAGGAGATGTTTGCAAAGGCAATGAAGGGTGGTTATGCTATCCCGGCATTCAACTTCAACAACATGGAGCAGTTGCAGGCAATCATTATGGCTGCAGTAGAGACAAAGTCTCCGGTTATCCTTCAGGTATCAAGCGGTGCCCGCAAGTATGCTAACCAGACTCTTCTCCGTTATATGGCTGAGGGTGCTGTGGAGTATGCAAAGG
>JAFXHQ010000053.1 GCA_017536325.1 Bacteroidaceae bacterium
GTAAATAAGCAAGTTTATTCTCGGAATACAACAGATAAACAGGTCTATTCCGCATTTAAACAAACAAAAAAATAAGGGAAACAAGTTTGTTTTTCCTTGCTTCCCTATTGAAAATCAATGGTTTGACTAATTGTTGAATCTTAATACTCCTCTTCGTCGAAGAAAAAGTCTTCGTTGCTGCTCGGGTAATCGGGCCAGATGTCTTCTATGCTCTCATATACATCGCCTTCGTCCTCAATTTCCTGCAGGTTCTCTATAACCTCCAATGGTGCGCCTGAACGTACTGCATAGTCGATAAGTTCGTCCTTTGTTGCAGGCCATGGTGCGTCTTCAAGTCTTGATGCCAGTTCCAGTGTCCAATACATATTGTAAATTGTTTTTCGTTAATACTTTTTTAAAGTGCGTGCAAAAGTAAACTATTTTTGCTTATTTACAATGGTTTTCCCATATTTTTTCCTTGCCCGCAAGCAGTTGTCTCTGCAAAAGGAAAAGATAGTCCGATAAACGGTTTATATATGTCGTTATAACCGGGTCTATCTCGACTTCCCTGCACAGTGACACGATAGCTCTTTCTGCACGTCGGCACACGGTGCGGCAGATGTTGGCTCTTGCTGCCGCTTCGTTGCCGCCTGGCAATATGAAGTGCCGCATTGGCGGCAGTGATGCCTCGAGTTTATCTATGATGTTCTCAAGCGTCTCTATCTCTGTTTGGGTGAGTGTGTATGCTGTTTTACCTTCAGTTGCAAGAGAACACCCTATGGTGAGGAGGTTGTTCATAATGTCAACAATGTATGCGTTGTCTTCCAACTGCACGGCCAACAGCCCGAGTTGTGCATTCAGTTCATCGATTGTGCCGTAAGCCTCCACTCTTATGTGGTCCTTCGGGACACGCGTGCCGCCTACAAGCGATGTCGTGCCGTCGTCACCGGTGCCTGTGTATATCTTTGCTTTTTTCATATCTCCCTATCTCTTGAGTTTGTAGTTCTGTTTCTTTTTCTCGCGGTCAAAAAGGAGAAGACCATAGCGGTGCATATCGTATGTAACGATAGTCCGTTGGTCATCGATAATCTTTTGCCACAACTCGCGTGAGGCCTTGTCTCGGCTTATTCCCTCAATGACGATTGCACTTCTATTGTTGGTACGGCTCATTGCTGTTTCGAGTAGTGCACTGCGATGAGGTGTGTTGCCAATGTAGAGCATTCCTGGCTCAGTACATTTGTCCATAATCTCCAGGAACTCCTTTTCTGTACCTGTCTCAAGTATGTAGAATGGAACTTTTGGCCTTGCGGCTTTCATTGCGTGTGCAGCAGCAACCGATGCTACAGCTATGCAGTTATCGGGCTTGAGGTAGTTGGTTATCCTGAAGAGTTCCCTTGCATCTCTTCTGCTCATTCCTCCGCATTCTGCTATTATGCGGTCCAGTTCCCGGTAGGCATAGTAGGGCCTTTTTTCCTTCAGCACTTGGGTGATGAAGAAAAAGGCCGAGGGGGATTGTATGCCAAACCCCCTATTGTGCCTTTTGCGGTTTATCCAGTCACCGAATTCGAACATCTTTTCTGGTTCTGAGATTCCTCACAATGTTTCGGAATGATAATGCAGGTTAGCGATTTAGAGTGCAAAAGCCTCCTTTACTTTCTCCACATAGTCGAGTTTTTCCCATGTGAATAGTTCAACCTCAATCTCTTTTGTCTCAAGATAGCGTGACTCGAAACGCTTTGTCACAACCTGTGGCTTACGGCCCATGTGACCGTATGATGCAGTCTCGCTGTAGATAGGGTTACGCAACTTCAGACGCTCTTCGATAGCCTTTGGGCGCAGGTCGAAGAGTCCTTTCACCTTCTCGGCTATCTCGCCGTCGGTAAGGTTCACCTTTGCTGTGCCGTATGTGTTCACAAAGACACTTACAGGCTCGGCAACACCGATTGCGTACGAGAGCTGTATGAGAGCCTCATCAGCAACACCTGCTGCCACAAGGTTCTTTGCGATGTGGCGTGCTGCGTATGCTGCACTGCGATCGACCTTGCTGGGGTCCTTGCCGCTGAATGCGCCACCGCCGTGTGCGCCCTTGCCGCCGTATGTGTCCACGATAATCTTGCGTCCTGTGAGGCCTGTGTCGCCGTGAGGGCCGCCGATAACGAACTTGCCTGTGGGGTTCACGTGGTACTTGATGTCATCGCCAAAGAGTGCAAGCACGCTCTCCGATGCTATCTTTGCCTTGACGCGTGGCATAAGGATGTTTATCACATCCTCCTTTATCTTTGCCACCTGTGCCGCGTCGGCTGCAAGCTGTGCTTCTGCACCTTCGGCTGTGGGCTGTATGAAATCGTCGTGCTGTGTCGAAACGACAATCGTGTCTATGCGCACGGGTTTGTTCTCGTCGTTGTACTCTATTGTAACCTGGCTCTTTGAGTCGGGGCGCAGGTATGTCATCTCCTTGCCCTCGCGGCGTATCTCGGCAAGCTCGGTAAGGATGAGGTGCGAGAGGTCGAGCGATACTGGCATATAGTTCTCGGTCTCGTTGGTTGCGTAGCCGAACATCATACCCTGGTCGCCGGCGCCCTGTGACATCGGGTCTTCGCGCTCGACGCCGCGGTTGATGTCGGCACTCTGCTCGTGGATGGCCGAGAAGATGCCGCATGAGTTGCCGTCGAACATATATTCGCTCTTAGTATAGCCTATTTTGTTGATTACACGGCGTGCAATATCCTGCAGGTCAACGTATGCCGATGACTTTACCTCGCCTGCAATCACTACCTGTCCCGTTGTGACGAGTGTCTCGCAAGCAACCTTTGACTCGGGGTCAAAAGCGATGAGCTGGTCGAGAAC
>JAFXHQ010000054.1 GCA_017536325.1 Bacteroidaceae bacterium
GCCATCCTCCCTGAACACACAATGTTCCCGGATTGATTTTCTTTGTCATAATGTCTTTCTTGTTTAGTTGTTTATTGCAATTTCACCGCGAAGGTACAATAAATACCTGAAAAAAGATACCACCAGTCCCTGTTTTTTAATAGAGGGATTATGGTTGTATGTCCCTTACGAAACGGATATAATGTGTTGCATTGTTGCCGAGTGTCACGCGGTCATTGTAAATAGACCATGAATAGAACTGCTCTCCGTTTACAACGTCATATCGGTTGCCATGATAACCGAAGGAGTAATAATTGCTGACAAGTGTGCCTTTGTTGCTGTCCCACCATGTCGAATTGTCGCAGTATAGGTGCATTATGACTCCTTCGCGCAGGTTGGGGACTCGATATCCTGCCGGTGAAGGTGAACCGCCTATCTCCAGTTCTGCTTTCAGCACATTGTACGATGGGTTTGTGTTGGTGTATTGTTGTAGTGCCCCAGTCTCGAATCCGTCATATACGCGTGCCAGTGAGCTGTACTCATCGTCGGGAACAAGTTCATGGGTTGTATAATATGCACGCAGCGATTCCTTGTTCATGTTGCGCATATCGAACCTGTATACCGAATTCTTATTTATAGTACCGGTGGGCTTTTCTACATTTACCAGTAGGTCGTCAGGGTAATTTTCTCCGGCAATCATTATGTTTGAAGCTGTCGCAGGTTGCATACCGAGGTTTCTCACGCAACGCACAGGTGAATATCCCGGCTTGTCCCAGTGTACCTGGTATTCACCTGTAGAAGCACCTTCCTCGGCCCAAACTATGGTGGGCAGGTTGCCTGCAGTCCGCTTCCATGCCGTACTGCTCACTACATGCAGTCTCCAAGGGAATACACCGTTGAAAACACCACCGCTCACAGGAGTGTTAGGCTCTCTGCCGGCAGCGATGGGGTATAGCTGTGCGTCTGTACTCAGTCCCTGGTCACCTATGAAGAGTCCGCAAAGTTGCTCAAGGGAAGCTATGTACCATCGCAGTTCCTCGGGATCAATGATTCCGTCGCCGTCAATGTCACGGTTACGCAGCAGTGTCGAGTAGAGGCCCGATGTATATTCTTCTTTAAGTTTTATGTCGGTCCCGGAGAAATCTATATATGTATCCCAGCGCAGGGCTTCGTTCAGACTCTTGGTATTGCCAGTTCCTCTCACAAGGTTTAAGAGGCATGCTGTGTTGTATAGTCCGTCTGTCAATGAGGTGTTGTCCGGAGTGTATGCCGGCTTCTGTGAGTCCTTCAGGTTTCCCATTCTTTCGTCAGGGTGATAGAACCATGCCATGTTATTTGTCTCGTCCTTTGTCTCGCATCCCCATGCCTCGTTCACGTCTGTACGCTCCAGACTTATATTATAAGGTGTCTGTATGGATTGTTGTCTTATGGTGAGTATACTGCCTGTTACGGAACTGTCATCGTCGGCACTACGGTTATTCTTGCACAATATGTGCATCAGACGGTTGGGCTGGTTCACGAACTTCTTCCACAAGATATCTGGGTCATTGGGATTCATGGGGTTCTCCTCGTAATAGAATTCATCCACGAAAACCGTGAATTTCATCTCTCCGTTAGCATCAAACAAACTTTCCTGACCGGCTTTCCATAATGTCACTTCTGTCTTTACCATATCAAGCACTTGGATGACATTCATCAGCTTGCTCTTGTCGGCAGGGTATTGGCTGTTGCTGTCTGAATAAAGTTTGCTGACTGCATTCTTGTCGTTAAGCATGAACTCGACCCATTTGTAGTCAAGGTCATTGTATATCTCCTTTCCCGAGGCATCCTTGAGTGGAATACCCTGACGTCCGAACGGGGTACGGACATACCAGGTCATGTTCTCTACGTCTACCTCGCTTGCCTGTATGGTGTATACCCTCTGTCCATAGTGTGCATCGAATGTATAAATCTCCTCCTCTGCCTCATACAGATGTCCCATTGCACCGGGCTGGTTTTCTGTTATTCCATTGATGTTGTCATTTGATGTGTCAACCTCTACTTCGATGTTCTCGACTCCTTTTATGTTTATTGTATACTTGTAGTGTGTATTGCGCACAATGTCGTAATTGTCCTTGTCTTTGGCAAAATCGCCCAAATGTACCCAGTATGTGACATCGGCAACCAGATGCTGCTCGTTTGTAGAACCCGGGTCGACAAGCATCTTAAGTTCACCCTTGATAATCAGGTATGTCGCGAGTTCCGGTGCATATTCCCACAGACCGTTCTCTGTGTTGTATGTACCGTAATTCTCGTTATCGGGGTCCTCGGTGTGCTTGTTCCTGCGGTCGCGGTTATGGAAATTACCCTCAACGCTCTTCTTTTTCTCGTCCGAGCGCCTGTTCTCTAATGTGTAGAATGAGAAGCCGTGCAGAACACATCCCGTTGTTTTGCCACTGATGACTTCGTTCTCGGTTTTCTCAAAATTCTTGGGCGTTATGTCAAAGTATGAATCCTCTACAAGTTGCAGGGCAGAGTTACAGGGTATAAGGAATGAACTTTTAGGCAGGTTTATCACTTCCCACGATTCAGGAGTGAACTCTTCCACTTTCTGTCTCCCACTCTCGTCATTAGGATCTATGCGCACATTTACCTCAACCTTTGCGTCTAACCTGTGAAGCATGATGACTCCGCCCGGTACGTTTATCACTCCGTCGGTAGATATGCTCACCCCTTCTTGGTTGCCTGTCATCATGAAATAACCGGCATTGCGGTCAGGAATCTCCTGGTTGAGTGATACTATCAGTTTGCCGAGTTCCTCTTTTGTACGTATCAGTCCAAGTCGTTCCTGTGATATGTTCATGAAGTCAAGATCGATATTGGCAATGAGTACAAGCTCTACCTGGGTTGAGGTGCTCGGTATGCTCATGTGCAGTGTACCTCTTGTCTGTGTGCCGGTATTGTCCGAAGACATGTTGTTTACAGTCCAATACTCTTTGTCCCCGGTAGCGTTGAGGTTCGATTCATTGAAATAATGTCCGTAGATCTTCTCGCTGCCGGCAAAGGCGAATACATATATGTTGCGCACCATTGACTCATAATGCAGGTCATATGTAGTGCGTGTCTTTATGTCTATGTGTCCATGGTCTGCCGTGCCGAAGTCCAATACAGCTTTTACCTCTTTTCCTGTTCTGCAAGGCTTATACAGTTCGTCGTCGCTGCAACCAAGCAGCAACAGGCAACTGCATATGAACAATATGGTACCGTTTATCAAATGCTTCATATTCTTTTCTTAGTCGAATGTTATTTCACCGTCTATATTTTCCCAGTCCGTAACTTCAAACTCCACATCCCCGCTCTTTTCGTTGTATGTTACGTTGACAAGAATATCAATGAAGTCGTTGCGCTTTATTCCAGTCATCGGTATTGCGGCTCCGGATTCCTTGTCAATGGTCTTTATGGGAATCTTCTCTTCATGTGTGATATCTGATGTTACCTCTCGCTTTCCCACTTTGTAGAGGTGTAGGTAATGTAGCTCTGTATTGTCCTTTGAACTGCTGCCATACACGGACGAGCCATAGACTGTCATGTAGTAGCTTTTTCTGGTTCCTTGAAGTCTTATGTAGTTGCCGCTGTTGCTGGCTGTAAAATAGTCTTCTCGACCAAGGTCTACAGTCAGGGGAAGGTCTTTGCTACTTATGTTTGAGCTCTGCATATAATATCCGGTCTCGCCCATGGACTCTATGTTGTATATGTTTGTTCCGGTTCCGGCACTTTTTAACTTCCATACGTAATTGTAGTTGAGCCTGCCGCCTGTGAGGTATGAGTTGCCGGCACCTACATAGTTGCCATTGGCATACAGGTAACGTCTGGAGTCTGTGAAGTATATTACATACAATGCACCGTCCTCAATTCCGCTCGCGCTGTTGATTGCTTTGTTCTCGACAAAATACTCTTCCGTTTTTGCACCTTCGTACTTGAGCCCGATAGTATAGTTGTAGCTGCCTCCGGTACTTTCAAGCAGGTAAGTGTCGAAAACGGTTGCTTCACCCACGTTACCATAAGCGTCCAGCTTTGGTATCATCATCTCCTGTTCAAAAGGTGTGATGGCTCCTGCCGATGTCACTACGGGTGATACGCTTGCTGTTCCTCCCTCGTCGAAGAGATCGGCGCTCTGCTGTGTGAACTTTGTATCAAAGCTGAGTCCGGTTATATATAGGTCGCTGAGTGAACTGTGGTTACGCACATTTATGCGCAGTCTTGCGTATGTCCTGAGCAACTCACCGTTTACTATGTTCTTGCCTGGTGTAAGGTTTATCTCTTTTTTAAGTGACAAAGGGTAGGGGGTGCTGCTGTCGCATATATTCTCCCCCGATGCGGTTACTTTCAGCCCGCTTGTGATGTTTTCCCCATCGGCTTCACTCAAGTTGCCTGTCAATCCATTGTAATTACCGTAATTTGCAACAGCATATAGCAAGTAGCTTCTGGTGTAGTCAAGGTTGGTGAAGCTGACTGTAGCTTCTGTATTTTCATTAGAGAAACGTGGGTCGCCTGACTCAAGTACGGTAGATGATGCTACTCTGTTTCCATCCAGGAGCATGACTGTAAGGCGGTACATCTTGCGTCCGTCAACAATAAGCTCTTGCTCCGAGACTGTACCGTTGTCATCCAGGTCCTCCACTCCACGTGTCGTCTGGACACTCCCTTTGCTTGTAATATTTATGTACAGGGTTGTATCGCTTGCTGTGTGCAGGCTTTCGTCATTGCTGCATGCACAAGTAAGCAATATGCCACCAAAAAGCAAAATCTTCTGCAATATTTTTGTATGGATTGACATTGTTCTTCTTTCGTTCTACCGATGCTTATATGGTGATGTCATGGCTTGAATCCAGATGGTTCCAGGGTCTGATCATGAGTCTCAACTCAACCTCGGCGCCACGTATCTCAAGCATATATGTATATTGTTTCCCGTGTTCATATGTAATAGAGGGTATACTTACCGAGAATACCTGACTACCTGCATTCTTGAGCGTGTAGCAGAAGTCCAGCGTCCCGGCCTTTACTGTCTGTGGTACTACCAGTAGCCAGCCATTGTTGTGTGTATACTCTTCACCCTCCATTCCGTCATTGGAAGTGTAGAGTGTATTTTCTATGCCAAAGTCCACCCCCTGGTGCTTCCACACATACATTGGGGCTGATGAAGATTCATATAGGTGCCATGTTATTTCGGGTGAACTGTTTCCCGAATGCACAAGATATCCTGCCGGTGAAAACAGGTCTGTCCCGTTGCTGTTGTTCTGCATCCAGCATGATGTGACTGCTTCATCAACAGCCGGTGTAAAGCCGTAAGCGGCCTTTACCTTGAACTTTACGGCAGCAAAAATATGCTGCATGTTAAGTTTGACAGGTTCCGAGAGGTTCGCTGTTCTTGTGTCTACCTGGGTCGCGGCAACCAGCAAGTCTTCTTGCAGCACCATTGTGTTTATGGGACCTCCCTGAAATATTGTAGCATCCATCTGGGTCATGAGGCTGGTAAACAGTCTCTGGGGATAACATGCCCTGAAGTCATATACAGCCGGTGTCTCCCAGTATTTGGCTTCGCCGGGGTATTCCCAACTGTTGAATGAACCTGGGATGTATGTCAGTGGCGTAGCGATGAACTCCTTTACATTCTCTACATTGTTGTCCGATTCTTTGGTGTAGTCTCCCCATACTCCTACACTCTCGTTTGAACCGTCAGTTAGCGGGGTACACAAGGACTGCAACAGGTTGTTATTTGCCAGTGCACGTGTCTCTTCCGATTCGATACTCCAGCTGATAGGGGTTTTATAAACCGGTGACGGCTCAGGAAACATTTCTGTCTCCTGAGCGCAACCGGCAAGTGTCAGTAACGCTGTCAGTAATATATATCTATGACAGTTTCGCCTCATTATTACTGAATTGTGTATACCAAAGTAGGCTCTGTAACCCAGTCTGTAACTGATGGCTCAAAGTAGATACGTGTATTTGCACCGAAAGCGATACGATAGATGTACCTTTTGCCTCTCTCCCATTCTGTCACGTATGTCTTGACACCACTATTGGTATGGAAAAATTCTCTGAGTTTGATTGTTGCAGATGTGGAAAGCGATTTCTCACCGGCCTGCCCAGGGTTTGTTGTCTTTGTATAGTATACTGTAATTGTCGCTTCTTCTGGGACTTCTTGCGGAATGAGCAAAAGAGCAGATGTTCCGCTTGTAAACTGCAATGGCGCCTCAACCGGAACATCAACAGTTCCTGCAAGGGTCGGTACATAGTTTACGCTCTCTCCTGTATATTCCAGGTTCTTCCAAGTGGGGTTTTCATTCTCAGAGTATGCACCTCCGGCATAAGTCTCTGTGATATTCTGGTCAAAATCAGCCTGTTGGCAGAATTTTCCGTCGATTTGAATCTTTGTAATCTCATACTTTACATCGGAACTGCTCTTTTGTGTAGAGAATACAATAGAAGAGAGGGCATGACGAAAGGCCAAGGGCACTGCTGAATTTGCATATACGGCCTTGTTCAAGTCATAGTTACGTTGAGTATACATAAGGTCATACTGATCATCGGCTTTTGCCTGTGTCTTGAAATCTGTAATCTGAAGACCGTTTTCAGTATGTGAAACAGCTGGTGCCGGTGTCAATGCCATGTCTGCAGGTGAATATGCCGCAAAAGCCAGGTTGTACTCAGTCTCGGGCCAATAGTGTACAATGTCTGTAGCCCAGTAGCTTGCATTGTATCCGCTCTTTGCTATTTCGCCGTTAGCATTAAAATAATTTGAAATCTCATCAGAACTGGTCCAACCTTTGAAACCATTCTTGTACGATTTGCAGAATACGACAAAGTTCTCGGCTTCCGGATACTTAACACCGCTAATTTCACCATTGACATTTGCCCTTGTCTGCTTCATGACAGGAGCGTCGAATTTCAATTCTTGTGACAATTGTTGGTTCTCACCGCTGAAATCGTCCTCATTGACACAGCTTGTCAACGCAATTGCGGACATCGCTGCAAAAAATAACATCTTTTTCATTTCGGTTTTTATTTAAGGTTAATATACTGATTATAATCAAATTGTTATGTTTCCTTCAATCTGTTCCCAGTCATGGACTCCCGGTGTCATGCCTCCGCCACTTCCTCCCTCGGGTGGTGCAATCTCTATCACTTTGTCAATTATTATCCACTGTCTGTCCTTTACCTGCTGGGTCTCGAACATGTCCGTTACATGGAAAGTCTCGGTCTGCACGGTTTCATATATTGTCTTGAATTCGAAAGTGATGTCAATATACCCTTCGGTGTGAGGTAGCTTGCCGAATGTGTTGAATGTTGCATATGCAACGGAGCTCTCTTCGGTGCTGTTCCTTTTCATCTCTTTTCCGTTGTTCAGGCCGAAGTAGATGCTTGCTTCATCATCCATTATCATTTCATCCAGGTGCATATTCTTTGAGCCTGCCATTCCTGTAATCAGGGCCACTGCTGAACGTACATGCTCTACACCTTTGACGTTGAACTGGAAATAGTATGTTTTGACAATTGTTTCTGCTGTAGGGAATTCACCTTCTGTCTTCAGTGTGTCGGGCTTCTCCCAGTTTGGTGGCAAGAAAACTTCCACTCCCTCAATTTTTGTCACGAACAGGTGGCCGGGTTGGCGACAAATGACCTCCTCGCCTGTGGCATCGCCTCTTGAACTGAAAATCCTGCTCTCCTCTTCTTCGCTCAAGGGGTCGGTATATGCAGTCGCCTTGTCATATGTATTATCATACTTGATGTTTGTCTCTTCTGCATCAATGTTATATGCCAATACGTTATACCTGCCGTATGGAACGCTTACGAGACCCTGGATATAATAACCGTTCAAGTCTTTTCCGCAATCGTGGAGATAGCGCTCTGTTACTAGTCTTCCGCTCTCTTCTTCATAGAAGAGAATTCGCATTATCTGTGGTGAACTGTATTCGGGCTTTTTCTTGCTTTCGTCATAGAAACCGAAACTGACGTTGCGTATCTCCTCATTGAAATATATCCTTACGAACAAATCCTCGTTCCAATACATATCCTCCAATGGACGGTGCTCGCATGCAGAACACAGCAACAGCAGGAGGTACAACGCTATGGCGGCCATGCTGTTGTTCTTTAGGCTCATAGTCTACCTCCTTTCTTCATTGTCTTGACAGTAATGGGCAAGCTGAGTGTTATCTGTGCTTTTGTGGGACCGAAATAGTGCCAACGGCCATGATTTTCCGGGTCGCGCCACAGAATCTCATAGTCGTCGCTCGGTGTGAACTTACGGTAGGGTATCGATGCGTATCCCACTGAAACCGAGAACTCAAGGTTCAGGTATCTGTTTATCGGCATGGAGTATCCGTAGCTGAAACCTGCACTCCAATGTTCCCCTTGGTAGCAGATGTCTCTCTGCCATTCGAAGTCCCATTTACCCGATTCTGCATATACTCCAAGGAAGTGCCCTGTCAAACGCTCCCTGTTATACTTGAAATCGGACCTTGTGCCGGGTTTGAACCACCAGCGTGCTTCACCGCCGATACTCAAGAAGCGTGAGCAGTACTCGTTGTTGCTCTCTCCCCAGCGCCACCATGGGAACTGGTGATAGTACAATGCTGAGAAATGCCTCGAAAATGGTACCTCTACCGAGAAGTTCGTGAAAGTGAGCACATCATATAATAGATTGCTCTTCAGTGCCAGGATTGTCTTGCGTGCATGGTACGGAGTGGGTATCATGTCAAGATCCTTTGGCAATTGCAAAGTGTCGGGCTCAATCTCAAGCTCCGGGCCGGGAACAGGAGCGTGGATGCAGATCCATGTAGCAAAACGCAGGCGTGGCATGTGGTGACGGATAATCATGCTGTATGTATATCCGTTGTCAAGACGTTTGAGTCTCCATTTCTTTGTCTCGTCAGGAATGTCTGCGTGGATGATTTTCAGTACCTTGTCACGGTTGCGCAGATGATAGTTTGCCTCGAGTTCAGCCTCCAGACCATCCCAGTTCTCACCCATAGGACGCAACTTTATGTTCTCGGGTAACAGGGCACAACTCTTGGGCATATTGGAGATGATGAATTCACGGGCAGCCTCGGCACGTTTTTCAGCAAGCCAGTTGTTGCGTTTTAATGGTCCCTCTGGTGAGGCATATGCATAGATTGTTATGCTGTCTATTCTTGTAGAACGTTGCAGTATGTCTCTGATACGCATTATCTGGTAGTCATTGTCAAGATATTCCTCGTCAATGTCAATCTTGTCGCAATAGTAGTAGAGTATATAACGTCCATGGACTATGCTATCAGACACAATCTGCCCTATGCCGGGTAGGGAAACCCAGCACATTATAACAAAGGCAATGATAGCAACTCTCTTCTCCATAGTTAAAATTGTGCAAAATTACATAAAAATGCTCCGCTGTTACCCCCCCCATATGTTAAAAAGTGTTAATTATAAATCTCGTGTGACTTGCCCTTTTGTAAATGTCTGATAATGAATGTGTATCGTGTGAATGAAGTAAAGGTGAAATGTTGATGTATTGCCTCTTTTTAGGATAAAACGAAAATGCGTATGTGTCAATATTTTACAATTATGACACATACGCATTTTCGCGTGCCGTATGCAACGGATTGGTTGGTTAAGACTTAGAAGCGATATGATTTAAACAGCTTCTTATATTGAGTTCCGGTCTTTATAGTCCGAAAGAGAAACTCTCTATTCCTGTGTAGATGAAGCTACATATTCCAATCAGAATGATTCCCGCGACACAAATCATGAGGCTTGCTCTTGTATAAGGGTCGCTCTTGATACTGGGTAGCGCATTGTTGCTCTCCTTCATGTACATTGCCTTTACAATAAGCAGATAGTAGTAGAGTGAGATGACCGTATTCAGCAGTGCTATGAACACCAGAATGTGGAATCCGGACCCGAATGCA
>JAFXHQ010000055.1 GCA_017536325.1 Bacteroidaceae bacterium
CGCATTCATTTGTCGGCCAAATGATTTTCTAACAATTTAAAACCTTAAATCTATGTATTTGGATTCAGAAAAAAAGAAAGAGATCTTTGGCACATACGGAACGTCTAACACTGATACTGGTTCAGCAGAGAGCCAGATTGCTTTGTTCTCATACCGTATTGCCCACTTGACGGAGCACCTTAAGGCTAACCGTAAAGACTATAGTACACAGAGAGCTTTGACAATGCTCGTTGGTAAGCGTCGTGCGCTTCTTAACTATCTTAAGAGCCGTGACATCAACCGTTACCGTGCAATTGTTGCTAAGCTTGGCTTGCGTAGATAATCTGCGCAAGAAATGGTTAAGCGGGGTTTTCAATAGAAAATCCCGCTTTTTTATCTATTCTGTTATCTTTGCGCTGTTGGCTATCGGTCTGTTTTGTTGGCCAATGCATCACATTTCTCTTTATAAATATAAAAGTCTATTATACTATGCCGGTTCCAAAATTCATTAAAGGAATGTTTGCCCTTTCCCCAATCGTGGTGATGTTGCTTATATATCTTGCAGGCTCGCTCGTGGCACACGATTTTTACAGCATACCCATTGCTGTAGCTTTTCTTATAGCATCTGTATATGCGATATGCATAACCAGAGGGATGCCGCTTAAGGTGCGCCTGGAAAAGTTTTCGCAGGGTGCAGCAAGCAGCGGTATTATGAATATGATTTGGATATTCGTGCTTGCCGGAGCCTTCTCGGCTGTTGCAAAAAAGATGGGTGCCATTGATTCTGCAGTAAACCTGGCCCTCGAATTTGTGCCGGCCGACTATATTCCTGCTGGAGTGTTTGTTACAGCCTGTTTCATATCGATGGCGATAGGTACTTCGGTAGGTACCATTGTTGCCCTTGTGCCTGTTGTTGCCGACCTTGCTGTGCAGCTCGATTGTGGAACATCATGGCTTGTGGCAATAGTTGTTGGCGGTGCATTCTTCGGTGATAACCTTTCGTTCATCTCCGATACCACAATTGCTGCAACGCAGACGCAACATTGTTCCATGAGGAGTAAGTTCAGGGCTAACATATTCCTGGTGGCACCGGCCGCTTTGGGTACATTGTTGATATATGTATTTGCCGGGAGCGGAATGGGTGATTCTGCAGCAGGCGATGCTACGGTTGCCGATCTGTTCAAGTGTATGCCTTATATGCTTGTAATTCTGCTTGCCCTCATCGGGCTTAATGTACTTTTGGTGCTTGTTATAGGTGTTGTAGCAGCTGCTGTGGTGGGGCTTCTTTGCGGTGCATTCACACCCATCTCGATACTCACTGTAACAGGTGACGGTGTGATGTCCATGTCGGAACTGATAATTGTGACGATGCTTGCCGGAGGGTTGCTCGAACTTGTGCGGGTGAATGGCGGTATAGATTTTATAATCAGGTTGGTTAGCGCCAGTATCAAGGGCCGCCGCTCGGCAGAGTTCTCAATATGTGCTCTTACAGCCCTTTCCAATGCATGTACTGCGAACAATACAATAGCGATACTCACTGTAGGCGATATATCGCGCGATATATCACAGAGATGTGGTATCACACCACGTCGTTCGGCAAGTCTGCTTGATACAACCTCATGTTTCGTGCAGGGAATGCTGCCGTATGGCATACAGCTGTTGACTGCTGCCAAGTATGTCGGAGTGACACCGATCTCCATCATTCCGCACCTCTACTATCCTATGTGTGTCGGGCTTGTATTGTTCTTGTCGATAATCGTAGGCAAGGTGAAGTGGCGGAAACACAGATAATAGTTATACTCTCATGCCTTTCTATTCCATTGTCCGAGACGGTTTATTTACCGGTGAGGACATGGTGTGCAAGCCTTTGTTGTATCCCTTTTATGTCAATACCCTTGCTGAACTCCTGACAGAAAGGCTCTGATGTCCCGCTTATCCATATCTTCATCTCGCAATCGGTATCGAAGTTGCCGGCTGTCTCAATGAGGAAGTGTGTTATTGCCTTGTAGGGGATGGAGTGGTACTCCCGCTTTTTCCCTGTCATACCCTGGATATCTTCGATGATCAATCTTGTGCTGGTGAATATCCATTTCTTGCGGAATATGCGGTAGGCTGCTTCCAGTTCTTCACCCGGGTAAAGTATGGGCATGAACTCTTCGTTTATTTTCCGTAAATCAACCTCTGTTGCATTGCCCAACAGATTGCTTATGAGTCCCATATCAGAATGTGTTTTGTTTGTACTGCTGCAAATATAGCAAGAAACAACAGGCAAATAAAAGAAATGGCAACCGAAAAGTTGCCATTTCTTTTATTTGCTGCTCATATTGTTGAGCTGCTTGTAATGTTATGCATCACTTTACAAGTACCTTTGCGCTGCGGATTACATTACCAAGCTGCATCTTTACAAGGTAAACACCTGCCGGAACTGCAATTGTTGATGGGTTCTGAACGAATTCAACGAGCTTGCCGTCGGCTGTGTAGATCCATGCCTTGTCTGCATTGTTGATGTCGATTGCGCCTTCTACAGCTTCGGCTGTAGAAACTTCGCCTGAAACCTCATCAACGCTTGTGGTGTTCAGGCACTCAGGCTCTTCTGCCACGCCCTGGTCGCGTGTGTCGGCAGCCTTGCGGCCCGGGTTGTTACCGCTGATTTCAACACCGAAGTCAATTGTAAAGCCCTTGTTTGTCAAGCCTGTCGGGTTGAACTGGCCTGCGAACCATGCGTCAGAGAATACGATGCGCAAGCGGCTCTCGCCCGGTGTCGCATCTTCGGGAACCTTGAAGCTGAATGTGTGTCCTGTTGTCACAAGCTCCGGAGTTGCCTTCTCATGTGTACCGATGAAGAATATGCGCTCGCCCTCGGGGTCTGTGTCTGTCTTGCCGAGTGCAATCTCTGCAGGTGTTCTCTCTACCGGAGCGGGGTGGTCAAAGTTGCCACTGCCGTTGAGGTCGAGCCAGCCGCCTGCGAAGCACCACTGGAGACCGTCTTCGAGGTTCGGGCCCTTCACTGTCATTGTGATGGTCTGTCCCTGCTCAATCTTGAGGACATGGTCGCGTGCATCGGCATACTGTGTACCGTCGGCAACAGGGCCGTCTGCTGTGTAGTTGAGGTCCTGTACGGCACCTGTTGTCTTCACGAGGTCAACATAACGCTGTGCACGTGCTATGTCTGCACCACTTGAAGCGGGGTCCATCTGGCTGATACCGTATGTATCCTCCTCAACCTTCTCAGGCAAGTTTGCCTGTGGAGCGCGCGGAACCTCTACCCATACGATGGGTGAGTATGTCTTAAGGTCGGGAGATACTGAACGTACACCCACGAAAGGAACGTCGTTCACGCTCTCGAACTCGATGTCGCCGATGAATGTTGCCCACTGTGATGTGGTACCGACCTGTGAAACCTTGCCGTCCTCACCTACCTTGTACATGATTTCGAAGTGGCTGATGTTAGCCTCGTCGTTATATACGAGGTCGAATGCTGAACGTGTCTTTGCTGTAGCGTCAACGTTCCAGTAGAGCTTGATACCCATAGAACTCTTTGTCTCCTGCTTTACCTCTGCAACAACGTCCTTCACATTTGCGGGTGCGCTCCAGTTGTTGTCGTTGATTTCGAGTTTTCCTACATAGAGCTGGTAGTCGTTGTTGTTGCCCTTTACGCGCAAACCGATACGCTCAATCACATTACCGCTTGCAATGCCTGTGAGGTCGAATTTCTTCTCCTCCCAAGTGTTGCCTGCAACATCACCAATTGCATATTCCTGCCATGTGTTGCTGCCTCTTACCTTGATGATGAGATAGAGATCTGTAGCCTTTACGTTCTTGAGTGTCTTCACGGCAACCTTAGCGTATGCGCCGTCAGCAGCCTTGAGGGCTGTCTTGTAGAGGATGATATCGGTACCCTCGGCTGTTGAAGCACCTGTGAGTTCAATACAAGAACCGCCAGTGTATGCGTCGAGGTGTGTGTAGTTTACATCGATATCGTTGCTTACGGTTGTCGTGTTGCTCTTGTAGCGCAACCAACGGTATGTAGGTACGATGTCCTGTGAACCCATGTTGTACCATGCGCCTGCATGAGACTTCTTGCCCTTGTAGTAGTAGCGGTCGCCGTTACCAAGGGTGAAGTGTGTACCGAACGGGAGATTGCCCTCGAGCACGCTGCGCTCGGGAATCCATGATGCCAAACCTGCGAAAGAAGAGAGAGGCAGCTTGCCGTTCTCTGTTACCCAGTTGTTGCCGTTGGGGCTTGCTGTGGGGCGTGTCGCGGGGTTGCGGTAGCCACCTGAGAAACCGCGCTCGAGCAGTCTCTGGTAGTTGCCCTGGATATCATATACACCGTCACCGGCGTTGAAACTCCAGAAACGGCTCTGGTCGTGCTCACCCCAGAGACAGATACCGCAACGGCGTGTCGCGTCATCTCCGTCGAGTCTGTTCCAACCACGGTCCATAGATGCAATCCACACACCTGCGTAGAGACCCTTTGATGTTCCCATTGCTGCTTCTGCTGCCTGAACCGATGAACCCATCTGGTAAGAGAAGTCACCCTTTGAGTAGTTGAGCATAAGGTCGTGTGTCTTGCCGCTCTGTGTTGTACCGAACAAGGCATCGGCATTGCTTGCACCCAAAGATGAGTTTGATGTGTAGAGACCGCTGTGGTAGTTGTCGAAGCCCATCTGTGCTGCATACTTGTAGAGCTCCTTGTGGAACTGTACTATATCGCTGTTACCCCAACTGCTGTCCTCCCAGTTGTAGTTGATACCGTCGGAACCGAAGTACATGAGGATGTGGATGAGGGGCTTTACATACTTGAAGCCGTTTGCGTCCTTTGCTTTGATGAGTGATGCCCAAGGGCCGTCACCGCTGCCTGCTGTCCAGCTCTCGAAGAACTTGATACCGCTCATGATGTCGGTACCGTTGCGGTGAGCTGCGTCAACCCATGCTCCGGGAGCCTGGAACAGTGAGTGGTTCCATGTACCGAACAGGTTGGTATATTGCCACATTGAATATACATCGGCATTGAACTTTGCCTCGGGATGGCCCACAGCCGCGTCCTTACCGTAATCCATAGGGATATTCATCCAAAGGTCGCGCTCCTGGTATGTACCGGGAACAAGGCGGTCCTCACGGCTCATGATGTTCGCACGGCGAACGTGTGAACGTATGAATGCGAGGTCGGCAGCCTGAATACCGGCAGCCTCGAACTCCTCCATGGTGGGGTAGTTTCGACCCTGCTGGATAGCGTTGTAGAAGAGGTTCAGAAGGTTCTCGTCACCGAAACCTGCGAAGTCGTAGATCTCTTCTGAAGTTGTGTCTCCGCCAGTGTTGCCACCACCTTCTACAACCTCCTCAATAGCGTAGCAGTTACCTGCATCGGGTGTTGACCAACCGTCGAACACGATACCGTTGTCGCTCTGTCCGCCCTCCTGTGAGTTCAGATAGAATGTTCCGATACCGAGCAACCAGGGGTAGTTCACGTTGCTGGCCTGCTTTGTGATCTTGAGGTTCTGGAGTGAGTTCGCGTTGAACGAACCGTTTGCAAGAACGTACTTCTCGGCGCCTACACTGTAGAGGTAGTACTGGCCGTTTTTGTACTCGATTTTGAACTGCTGGTTCGGATCCTGCGGGTTGCGTGTAGCAGTTACCTTCTTACCTGTGCTTGAACACAATGTTGACTGTCCGGGAACATAGAGCAGGAATGCTCTTTCCGAACGGATTGTGTAAACTTTGTCATTGCTTAACTGTGAAAGTTCTGTAATTCCGGCAGCATTGGCCGACACAACCATACACAAAAGCGCAATGAGCATTGAGTAAATTTTTTTCATTGACTTTGTTTTTTAAGGTTAGTATAATGTTTATTAATCTCTCAAATAGTTATTTGTTGTAACAAAAATGTACGCATTTAAGTGTCTTTGCTTTGTAAAGCAATAGTAAATGGCTGTATAGCTGTTGTATTTTGCAAAAAGAACGTGCTATGCTGACAAAGTGTCAGAATTTATGTCCGATTTTGCCTTCTCTGCTAAGCAAATGTAAACAAATATTTTTAAAAAACGGGTATTTTGGCGAGTATTTATCTTTTACAGAGGGGGGATTTAACAATTATTTTGCTATTTTCTATGGGCTGTACAACTAATCCATAAAAGCAGATGAAGGCTGTCACCGGGTGACAGCCTTCATCATCATATGGGGCGATATTACTTGTTCAACAGCTTGATGCTGCGGACAGGTTTGCCGTCCTTCTCCACAACAAGGATGTATGTACCCTTGTCGGCCATTGCAACCTGTACTTTCTGTCCTGCAACAGCCTTTACGTTCTTGCCTGCGACCTTCTGTCCGGCAACAGTGTAGAGGCTTACATTGTAGTTGCCCTCCTGTACAAGTTCCACGATTGCCGCTCCGTCAATCGTGTATGCCTTCATTTCGCCGGCATTCACATCCTCAACACCCTCGGGAACATCAACCGTGATTACCTGGAATGTGCGGCTGTCGCTACCAAGTGAGTTCGCAAGAGTCAGGGTAACTGCATAGTCACCGCCTGTCGTGTATGAAAGGGTTGCAGTTCCTTCAGTGTCACCGCCTGCGACATTCTCCACTGTACCTTTCTTTGCCTTCCAACTAGGAGTTGTGATAACGGGGAACGCGCTTCCGCTTATGAATGGGCAACCCGATGTGTAGTCGGCGTCAATCCAATCGAATGCACCCTGGCCTTCGCCGCCGGTCGCTGCATAGTTGTGCATGCCGGCACCTATGTTGGCAAGAGTACCTACTGACTTGAATGTCTTGTCTGCATCTGCCTCTTTCTCAAAGTCCCAGTATGCTGCCAGTCCTGCAGGCAGGTTGTTGGGGTCAATGTCTCCCATAGAGAGGGCAACATCCTCGGCTGTCATCGCTTTGTTCCATACCTGGAAATTGTCGATGGTGCCGTCGATACCGCTGCGTCCGTGGGCTGCACCGCCAACAGAGAGCACCTGGCCGTTAGTGATGTTGTAAACGTTGCTCTGGTAGCCCGGGTCGTTTGTGCTGTCTCCGGCTCCTGCTGTGAGCTGTCTGTTCCAGCCTGTAAGCTCCTGCTTTACGCCATTGATGTAGTAGTCGGCGCGCAGGCGTCCGTACTGGTCGTACTCGAACACGAATGCCATGTGCACCCAAGAACCTACGGGAACCTTGGTGTTCTCGAACTTGTAGCGCAACTCGTTGTTGCTCGATGCGTCAGTTCCACGGAATGTGAAGCTGCCCATTGAACCGTTGTCCTGAATGTTTATCCAAACCCATCCCCAGTCGGTTTTTGGCCATGCGTCAAGCTTGTTCGCTACGGCAAGCAACTGTGTCTCGCCTACAGCGAGCTTGTTTATCTTGAGCCAGAATGCAGTAGAGAAACTCTTTGCACCTGTAACACCGATATCTGCACACTTTACACCGAAACGCTCCTCGTTCAGGTTCAAGCCCTGTGAGCCGGAGCCGTTGGCTTTGCGCCCTGTATATGCAAGTGCTATCTCATCGCCTGCCTCTACAGTGATGTCGGCCTCCTTGCCGTTGGCTGTAAGCGTGAGAATCTTGGGCTGGGCTCCAACGCCTTCACTTGTAATCTGTATGTAGCCGGCAAACATGCGTGTGCTTTCCGTGCGGTTGCCGTTTGTATCATATGTCTTGCCGGTTACGGTAAGGTCGTAGCTGCCTATTGCTTGCGGGCCTTCGCTGACTGCAATCTTCTTGCCGGTAGCTTTGTAAAGTTCCTTTCCTGACGCGTCGGTGATTACCCAGGTAGCATTCTCATGGCGTGGGTCAACGAACGAGATCTCGAAATCCTCGCCCGGTTTGATGGTGCCTTTGTTTATCTGGATGTCATCGTCATATGCATATGTGCCAGCATTCATATACTCGCCCCATGCAATCTCAGAGTCGCTCTTCATGTCGAGCGAAACTGCTGCAACACCAAGGCGCACCTTGTCGGCCTTTGTGAGGTCCATAGGAATGTTGTAAACCAGTCCGGCCCATGATGTGGTGATGCCCATGAGTACGGGTTCGCCTCCCTCCTGCTGTGCATAGAGCTTGAAGAGTGATGTGTTCACGTCGATATTATAGCATGGCTCGCCTGCAGTTTTGTTGTTGGCCATGTTGAAGATAATCTTAGCGTCAACACCGTACTTGCTGAATGCGAGAACCTTTGTCGAAGCGATTACCGGTTTTGCCGGAGCTGCTGCCACGCTGCGTACGATAGAGAATTCGCCAAGGTACAGGTTAATATCCTTTGCATTCTTGAACTGAAGTGCGATGAGCGCGAGTTCACAAGCCTTAATCTCCTTGCCGACAGTGAACTTCTTCTCCACCCAGACATCCTCGTCTGCCATTACATCGGCATTGCATAGCGCGAGGTTGCCGAGCGGTGTGCTTTCGCTGCCTGTTGCTGTGAGTACAAGGTTGATGTCTGCGCTTCCGGCTGCGAGTTTGTAACGGAGAGTGATGACATCACCGTCCTTTACCTGATACTTTGTCTTGAAGAGGTGCAGGTACTCCTCTGCTGTTGAACCTGATATACGCACTGTAGAACCTCCTACCCAAGCATCGTCCCAAGTGAATTCTGCGTCAAGTCCGTTTGTTGCAACGTCATCGGCAGTGCGGCCGAGAAGGTTCTTCGTGAACCACCAGCGCCATGTAGGCAAGTAGTCCTGAACGCCGATATTGTACCACTCGCCGTTGTGCTGACGCTGGCCCATCCAGTTGAAGAATTTACCGTTACCCAGGTTGAAGTATGTGATGAACGGCTCTGTGCCAAGGTCCCAGCTGAGTGTACTCTTTGCGGTCATGAACGTTGACATTCCGTGGAATGTAAAGTTGTCGGCAACATACTTCATTGAGTTTGTGACAGTGGGGCAGTTTACCGGGTTACGTGTACCTCCGGTGAACCAACGCTCCAGACGCTGCTGGTAGGTGCGCTGCTTCACGTCAGGAGCGCTTCCCTTTTCACCGCGGCTCTGCCAGAACATGTTCTCGCTGTGTGCTCCCCAAAGACCTATTGAAATGGGGTAGTCCTTCAGGAGCGGCCAGTTGTTCGTGCCCGGCTCGGCGCCCTGCATGTTCACACCTGCATAGATGTTTATTGGGTTGTATCCTATCTGGTTGGCGTAATTGACTGTGTTCTGGAGCAGTGAACTGTTGTTCCAGTTGTAGTTGAAGAAGAGTGCTGCGCCCTCGGCAATCTTGTCATTGTGTGTGCCGAGACCGCGGTCGAACATGATTGTTCCGTTTTCGGCCGTACCGTCGTACCATACATTCTCAAAGATGGGGTTAATCTTCAACGATGCCTCTTTGAGTGCGATGTGGTAGGGCATGAGCTTGCTCATGATTGCATAACCTCCACTGAACTCAGAGTTGTACCCGAGTCCGTCAACACCGTAGTAGTGAAGGAACTGTGTGCCTTTGTCCACACCTGCATCAATTACGGCCTGCATGGCTTCCTGCCATCCGTTGCCGTATAGACCACCGTAAGGGATGCCGGCTACCGATGAAACTGCAACACCGTTCTTGTGCGCCACATCGGCAAAGTTGCCGGGAACGCGGCCTTGAGGTGCTGTCCAGTTGCCGTAGTGAGAAATGTACTGCCACATATTGAATACCTCAGAATCATACACTCCGTTGGGCAGTGCATTGTCTGCCTGGTCGTCGATTGGGACCCACATGAGCAGTTTTTTGTCATTGCTCTCATTTATGTTTGTGCGTACCTGTGTCGCCTCATTGCGGAAACGTGCTTTCGGCTTCACGCGTGAAATGAAGAAGTTGTCGTCCCCTGTCACCTGCTGTCCGGGTGTCCAGTTCTTCAGGGTAGTACCGAACTGCTGTCCGAAATCGCCCCACTCAACGTATCCTTCCTGATACTGTTGTGCGTTTGCAGTCATTGCCATGATGGCAAGTCCGCCGATAATTGTAATTTTTTTCATAATAGGTAGTATAGGTTTAAGTTGTAAAAAAAGAGGTTGACTAAAAAGGCTCTTTTGTTGTTATACTCGCCCTTAAAATACTCATTTACATATAGTAAACTGCGTTTTTTCGGGCTTCGCAAGCCTAAAAACAGCTCTTTTTATTCAACCTCAACAATTAGGGGGCAACCCTATTTTACTTTTGGGTTACCCCCCTAATACTTTTTTATCAGAAGTTGGGTGCATCAACGTCCCACCACAGGCGTGTTGCCTGCTCATCCGGGCCGCCGAGTGCGGGAACACCGCTTGCCTCAACCATACCCATGGCAACGGGGTCTGTCGGAACCCATGGAATACGGCGTATGATTTCGCCCTCCTCCAATGAACCGTCACCGTCATCGGGGTTGAGAACCGGGAACAGTTTGGGATAGCCTGTACGGCGCATCTCTGCCCATGCCTCTGTTGAAAGCGGGAACAGTGCGATGTACTTCTGTGTGATGATTTTCTCGAGCTTTATCTCATTGTCATCACCCTCGTTCCATTTCACTCCGATAGTTGTGGTGCTTGGCCAATCCGGTCCGTCACCCATCGGGTCAACGCTTACATATTCAACAGCTTTCTCGAGTGTCATGTACTCGTTCACGTATGCCGAGTACTGTGAACCGATCATCGGGTCTTCGATGTATGCATTCTCGATACCGCGCTCATAGAAGAACTGTGCAGTGCCGCCCATGTCCCAACCGCGGAGTGCACCTTCTGCGCGCAGGAAATCAACCTCAGCCCACTTCAGGAAGTATGTGGGGCACTGTGTCGATGAAATGATTTCTGTGCTGAATGTTGAGTATGCCTGACGCTTGTTGAGTGCGTATGTCTGTCCGTCGCCTACGAGTGTTCCCGAACGGATACCGCAGATACGTGTTCCTGCAGGCATTGTCTCGCCGGTCTTCTTGTTCTGGATATCGTTACTGTTAGCCATGAACAGGTACTTGGTATAGGGGTGGTCAAGGCTCATCAGCAGGCTTTCGAATGATGCGCTCATACGAAGGTCGTTCCAGCTATTGGCGATGTCAACGATGGGGTGGTTGAATCCGCTGATGATTGGGAAAATACCCTGCTGGTCGTCTGCGCTCTCAACAACGCCGCTTGCAACGGCTTCCTCTGCCCAAATCTTTGCAGTTTCAGGCTCAACCTTCACGATGTGCATGGCCATACGCAACTTCAACGAGTTCGCGAGCTTGATGTATGAACTCATGCTGAAGTCGCCCATGAGCATGCCGCGGCTTGTCTGGCAGTAGCTTGCCATGGCTCCCTGAATCTTCTCCTTGTACCAGTCGGGGCGTGTCTCGAAATGCTCGAGGCAGGCAACGATTGTGTTGAGGTTGTCAACGATGCCGTAATAGATTGTCTTTACATCGTTGTACTCTTCGGGAGTCTCGGAGTTCTTCTTGTCCTCAAGGTAGGTGTAGGGGCCCGAAAGGTCGGCCTGCTCCTGTGCTATTACACAATAGTAAAGCAGGTTGATGGCCTTCATCTCTGGGATAGAATCAATGAGCGGGTGGTTGAGAAGGGGCATGATGGCATTCTTTGCCATGGTGTATGCACCCAACGGACCGTTATTGAACTCTGCCGACACGTTATATGTCGATGTCAAAGTACCGTACATGAAGTCCTTGTGGGGAACTGTGAAGTACTGTGCATAGAGGTCGGGGCCGAGGCAATACTGGCGCTGGTATGCGTGTGCTGCAGGGAGTCCTCCCTCCTTACCGCCGCGGATGTTGTACTGTCCGGCAAGTGCCTGCTGGAAATATGTCTCAAGTGTCGTGAGTGCTGAATCTACAGCCTCTGGCGTCGCTTGGTTCAAATAGGGTATTGAGTCCACGTTACCGACATAACGGTTCGTGTCCGTCTGCACGCTGCTTTCACCCAATTCTGATCCCGGGTCGTCGTAGTCCAGACAAGACTGAATTGCGAAAGATGCAAAGAAAAGCGAGCCTGCGAGCATTAAATATTTTTTATTCATAATGTATGTTTTTATTCAGTTAATAAATATATGTGCCTTGGGTTGCCATTAGAGGTTTAGCTTGATGTTGAGACCGAATGTGCGTGCCGAAGGATAGTTGAATACGTCGATACCGCCCAAACCGTTCGCTGTTGACAATGAAACGTCTGGGTCAACCGGTGCATCCTTGTATATAAAGAAGAGGTTGCGGCAAACGAGTGAAATGCTCAGGTTCTTGTAGTCACCGAACAGGTCGCGGAATGTGTAGCCGAGTGAAAGTTCACGCAAGCGGAAGTTCGTCGCGTCGTATATGTAGCTTGATGCATCGCTACCGCCGACGAATGTGTAGTAGTCTTCTACCGCTACTATGTCACGTCCGTCGTTGAGGTACATTCCGTGGCGGCCGTCTTCTGTGTAGATGTTGTTGGCCTCGGCATTGAGACGTGCTGCACCTGTACGCTCTGATGCACCCAAACGGTCAAGGTAACCCTCTGTGAGTGATATTACCTTACCTCCGATACGGCCATTGATGAGGAAGTAGAGTGAGAAGTCCTTGTAGGTGAATGTGTTTGACCAAGAGAACTGGTATTTGCTGTTTACGTTGCCGGCAAACTTCTGGAACTTCTTGTTAGACTCATATACGCGTATTTTGCCGTTGCTTGCAGCTGTTGCATAACCGCCGAGTGAGGGCTTGCCGTTTGTAATGTAGAGGTCACCTGCCTTGTTCACTAGCACTGCCGGAGTACCGTCTGCATTGAGGACGTTCGCGTCAGTGGTGTATTTCTCGATAAGTCTCTGGTCGGGCTGGTTGAATTCGTTCACGAAGTCTTCAACCTCGGTGTATTTGTAAACATCGTCCCTGTAGCGTGTGAAGTCTGTCACATAAATATCACCGTAGGCTCCGCCCTTTCTGTAGAGCAACTGTATCTTTCCGTTTGCAAGTGTTGTTGACATGTCCTTGCTGTTGCCCCACTTGTCCTTGGTTGTCTCCTCAATTTCATTGTGGTTGTATGAGAAGTTTACAGATGTCTTCCAACGCCAGTTGCGGCTGATCTTCCAGTCGTAACCTACAGTAACCTCAACACCCTGGTTGCGGATGATACCGCTGTTTACTGGCTGCATTTTGCCGTTTGTTCCGGCAATCTCAAGGTATGAGTTGTGCATTGCTGAGTTATAGTAGGTAACGTCAAGGTTCAGACAATCGTTGAAGAACTGCATCTCAAGACCTGTCTCAAATGACTTTGTCTTTTCAGGTATGGGAGGTGTTAAGAATTCGTTTCTTGATGTAACGCCTGCAGTACCCAAAGCTTCGTTGACAGAAACTGCATTGTAGAATACGTTGGGGATTGAGTTACCCACCTCGGAGTAGCTTGCGCGGAACTTTGCATATGTGAACCACTTCGGCAACTTTATAATGTCGCTGAGGATGGCGTTGGCTCCGAATCCGAAATATCCATAGTTGTCACCTATTCCATATTTATATTTGAACTGACGGAATGGGCGGTACCAGTCCTGGCGGTATGATGCATCAACGAATACAACGTCTTTCCATCCCACCTGTGCTGTAACGAGAGCAGCCTGGTCCCAGTTTGAACTCTTGCCCTTGGTTGTGACGCCGGGGCCTCCGTAGCTTGGATCGAACTTGTTGATTGCATCGGGGATACCGAAGGCAAGTCCGCCTCTTGTCATATCGACGGTTGCATTGCCGATGTATGTGTTTGTGCTGTTGCCCGTAATAGTGTGGCCTACATATCCTGCTGATGCAGAGAGTGCCCAATCCTTACCGAACTGCTTGTTGTAAGAGAGCATGTAGTCGGTGTAGATTTCATTCGTGCGGCTGTTGTTGAGGTAGTATGAACCATAGCGGTACATCTCTACCGGGCCCCAGGTCGAAGCGTATGTTCCGCCTTCGCTCTGGTACTTGGTGTGGTCGATAGAAACTCGTGCCTGGAAGTTCAAGCCTTCAATGATTTTCAATGTCGCGTTGAACGATGCCGAGAAACGCTCCTCGTTGGTCTCGCCCTGGTTCATGTTGGTGAGCCAGTAGGGGTTGTTGTACATCGGTGCCTGGAATGCGTACTGCTGCATGGGACCCTTAAGGAGTACGTGGTCGCGTACTTCCATGTAAAGACCGCCGATGTCCTGGAAATAGTTCTGTGTACCGTTGCCCTCTGCGTCGCCTGATGACCACCAGCTGCCGTCGGCGCGGTAGTTGTCCTTGTAGTAATCCATATCAACGTCGCGCGGTGTGGTGTAGAGGTGATAAATAGGGTTGCCTACTGTACCTCCGCCGACACGGTTCTTTGTCTTGGCCTGGTTGTAGTTTACGTTCACGTTCATTGTGAGGCGGTCCCACAACTTGTAAGTCTGGCGGAATGCGAATGTGTTACGGTTGTAACGGTTCGCTTCTATCATTCCGATAGAGTGTGTGTTCGAGTATGATGCATATGTCTGTATTTTCTCTGTACCGCCTGAAATAGAGATAGAGTTGGTGGTGTTGACACCCATGTCGTAGAACTCTGCAATGTCATCCTTTGCATAGTTGCGCAGGTATGAGTTCATGTAGATGGTATTGCCTTCCGCATCGGTCTGCTGGTAGTACTGCTTGTCACCAACATACTGGTATATGTGGTTGCCAGTACCGCTGAGACGGTCTCCCCAGCTGTCGTAGAGGAGTGAACCGTTGCCGGCTGCACGGTAACCTCCGTATGCGTTCTGCAGCTCAGGAGTGAGAAGCGGGTTCTCGAATGTAGTGCTTGAGTTGAATGTTACCTCCATCTTACCCTCCTTACCCTTCTTTGTGGTAATCATCACGACACCGTTTGCGGCACGTGAACCGTAGAGGGCTGCGGCGTTCGCACCCTTGAGAATGTTCATTGACTCGATGTCATCGGGGTTTATCATTGAAAGCGGGTCGCTACCCTCGGATGCTCCTGCGTAAGTGATGTTGGCCGCATCGCTTACCTGGCCGCGGATGCTGTTGGTCATTGGTACACCATCGACAACGATAAGGGGAGCGTTCTCACCCATGATAGACTTGCTGCCGCGCAGGGTGATTTTTGATGCACCACCGGCACCACCGGCACTGGGAGTAATGGTGATACCGGATACCTTACCTTCGAGTGAGTTGATGAGGTTTGCATCCGGTGTCTTCATGAGCTCGTCGGCCTTGAGCATCTGTGTCGCATAGGTAAGCGATTTCTCCTTACGCATGATACCCATGGCTGTAACAACGACCTCATCAAGCATTTCGCTGTCCTCCTTCATGACAAAGTTGAGCTCGCCGCCGTTCCAAATCTGGTTGTCGCAGATGTAACCCATCATGATGACGCGGATTTCTGCGCCCTTAGCGACATTCTTGAGTTCATATTTGCCGTCGAAATCGGAGATGTAGGTTGAGTTGTTGGTGTTTACTACTTGAACAACTGCACCAATCATTCCTTCACCGTTCTTGTCGGTGACTGTACCTCTAACTGTGCCATCCTGCTTCTGCTGCATGGCTGTTGTCTCTGCCCATGCGGGAGTGGGCAACAGGGAAAGTGTCATTCCCATAAACGCTGCCGCCAATAGCGACCTGCCAACCGTTCTTAGATTCATATTATGTGTTTTAAGTTCGGGCAGCCTGCAGTCGTAACTGCAGCCAAATCCCTTGGTTATAATTTAATATATTTCATTTGAATGTAATGGCGGTAATGAAAATTATATATAAATTTATATAAAATTTCCATTTTACCGATTTCAAAAATAGTGAAATATTTCAACGGGCAGAAACTTTTACACTGTTTTTTACTCCATTATGTGTTAAAAATCAGCTTATACATAGATTTTCCTTGAAATTTCTGCTAAATGAGAAAGAACCGGCACACAAAATAACGTGCGCCGGTTCTTTCAAATGTGTTTTTGCGGTTCGGTAATCTCTATCTGATTTCCCAAATTTCGTTTGTCTCGAGCAACTCTGCAAAGGTGTGGTAGCTCTTGGCCTTCTTCACCTCTTCTACCTGTGCATGGACAGCTTCGTTGTACGTTATGGCCTCTACGTCGCGTATTACACCCAGTGCAATAGGGAAGTCAGGACCTTCCATAAGGGCCAGCTTCAGGTGGAGGGTCGTATCTTTGCAGTGTGCATCGTGGACAAGTATGTCGTTCTCTGTAATGCCGTTCTCGCCAATCTTCACGACTTTCAGTCCGAATCCCTCCTGCATAAGTCCGAATTCCTTGTTCTCACCGAAAATCATCGGCTTGCCATGTTCAAGGTAGATGGCGTTCTTGGCACGTCCGTCCTTGGTATATACGCTCTCGTGTGTACCGTTGTTGAAGATTGCGCAGTTCTGCAGTACCTCGACAACCGATGCTCCTTTGTGTTGTGCAGCAGCCTTGAGGCAATCTACTGCCGCAGCCATATCTGTAGCTACGCACCGGGCAAAGAAGTTGCCGCGTGCTCCGAAACAGAGTTCTGCTGGGCGGAAGGGGTCTTCTACTGTTCCGTAGGGCGATGACTTGCTCACGAAGCCGCGTACCGAAGTGGGGGAGTACTGTCCTTTGGTAAGGCCGTATATGCGGTTGTTGAGCAGAATCATGTTCAGGTCAATGTTACGGCGCACTGCGTGAATGAAATGGTTGCCGCCAATGGCAAGGCCGTCACCGTCGCCCGACACTTGCCATATCGTGAGGCTTGGATTGGCGAGCTTGGCTCCTGTCGCGATGGCTGCCGAACGGCCATGAATGGTATGGAAACCATATGTGTTCATATAATAGGGCAGGCGCGATGAGCAACCTATACCCGAAATGACTGCGATGTCGTGGGGAGCTACACCGAGTTCTCCCATAGCTTTATGCAACGCACCCAAGAATGAGTGGTCGCCGCATCCCGGACACCAACGTGGCAGTCCGAACTTATAATCCTGTGCTGTATATTCGCTCATGATTTAACCCTCCATAATTTTTGTGAATGCTTCAACCAGCGATGCTACGGCAAATGGCTGGCCCTTTACTTCGTTGAACTGGTATAGTCCGATACCCTGGAACTTGCTTCTCAAATAGCTTGCGAACTGTCCTGTGTTCTGTTCGGCAACAACGATTTTCTTGTATTTGTGTAAAATCTCTCCGGTGTTCCGTGGAAGCGGATTTATGTTCTGGAAATGCGCGAGTGCAACTTTCTTGCCTTCGCTCTGCATCTGTTGCATTGCTTCGCAAAGGTGTCCGTATGTTCCGCCGAAACCTACTATGAGGAGGTCGGCATCCGAATCTCCTTCAACTTGCTGTAAAGGTAGGCTGTCGGCAATTTTTGCAACCTTTCTTGCACGTGTCTCCACCATGTTGTGGTGGTTGGCGGGGTCGTTGCTTATGGCGCCGGTGGCCGCACTCTTTTCCAGTCCTCCTATGCGGTGCGCAAAACCCGGTGTGCCTGGAACTGCCCAGTAGCGTACGTCGTTCCCGGAATTGCGCTTGTATGGGCTCCAGCCATCTTGCATCTCGGGAGTCACATATGGCGGAACAATGGCGGGATACTGGCTTATATCGGGAAGTCTCCATGCGGCCGAGCCGTTTGCGATGAATGCATCGGTAAGCAGGATGACCGGTGTCATGTGCTCAACGGCAATCTTGCAGGCCTGGTATGCTGCATCGAAGCAGTTGGTAGGCGATGTGGCTGCTATTACAGGAATGGGGCTCTCGCCGTTTCTGCCATAGAGTGCCTGAAGCAGGTCGGTCTGTTCGCTTTTGGTGGGCAGGCCAGTGGATGGTCCTCCACGCTGTACATCAATTATCACCAATGGCAACTCTGTTATTACAGCAAGGTTTATGGCTTCACTCTTAAGGCATATGCCGGGGCCCGATGTGGATGTACATGCAAGTGCTCCTGCATAAGCGGCACCAACAGCTGATGCGCAACCGGCAATCTCATCTTCGGCCTGCATTGTAACCACTCCCATTGATTTGTGCTTTGCAAGTTCATGAAGAATGTCTGTTGCAGGGGTGATGGGGTATGAGCCAAGGAACAGCCTCATGCCGGCCTTCTCTGCTGCAGCCATAAGTCCGTATGCTGTAGCCTTGTTGCCGTTTATATCCATGTAGCGTCCCTTCTTTGTGGCTGGGTCACTCTCTACGCTGTATGTGTGCGAGATGGATGTATGTGTGTTATGTCCCATGTCGTATCCGGCGCGAAGGACTTTGATGTTCGCCTCAGCAATCTCTGGCTTTTTCGCGAATTTTGTGCGCAACATATTTTCGGCCAATGACAGGTCGCGGTCATATATCCAGCATACAAGTCCCAATGCAAGCATGTTCTTGCAGCGCAGTATGCTCTTGTTGTCCAGTCCGCTATCCTTGAGTGTTGCCTGGCAGAGCGATGTGATGGGGCAGGGTACAACCTCGCAGGTGATTCCCAACTCTTCTATCGGGTTGTCTGTCTTGAATTCCGCCTTCTGCAGATCTTTCTCGGTGAAAGAATCGCTGTCAATGATGATGGCTCCTGTAGGTTTGCAGTGCTTGTGCTGTGTTTTCAGTGCAGCCGGATTCATGGCTACAAGTATGTCGCATTTGTCACCCGGGGTGAGCACCTTGTCTGCTCCGATGTGTACCTGAAAACCCGATACACCCGTAAGTACTCCTTGCGGGGCACGTATGTCTGCCGGGTAGTCGGGGAAGGTACAGATGTCATTGCCGACTGTAGCCGAAATGGTTGAGAAGATGTTTCCTGCCAGCTGCATTCCGTCTCCCGAGTCTCCCGAGAAGCGGACTACAATCTGATCGACCTTGTTTGTCTTTTTTGTGTTTGCCATTTTATGGTCATTTTGTAGTTAGAGATTTTTCCCTTTAGGAATATAATACTGCCAAATGTCGCAAACATTTGTGAAATGAAGAAATTTTTATGAATAAAAATGTAAAAAAATATGGTCTCTGTTGTATGACATGGCTGTTAACAAACAAGAGTGTACTGCCTCTTAATAACAGTACACTCTTGCTAAGGTGTTGTCTATGTTTGCATTACATCTCTCCCATTCCGCTCTCCATGTCGTCATATCCGTTTGTGGGCATATTCTGCTGCTTGCGCTTAGGCATCTGCGCCTTCATGTTTCCGAAGCTGTAGGTGAGTGTTATGCCGAAGGTGCGGCCACCGCGTGAGCTTTCCGAATCGCGGCGGAAAAGAGCATTCTCTGTAATGCTGTGCCAACCGCGGGAGTCGAGCAGGTCACGTGCGTTGATGCTTATACTCCAGTTCTTGTTGAATGTCTTGCGTAGTCCCAAGTCAAGAGCATAGCTCGGTTCGCGGTATCCTTGTGCTACAATGCGCTTTGCATTATAGCGTCCTGTAAGCTGCATGGTAATACCCCAGGGGAGCATTGCACTTGCTGTCATGCGGGCGTTCCATGAGAAGTTTTCATCCGCTTTGCCTTCTATTGTCTGGTTATTTATCGTGTATTTGAAGTCGTCGAGTTTGTAGTAGAAAAAGTTTACGGTTGTGGTAAGGTCCAGGAACTTGAACAATCTGTTCTTGCCTACAATCTCAAGACCTGCCGACTGTGTGCTTGCTACATTCTCATGGGTGGTGTAGACGACATTCCCCATGCTGTAGCTTATGCGTTCCATTACATCCTCGGTGGTGCGGTAGTAGCCCGAAACGGAGAGTGTATGGTTCTCCCAATTCTTCAGGTAGTTCACTTCGTATGCATTGGAGTATTCCGGTGTAAGGTCTGGATTACCGAATGAGATGTTGGTGGAGTCGCTTATGTTCTGGAAATTGTTCAGCTGTCCTCCCCACGGACGGCGGAGCCGGCGTGTATAGTTTACCTGAATCTCCTGCCCTTCGCTTATCTCATAGCTGAGGAATGCGCTTGGGAACAGTTTGAAGAAGTCATTGCTCGTGTATCCGGGCAAAACTCCGCTCTGCTCCTGATCATATCCGTATGAACGTGTCCTGACGTTCCAGTATTCACCACGGAGACCGACCTGGAATCCCAGTTTGCCGATACGTCCCGAGTAGGTAGCATACAGCGCATGGGTATCCTGTTTGTAACGGAATTTGTTGTAAAGCCCTTTTTCGAGGCTTGCATCGCTGTGCGATTCGTCGTTATAGGTTATGACAGGGCTCTTGTCGTCGGAGAAGTCTCCTTTGTAACCAGCTTCTATACGATGGTTGTCATTTATCTTGTACTCGTAGTCGAGCTTTATCTCTGTGTTGCTGCTCTTGTTTTCACCATCCTGGAACTGGTAACTGTTGTGTATTACTGTGTCGGCTCCGAATACCTCAGTTGTCTGGCGGTATGTGGCATCACGCTTCTGTGTCCACACGTGATGTCCTACAGAAAAATCGATGAAATGGGTATCGCTCCAACGGTGGGTGTAGCCAAGCTCGACGTTGTACATGCGTGGACTGCCTTCCTGAGAGGTGTTACGTATGGTACGGCGGTCTGGGGCTCCGTATCCGTTGCTGTTCATCCAACCGCTCTCGGTTACAATGTTGTTCTTGTGCTTGCCGTTGCCGTACATGCCCATTAGATTTGCATACAGCTCGTCCTTATCTGTCATTCGCCAAGTGAATCCTGCACGGCCGAAGATGTTGTTGGGGTTGTGTTCGCCGTTGCTTCTCTGCAATTGGTATTTGTCGTAGGGTACTCCGCTGTATCTTGTGAGCGTGTTTCCCTCGTTCTCAAAACTCATGTTACGGTAGTTGACTCCTCCGTATGCATCGAATGCACCGCTGCTGAAGTTTATGTTGGCACCTGCGTTATAGCCTCCTTTGGAGTCGGCTCCGGCCTGTGCACTGCCATAATATCCGGCCTTGCGGTCACGCTTGAGGACGATGTTTATGATACCTGCTGTTCCCTCGGGCGAATGTTTCGCCGACGGGTTGGTTATTACCTCAATCTTCTCGATTGAACCGGCAGGCATCTGCTGCAGAATATCTCCTTGATTGTCGGCTGTAAGTCCGCTTGCCTTGCCGTTTATCCATATTGTGACACTTTCGCTTCCACGCAATGATACCGTTCCTTCATTGTCAACCTCAACCGAAGGTATGTCAACAAGTACATCACTTACAGAACCTCCGGTAGAGGCAATGTTCTGGTCAACAGTGAATACGCGTTTGTCTATTTCGAAGCTCATTTGTGAGCGTTGGCCTGTCACTACCACCTCCTTGAGTATCTTCCTGTCGGGCTTCATCATTATTGTGCCCAAGTTTATTTTGCTTTTTGACGGTGTTATCTCTATGGTACGGTTCTCGTTCACATAGCCTACAAAAGACAATTGGAGGGTGTATTTCCCGGCTTTCACATTGGTTAGCCTGAACATACCATTGTCATCGCTGTTGCAACCGGCAGCCGGGACTGTACTTCCTTCGGGAATGATGGCTACAGTTACATAACTCATAGGCTCTTCGTTGCTCTTGTCAATTATTTTACCTTTTATCTCTCCAGATTCCTGTGCCTGAATGGTAAAAGGCAATATCAGCAATAGTGCTAAAATGGCATTCTTCATATACTGTAATATGTTTTCTTGTAAAAATATTTTCACTCTGCTTGAATTCGGGTTGCAAAGGTACGTAATGTCAGTGTATAAACCTACTTCTTATTACTCTTTATTTAAGTATTTTGTAATGCTTCCGCTTATTTGCAGCAAGGATATCTCGCACAACTTTGTCTGGTACTTCACTGAAATAAGACGTTCTTCGGCATCAAGGAGGCTCTTCTGTGCTTCGCGCATCTCAACTCCCGAAAGGTTGCCGAGCAAGAATCTTTCGTTGGCAATTTCATAATTCTCACGTGCTGTAATGACATTCTGCTTTTCAAGGTTCAGCAACTGTAGGTTGTTTTGGTAAGCACTCCATATATTGCCGAGTTCGGCCTTGAGGGCCAGTTTGAATTGCTCATGCTGCAGTTTCTTGTTTTCAATTTCAATCTCTGCATTGTGCCTTTCGCGTTTTCTGTTTCCGTCCCAAAGATTGAAACCGATTGTTATGCCGGCACTTCCCTCCCAATTGCTTCTTCGGGTATAGCTGTTGGTGTCGTATTTGTTGAATGTGTATCGGTAGCCGGCATTGAACTTTACGTACGGGTAATTTCTGGAGAGTACCTTGTCGTAATCGAGCTTTGCCATTGTGCTGTTATGGTCGGCAAGGAGCAGATTGGCATTGTTCTTAAGCATGCCGTCCCATAATATGTTGAAGTTGAGCCCGGAATCGATTGAAATCTCCTGTTCGGCAGTCTCTATCGGGGTATAAACCTGTTCTATTGCCATCATTTCGTTAAGTGCAATGCGTGATGCGATTACTGCTTCCTGCTGCTTTATGTATTTTGCGCTGTCGGCATTGAAATCGACTTTTGCCTGTTGGTAGTCGAGCCGTGAGAAATTTCCGATAATGTATCTCTCTTCTACAATCCTCAGTCTCTCCTTTGACAATGTTACTGCGGAGTAGTAGTTGTTGAGGCGCATACGCTGCAGGATGAGGTTGTAGTACTCTGATGTGAGGTTGGCAATAAAGTCTTCAAGTTCTATGCGTGTGCTTGTCTCTCCCATCTTTTCAAGTTCCTTCAACTGTTTGTAGGTCGTGCTTATGTTGAAACCGTCAAAGATTGTCCAGTCCACACCTATGCCGGCAGTAAGGGATTGGTCGAGTGAGTTGCGCATGCTCTCCGTCGTGCCGGTTGAGCGAAGCTTGGAGTCGCTGTTTGCAAGCGATGCGTCGTACCCTGCTGTAAGGTCTATTACCGGCAGGTATCCGGCATTGGCCAATGTTGCATTGTTGTGGGCTATCTTTTCATTGTTGCGTGTTATGCGAAGTGAATAGTTGTTTTTTAGCCCCTCTTCAAGGCAACTTTGCAGAGTGTATTTCTGGGCAGTAGTGCCGTTGGCAATCACTGCCAATATGATTAGTGTAAAGAGATATCTTTTCATTTCTTCTTATCCTTTTTACGGTTCGTTGAAATATAACTGTATATTGCAGGGACGATATACATGGTGAGGATTGTAGATACGAGCATTCCGCCTACCACGGCTGTTCCCATCGCTATGCGCTGGTTGGCACCTTCACCGCCTGCAAAGACCAGTGGAATTAGTCCCAATGTGGTGGATATGCTGGTCATGAGAATAGGGCGCAGACGTTGCAGTGACGCGCTTTTGATTGCACTCATCTTATCCTCGCCGTTCTCCTGCTTCTGGTTTGCGAACTCAACGATGAGGATTCCGTTCTTCGCTACAAGTCCGATGAGCATGATTATACCTATCTGGCTGAAGATGTTCATGGTTATATCGCCGGTGCTCATAAAAATGAGTGCTCCGGCTATGGCTAGCGGTACGGTAAGCATTATTATGAACGGGTCCTTGAAACTCTCGAACTGTGCTGCAAGGATAAGATAGATTAGAACCAGTGCAAGCGTGAATGCAAACATGAGGCTTGAAGAACTCTCCCGGAATTCTTTGGAATCACCGGCCAATGCAGTGCGGAAGGTGTCGTCAAGGACCTCCTCGGCTATCTTGTCCATCTCCTTCAAGCCGTCTCCGATGGTTTTGCCGTCGGCAAGGCCTGCCGATATCGTTGCCGACAGGAACCGGTTGTAGTGGTATAGCTTCGGCGGTGCTACCGATTCGATGAACTCTACGAAATTGTCGAGCTGTACCATCTCGCCTTCATCGGTGCGGATGTATATGGATTTTATTTTTGTTGGAGTGTTGCGTTGCTGACGGTTTATCTGTCCTATAATCTCATATTGTTTTCCGTTCATATGGAAATAGCCCATACGCTGTCCGCTGAGTCCGTATTGTAGCGTCTCGGCCACATCACGTACGCTTGCGCCCATCATTCCGGCTTTGTCGCGGTTGATGTTTACACGTGCTTCGGGGCTACTGAACTTGAGGTCCGCATCGCTCATCTTGAATACCGGATTCTCGTGTACCTTCTGCAAGAATACCGGCAATACCTCCTGCAGCTTTTCTATGCTTGTGGCCTGTATCACATATTGTACCGGCATACTTCCCCTTCGTCCGCCGAATGAAGATTGCTGCTGTACGAAGGCTCGGGCCTTGGTCTTCTTGCTCACAGCATCTGTCAGAAGTTCTGCCATTTCCATCTGCGTGTAGCTTCTTTTGTCAATATCCTTAAGTGTAATCCTGATATTTCCGCTACTGCTTGACACACGTGACGTTATAGCCTGTGCATCGGGTATTATCGAGTCTGCCAACATGGCGATATCCTCGGTGTAGTCGCGCATCTCCTCATAGCTCACACCTTCGGGACCACGGGTATTTATGGTTATCTGTGAACGGTCCTCCATCGGTGCCATCTCCTCGGGAATCTCACCCCAAAGATATGCAATGAGACCGAACATGCCTGCCATTACAACAAGCGCGATCCATCTTACTTTCAGGAAAGCTGCAAGGGAACGTTCATACAATCTGTTCAACCCGGCGAAGAATGGCTCGGTTTTGCGGTATAGCCATTGCTGCTTCTCGCGTTTCTTGAGAATCTTGGTTGCCAGCATGGGGGTGAACGTGAGGGCTGCGAATGAGGATATTATGACGGAACCGGCTACGACAAAACTGAACTCGCGGAACAGACGGCCACTGGTTCCCTCCATGAAGACGATAGGCAGGAATACGGCAACCAGTGTTACTGTAGTGGATATTACGGCGAAGAAAATCTCCTTGGCACCCTCTATCCCAGCCTTGAACGGCTCCATACCTTTCTCAATGCGTATGTATATGTTCTCCGTCATCACTATCGCATCATCTACGACAAGACCGACAGACAGAACCACGGCAAGCATAGTGAGCACGTTTATGGAGAATCCCATGACATACATCACAAAGAATGCACCGATGAGCGATACCGGTATGACTATACATGGTATGAGTGTCACTCGCCAGTCTCGGAGGAACAGAAATATGATTGCTATTACAAGAATGAATGCTTCGTAGATGGTAGTCTTCACCTCATCTATTGATGCACGGATGAATTTGGTGTTGTCGAAACTGTAAGTGTACCCGATGCTTTCGGGGAGGTCTTTCTTTATCATCTCCATGCGCTCATATACTGCATCGGCAATTTCGATATGGTTAGCTCCAGGCTGTGGCACTACGGCAACACCGACCATGGGGATGCCGTTCATCTTCATATAGCTCTTGATGTCGGCAGGTCCTAACTCTGTAAGTCCCACATCCTTCAGACGGACAATATTGCCATTGCTCTCTTTCAGTATTATGTTGTTGAATTCCTCGGCAGTGTGCATCTGGCCCATGGTCCTGAGCGTGAGCTCTACACTGTTTCCCTCGATGCTTCCCGACGGCAGCTCCACGTTTTCCTGGGTAATGGCATTCTTTACATCAATAGGAGTGAGTCCGTATGCAGCCATCTTTATGGGGTCGAGCCATATACGCATGGAGTATCGTTTCTCTCCCCAGATCTGTACACTGCTGACATCAGGAATGGTCTGTAACTGCTCCTTTACGGTCAGATCGGCTATTTCGCTCAATTCGAGCAAGGAGAGCTCATCGCTCTGTATCGCGACCATAAGTATAGGCATAGCATCGGCGTCGGCCTTGGAAACGGTTGGCGGGTCACAGTCGCGGGGCAGGTAGCGTTGTGCACGTGAGACCTTGTCGCGTACATCGTTGGCTGCTGTCTCAAGGTCAACAGAGAGGTCGAACTCGACGGTGATGCGGCTCTGTCCCTGTTGGCTCACGCTTGACAAAGAACGTATTCCCGGTATTCCGTTGATGTTCTGTTCGAGCGGTTCGGTAATCTGACTCTCTATGACATCGGCATTTGCTCCGGCATAGCTGCATGTTACCGATATTATAGGGTTGTCAACAGACGGGTATTCGCGAACACCGAGTACTCCGTATCCGATAAGTCCGAATATGATTATAATTATCGTAAGCACTGTGGCAAGCACCGGCCTGCGTATGCTTAATTCAGAAATATTCATGATTATCCCCTTTTCGCGTTACTGGAATGAAACGATCTTTACTTTCGAGTCTTTGCGTAGCTGCAGTGTTCCCGAGGTGATTACGGTGTCTCCAATTGAGAGACCATCAAGTACCTGAACCTCGGAAGGTGTGCGTATTCCTGTGACAATATCGACAGGGGTGGCTTTGCCGTTACGGTATATGAATACCTTGCTTTTTCCCATTTCGGGAACGATGGCTTCTGCAGGAACAGATATGGCATCCGGGATTTCCTTCTGCATGAGCTGTATTTCGGCAAAAAGCCCGGGCAGGAGCTTCCCGTCCGTATTGGGGTATATTGCGCGGACTTGGAGATTGTGAGTCTCACTGTCGATGCTAGACTCTGTTGCATATACCTTTGCTCGCATCTCTTCAAGTATGCCTTCTACCCTGAATGTAAGGTTGGTGCCTTTCTTTATATCTTTTGCATATTTTTCGGCAACAGAGAATTCTATCTTTATCGGTATCACGGATGTCAGAGTGGCGACTATGGTCGTAGGTGATGCATATGTACCCACACTTACCTGGCGCAATCCTATTATTCCGTCAAATGGTGCGCGCAGTTCTGTCATCAGTATCTGGGCCTTTACCATCTCTATGTCGGCATTCAATGTGGCGAGTTCGGTCTTTACTATTTCCAATGCTTCCCTACTTACTGCATCTTTCTGCAACAGGGCATCCTGACGGCGTACACGCTCCTCGGCAAGAGGAACCTGTGACTCAAGTCGTTTGAGTTGGGCCTGAAGCTGCGAATCATTGACTTTGGCAAGCAGAGTCCCTTTCTTGACAAAACTTCCCTCTTCAAAATATATTCCGGTAATCTTTCCAGCCGATTCAAACGACAGCTGTACCTCTTCGTCGGGTACAAGGTTGCCCACGGCGAGTATCTCGTCTGTAAGTATATGCGGTTCGAGAATCTTTGCGCTGACTTCTAGTGCGGCTTTCTGTTTTTTCTGTGGAACCTCTTCCTTAAGTTCCTCATTCTCGTGTGGTGTGAGTTGGTGGTATCCGAACACCCCCATACCTAAAATGAGGGCTGCCACCAGTGTCCATTTAAGTTTCTTGTTCATTACCGATGTTTGTTTCTTGTAATATTTGCCTTTTTTATGCGGATTTGCAAAATTACATTTTCTGTTAGAATTTTTCGCATCATGAAAGTTTAAAATATCTTTATTTTTTTATTATAATTTAACTCTACAATAACTTCTTGTCAATAATGTGGGCGAGAAATTGCATAATTCCCTATTTTTTGATTACCTTTGCATCCTGTTGGTACGGAAAGTTGCCGGGCAACAGGTTAAAACGAAATATATTAACACAAAAAAGCTATAATTATGATTAATGCTCAAGACATTAAAATCGGTACAGCAATCCGTATGGATGGCAAGTTGTATTTTTGTATAGACTTCCTTCACGTAAAGCCGGGTAAGGGAAACACTTTCATGCGTACAAAGCTGAAGGATGTTGTTGACGGCTATGTGTTGGAGCGTCGTTTCAACATCGGTGAGAAGCTTGAGGATGTACGCGTTGAGCGTCGCCCATACCAGTATCTCTATCAGGAGGGTAATGACTATGTGTTCATGAATCAAGAGACATATGAGCAGGTGAACATCTCTGGCGAGCAGATCAACGGTGTTGCTTACATGAAGGAGGGAATGATACTTGAGGTTGTTACCGATGCTTCGACCGAGACTATCCTTTTTGCCGATATGCCTGTAAAGGTTGTTCTTGCGATTACATATACAGAGCCTGGTCTTAAGGGCGATACAGCTACAAATGCCACCAAACCTGCAACTTTGGAGACTGGTGCGGAGATCCGTGTGCCACTTTTCATCAACGAGGGCGAACTTGTTGAGGTTGACACACGTGACGGTTCTTATGTCGGTCGCGTAAAGGCTTAAATCTTGACCTATTAAAGGGTAATAACTGCGTTATACGGAAAGTCGTAAATCCTCATTTGCTAAGTAAACTCCGGTGTTACGCCTTTACCGCAAGCCTTGTTCTCCCACTTTATAATGGGCAAGTTTAATTTTAAATAAAAGACGAAGTTTTGTTATACTCTATAATTGTCCCGGTTTATAACAGGCCAGGCGAGGTGAAGGAACTGCTCGACAGCCTGTTGGCTCAGACGGTAAAACCATTTGAGTTGCTGATTATAGAGGATGGCTCAAAAGAACGATGTGATCATTTGCTTGATCACTATCGTTCTTTTTTTACTATCCACTATTACTATAAGGAGAATTCCGGCCGAAGCGATACCCGCAACTTCGGTATGGCAAAGGCGGGAGGTGACTATCTTCTTTTCTTTGATTCCGATGTTATATTGCCGCCATTCTATTTCGAGAGGCTGGAGGAGGCTATGGCTACAGATTATTGCGACTGTTTCGGCGGTCCCGATGCTGCTGACAGCTCATTCTCCGATATGCAGAAGGCTGTAAGCCATGCAATGACATCTTTCTGGACCACGGGCGGCATACGCGGCGGAAAGGCTGTGATGGAGAAGTTCTGCCCGCGTACATTCAATATGGGATTCTCGAAGGAGGTCTATGATAAGGTCGGTGATTTCAAGGACATGATGGGTGAGGATATTGACCTGAGTATCAGGATACGCAATGCCGGTTTCAGGACACGTCTTATACGGGAGGTGTTCGTTTATCACAAACGAAGGATAGACTTACGGCGTTTCTATAAACAGGTGAACAACTTCGGTCAAGCACGTATATGGTTGCAGATAATACATCCGGGTTCGCTCAAGCTTGTGCACACAGCACCGGCTGTGATGCTGTTCCTTGCCTTTATCCTATTGGTGGCATCTGTTTTTTGTCCATGGCTTCTGTTGTTGCCGCTATTGTATATAATGCTGATATTTGGCGATTCTATGGTTAAGAACAAGAACCTGAAGGTGGCGGCCTTATCGGTGCTTGCAGCGGCCGTACAGATAACCGGCTATGGAATGGGATTCCTTAAGGCTTTCTGGTTCAAGATGATATTGAAGCGTCCATTGGAGACAAAGGAGAATCTTACAAAACTGTATAACAGAGGATAGAATGTCGGTAAACAAGGAGAGACAGAGCATAAAGGAGTGGCCGATAGATGAACGGCCACGTGAGAAGGCTATGTTGCATGGCATTGCCTCATTAAGCAAATCGGAATTGCTTGCAATCCTTGTCGGCTCCGGCAATGACGAAGAATCTGCAGTGGCTATGATGAAAAGGGTACTTGCTTCATGTGGCGACAGTATTGCAGAACTTGCCAGGCTGTCGGTGGATGATTTGTGTCAGTTCAGGGGAATAGGGCCGGCAAAGGCAATTACAATAGTGGCTGCCTGTGAATTATGGAAACGTCGTGCAGGAGACGAAAAGCCTGAGGACATGAGGATTACATCCTCAAAGGATCTATATGGATATTTCTATCCGATACTGTGTGATTCTCCGGTGGAACGCTGTTATGTACTGATGCTCAATAATATGAACAGGGTTATAGACCACTCGCTCATAGGTAGTGGCGGGCTTACGGCTACAGTTGTTGATATAAGGCTTGTGATAAGAGAGGCACTGCTCAAGAGGGCTACCACTATAGCTCTGTGCCATAATCATCCGTCGGGCAACATAAAGCCGAGCCGGGAGGATGACAAACTCACTGAGAACCTTTCACAGGCATGTAAGGTTATGAATATACGTATGCTCGACCATATTGTGCTTACCGACGGGGCATACTACAGTTATAGTGACGAAGGGCGTATGTAAAGGTGTGAAACGATATGGAAAAGATTGAACTCGAAGAGAAAATTGTCGAGATGATAAAGACGGTATATGACCCCGAAATTCCAGTGAATATATATGATTTAGGGCTTATATACCGCATAGAAGTCAAGGAGGACGGATGTGTGGATATTGATATGACACTCACTGCTCCCAACTGTCCGGCAGCAGATTTCATGATGGAGGATGTAAAGATGAAGGTTGAGGCTGTAGAAGGTATTTCCGCCGTAAATCTGAATCTTGTCTTCGAGCCGGAATGGAGCCAGGACTTGATGACGGAGGAGGCTAAACTGGAGCTTGGGCTGCTCTGATACAGATTTTGTCTTGATATTTCCTAATCGCGGAAAATAAGTATATTTGTGCTGCTTCTCTCCTGAATAGAAACGCTCACCAAAATGTTTGTACTATGAAAAAGAAGATTTATTTCCTATCCGATGCGCATCTCGGTTCTTGGGCAATAGAACATAGGCGCACGCATGAACGTCGTCTGGTCTCTTTTCTCGACAAGATAAAGGACGAGGCTGCTGCTGTGTATATGCTGGGGGATATGTTCGATTTCTGGTACGAATTCAAGTATGTGGTACCAAAGGGATTCACACGTTTTTTGGGAAAGGTTTCGGAGCTTACCGACAAGGGTGTCGAGATACATATCTTTACAGGCAATCACGATATGTGGTGCCTCGACTATTTTGAGAAGGAGTGTGGCATGACAATACACCGTGAGCCTTGTCTGTTGGAGCTTTATGGCAAGGAGATATATCTGGCACACGGTGACGAGTTCTCTACCGAGCGAGGATTCCGCTTCCTGCGTTCAATCTTCCACAACCGTTTCCTGCAGTGGATGTTCTCAATGGTTCATCCACGTTGGAGTATTTGGATGGGGCATAGCTGGGCAAGGCATAGTATGCTCAAGCATAAGGTAAAGGGTGACACGCCTTTCCTTGGTCCTGATAAGGAGGATTGTATGCTTTTTGCAAGAAGATATCTCGATTCTCATCCGTCGGTGGATTGTTTTATATTCGGTCACCGTCATGTCGATGAGGACTTGCCGCTTGGAGATAATTCACGTTGCATATATCTTGGCGACTGGATCGGTACATTTGCTTACGTGGTCTTCGACGGCAATACAATAGAGAGAAAATACTTCGTGGAGGGCGAAAGCAAGGATATATAAAAAGGAACCCGAAAGTTCCTTTTTTATATTCATATCTCTCCTATTCTGCTATCGGCATTGTGCTGAACTCGAAACTGAAGCCTGTTGCACGTTGCAACTCTACCCAGGCTACAGCCTTGCCGAACAGTGCATCGATATGTTGCTGCCTCATCTCACTTTCGTTCTGTTGCACGATAAGATAGTCGAGGAATGCAATCTCGCCCATTTCATAGGCTTTTCTTTTGCTCTCCACCACTTGCTGCATGTCGTTGAGCATTGCATTCGAGAATGTTTCGTTCTGCCTTGTGGCATAGGTATAATCGTTGTACGCCTGCATTACATCGGCTTCTACAAGTAGCCGTGCCTCTTCAACACCCATATTTGCCTGTTGTACCGATATCTCGTCAATGATACGTGCTCCGCTGTTGAGATTCGAGAATTTCAATGGTACAGATACTCCTGCCTTGAGAGTGACAAAGTCGGGGCGGGCTTTGTTATATGTGGCTCCTACAACTACATTGAGGTCGGGGCGACGCATTGCCGAATTGAATTTCTGCACGGCTTCGGCTGTCTCTACCTTGCTCAAGGCCACAATGAGGTCGGCGCGGTTTTCAAGGGCTGCCGCTGTATATATTTCAAGGGGTGCTGCCTTTTCGTTCAATTCAAGAGTGCCCGTGCCACGAAGTTCTGCAGCACCTTCAAGATTACCCATGTAGTATCCTAGCTTTATGGCGCAACGGTCAACTTCGGCCTCTGCATCGAGCAGTGCATTCAGTGCAATACCCTGTGCCATGCGGCTCTCAAGCCAATCGCTCTCAGCAATCTCTCCATTGAGGAGTCTTATACTGTCATTCGATGCAACTTCACTTATATCCTCATGTATCTTCTTTGCTTCATCAAGCATCATTTCTGCTCTCAACTGCTCAAGGTATGCGATTGTTGCATCTGCGCGGAAGTTGCGCATATATTCTTCGAACATTGCAACAGACTGTTTTCTTTCGCTTTCGGCAAGGTCAATGCGGCTACGTCGTACACCGAATGTGAAGCTGCGGCTCAATTCGAGTTCTATTCCCTGGCCCATCTTCTTGTCCCAATCCTCGTTGTTGCTGTAGGTGATGGCAATGCTGGGGTCGTTATGTACCTTGGAACCCTTGACTCCTGCATCGGCAATCTTGATGTCGAGTTTCTGTGCGGCAAGGGCTATGTTGCCGGCAAGGACACGGTCCATGTATTCTCCATAAGATATCTCCTGTGAATAGGCGGTTGTGCCTGCCAGTATTATAGTGAGCAGAAGTATTGTTTTTCTCATATTCTTTTTGTTACAAAATTATTGGTGGTAATCGGTTGCCGCAATAACAATTTGTGTCTATTTTTTTCTATTGTTCAACTTTTTGGGCAATGCCCATCCTTGCAGCATATTCAATGATATATTCCTTGGCTGCATTGTACTCGTTTGGTATTATGCCGTCGAGTATGGCATCCTTTACCGCATTCTTGAGTTTGCCGACCTCGGCGCATGGGCCCAGGTTGAACATCTGCATAATCTCTTCACCTTTTACCGGAGGCTGGAAATTGCGTATGCGGTCTTTCTCTTCAATATCCTTCAGTTTCTGGCGTACTATGCGGAAGTTGTTGATGAACTGTTTCTTGCGTACTTCGTTCTTCGAGGTTATGTCTGCTTCGCACAGTGTCATGAGGTCATCAATATCGTCACCTGCATCAAAGAGCAGACGGCGTACGGCTGAATCGGTAACCTCGTCATCGGCAATGGCGATGGGACGCATGTGAAGGGAAACGAGCTTTGCTACATATTTCATCTTTTCATTCTGCGGCATCTTGTAGTCCCGGAATAGTTTCAGGGTCATCTTTTCGCCTACGATGTTGTGGTTGTGGAATGTCCACTTCATTACCGGGTCCCAACGTTTGGTCTTGGGCTTTCCGATGTCGTGCAGAAGTGCTGCCCAACGTAGCCATAGGTTGTCGGTATGCCTGGCAATATTGTCGAGCACTTCGAGTGTGTGGTAGAACATCTCCTTGTGGCTGTAACCGTTCTTTGTCTCAACTCCCTGCAATGCGGTAAGCTGCGGGAATATTATCTCCAGCAGTCCGCAGCGGTCGAGCTCTATGAAACCTTTGGATGGTGTCGGTGAAAGCAATATCTTGTTAAGCTCGTCATTGATTCTCTCCCTAGAGATAATCTTTATCCTATCCTTGTTGTCGCAGAGTGCTTGGAATGTCTCGTCCTCGATGTAGAAGTTGAGCTGTGTGGCAAAACGTATGCAACGCATCATGCGCAACGGGTCGTCGCTGAATGTGATTCCGGGCTCAAGCGGCGTGCTTATTATCCTGTCTTCAAGGTCAAGCATGCCGTCGAATGGATCGACAAGCTCTCCGAAACGGTGTGCATTGAGGCATATGGCCATTGCATTTATGGTAAAGTCGCGACGGTTCTGGTCGTCCTCCAGGGTGCCGTCCTCAACAATTGGTTTGCGTGAATCGCGGCTATAGCTTTCCCTGCGAGCACCGACGAATTCAATCTCATGCTCACCGTATTTTACCTGGGCTGTTCCGAAATTGGCATATACCGCAAGATGCGCCTTGCGTCCCAGCCTCTTGCTGAAAGCGCGTGCCATCTCTATTCCTTTCCCTACGACAACTACATCGATGTCTGTCGATGGCCGTTCAAGAAAGATATCACGTACATATCCTCCTACTACATAGCACTCCATGCCGAGAGCATCGGCTGTCTCGGAAATAGTCTTGAATATTGGGGTGTCAAGAAGTCTGCAGAGTTCTTCTCTTGTAGGTTTGTACATAGTGATAAATCTTTGTGTAAAGATACTCATTTTTACCATAATTTGTTATAGAGCATAGTTAAAACTCTTCAAATACTTGCATTAATGTATGAATGATAGCCTGTTTATCTCTAAAAGAATGATAATATGTGTTGAATTTGTAGGAAATTTATTCTATATTCGCAAGGCTATTCCGTATTCTTATAGTTTCCCGAATAATTAATATACGGTTTTTCTGATGACTCCGTTTATATATCAAACGATATTGGATATGAAGATTTTAAAAGGATTGTTCGCAGGCTTTTTGGCAATAACTCTGTTTGTTTCATGTGAGGAGAAGGCCGAAGACCCTGCAAAAGAGTTGCTCGATAAGGCCAGGAGCGAGTTCGAAGCTGGCCGTTACAGCAATACCAGGCTGTTGATTGATAGCCTGTCGGCTACATGCCCCAATGCATACAAGACCCGTCGTGAAGCTGAAGTTCTGCGTCGTGAGGCTATGATAAAGGAGAAGGAGCGCGACTATCTGTATTACGATTCGGTATGTGTGGGTATGGAGGCCCGGCTGAAGGTGCTGTTGTCCGATTATAAATTCAACAAGAATGACCGTTATCAGGATACAGGCTATTATACTGTCCCGTCTCAGGACCTCTCCAAGAATGTCAACAACACATTCCTGCGGGCAAGTGTGAATGAGGACGGTACAGCCTTTCTTACATCGTTCTACCGTGGTTCCAAGATAGAGTATAACACGGTCAAGATTTCGGCGGGCGAGAGTTTTATGCTCTGTGACAAGCCCTTTACATCCAATTCATACCGCTCAAATGGTGTGCAGAACGAGCGTTGCGACTATAGGTATGGCGAGGATGGAGGACTTATGGATTTCATAGCCTTCTCTCAAGGACCTTTTACGGTGGAACTCTCGGGCGGAAGCGGTAAACATTCGTATAAATTGCGCGAAAGTGATGTGATTGCTGTACAGAGCATTCTTAAACTCTCAAACTTTATCACAGAACTGAACCGTATGCGTGAATACCGCGATGATGCGCACGTGTCATGGAGAATACTTCTCAAGAACAAGGAAATTTCGGAATCGAATGCTGCCGGCAGCGAACAGGCTACTGAATAAGGCGGTACCTTGTCGGAATGAAAATGGTCTGCTATCTGATATAAACAAATCGGCTGACAACCTCAAGGATGTCAGCCGATTCGTTTATTTGGACGGGAATCACTTCATTCCCTTGATGATGTCATATGTGTCGCTTGCAATCATGAGCTCCTCGTCTGTAGGGATAAGAAGAACCTTTACACGTGATTCCGGTGTAGAGAGTATGGCCTCTTCGCCACGCTTCTTTGCATTCACCTCCTTATCGAGTTCTACACCGATGAATTCAAGACCCTCGAGTACAGCCTCGCGACAGTCTGCCTGGTTCTCGCCGACACCGCCTGCGAAGATGATGATGTCAACACCACCCATTGCTGCCGCATATGCACCTATGTATTTCTTTATGCGGTAGAAATACATGGTGTTCGATAGCTGTGCGCGTTTGTTGCCATCTTTAGCAGCTGCATTCACCTCACGCATATCCGATGAAACGCCGGAGATGCCTACAACGCCCGACTTCTTGTTGAGCATATCGGAAAGTCCGTGTATGTCAAGCCCTGTCTTTTCCATGATGTATGGGAGTGCACCCGGGTCAACATCACCGCTTCGTGTACCCATCATAAGGCCTGCAAGCGGAGTCATACCCATTGAAGTGTCAACACTCTTGCCGTCCTTTACGGCTGCTATAGAACCGCCGTTGCCTATGTGGCAGGTGATGATCTTGCTGCCCTCTGCCGGGATGTTCAGCATTTCGAGCGCACGCTTTGTTATGTAACGGTGTGATGTTCCATGGAAACCATAACGGCGTACACCATACTTCTCATACAACTCGTGTGGGAGAGCATACATGTATGCATAATCCGGCATTGTCTGGTGGAACGATGTGTCGAATACGCCGACCTGTGGCATTTCCGGAGCGACTTCCTTGACAGCATTCACACCCTTGAGGTTAGCGGGGTTGTGGAGCGGTGCAAGGTCGTTGCATGACTCGAATACTTCGAGGACCTCATCGGTGAGCAGTGTTGACTGGCTGAATTTCTCGCCGCCGTGTACCATGCGGTGACCTACAGCGTCAATTTCCTCGATAGATTTTACAGCACCGTATTTCTCGCTGGTGAGTACGTCAAAAATGAGGCGTACGCCAATTGTGTGCTCCGGGATTGAGGTGAAGATTGTCTCCTTTTCGCCGTTGGGCAAGTTGAATTTGAGGAATGAACCCTCGAGACCGATCTTCTCGATACCGCCTTTGGCAAGCACGTTCTTTGTCTCAATGTCAATGAGTTGGTACTTGATAGATGAACTTCCGCAGTTCAATACAAGAATTTTCATTTTTCTGTCTCTTTATTTGTTTGTTACGTGAATTACTTCTTTGCTGCAATAGCTTGGTTCGCCGTAATTGCAATCATCATATACACATCCTCTACAGAGCAACCGCGTGAAAGGTCGTTCACGGGGCGTGCGATACCCTGGAGGACCGGGCCGATAGCCTCGGCATGGCCAAGACGCTGCACAAGTTTGTAACCTATGTTTCCTGCACCGAGGTCGGGGAATACAAGTACGTTTGCCTTTCCTGCAACTGTTGAGCCAGGAGCCTTGCTTTGGCCTACGAATGGAACAAGGGCTGCATCGGCCTGCAATTCGCCGTCAAGTGAGAGTTCGGGATCAAGCTCGTGTGCAAGGCGTGTAGCTTCTGTAACCTTGTCAACCATTTCATGCTTTGCTGAACCCTTTGTCGAGAAGCTGAGCATAGCAACGCGGGGTTCCTCAAAGCCGCCGATAGCCTTTGCTGTCTGTGCTGTACATACAGCAATCTGTGAAAGCTGATTGGCATCGGGCTGTGGAGTAACGGCAACGTCTGCAACGAAGAGAACGCCCTCTTCGCCATACTCCTTTGCATTTGTGATGAGCATCATTGCGCCGCTCACACATGTAATGCCCGGGGTAGTCTTGATAATCTGCAATGCAGGGCGCAGCACGTTTCCTGTTGTGTTCTGTGCACCGGCAACCTGACCGTCTGCATCACCGTTCTTGATGATGAGACAACCGAGATAAAGCGGATTGCATACAAGCTTCTGTGCATCTTCCATTGTCATGCCCTTAGCTTTGCGGAGTTCGAAGAGAAGGTTTGCATACTTCTCAGCGTCGGGGTTGTTGCATGGGTCGATGATTGTTGCCCTCTCAATGTTTGCAAGGCCATTCTTCTGTGCAAGCGCAAGTATATCTTCCTTGTTTCCAAGAATAACCAACTCGGCAATACCGTCGGCAATGGCCTTGTCGGCAGCCTTGAGTGTACGTTCTTCTGTTCCCTCAGGGAGTACGATGCGCTGTTTGTTCTGTTGTGCGCGTTCGATTAGGTTCTTAATAACATCCATAGTGTTGATATTTTATTATTACTGAAAATCCAATTTGATTGTCTGTGGAGTGTTATCACGCAGGCATACGGTTGCCGGCAAAAAGTCGGGCGGCTTAGGCTGTTGCAGTTGTCGGGCGACGGTTTTGTGGGGCAACTTAATTTGTGGTACATGAGCCCTGTACCTTATATCTTCTGCAAATTTAGCTTAAACTAGCCGTAGAACAAAATAAAATCTGTTTATTTTGGCAACGGTTTACTTTTTTCTTTCTCCTCTTATGGCAATATCTCCGCAACGATTTGCAGTGCGTGTCCCCTCCTTGCTGTTTTTCTTTGTCTTTTGTCAGTGACTTTGATTTTTTATTGCTATTTTCGCGCTATAAATAGATTATGGTATGCGTAAGATTCCAACTTTAATATTTGCTCTATCTGTTGTGTCTGCAATACTCTCTTGTGGAACGGATAATGCTAAAGAGGGGGCAGCAAAGGGGCCGCAGATAAGGATTGAAAATATCTCGGCGGACAGGTTGAGCAGTGTTGCTGCATTCGAACAGACACTGCATGAGTCTCCTTCCCAGGTTGCTGTCGCGCTCTTCAATGCGCTGACAAATGGTGACAGGTTTGTTGTAGAGAGTAATATACATTTCCCCAATCGGGACGAGGGCGAGACATTTATGGCCTATTATGATATGGCTTTGGAATCAGATGATTTCAAACAGCGTACAGATGGTTACACGGCCGATTACCGTGCTGTGTCGGAATCTGTTGATGGCGACTCTGCCTATGTCGAACTGGTAGGAAAGACTGTGCTTGGAGAGGATACACGCTTCACGGTCCTGCTTGTGCATGTCGAAGGCTGGTGGAAGGTCGATGGCCCCTATTCGGTACTGCATAGGAGTGTAGATTAAGAGATAGGTTTCCCGCTCAGGTACAATAGAGGGGGATGGCTAAAAGTAAACTTGGTACCCTAAGTTTGGCAGTAATCGTCTTAAAATAGCAAAGTAAGTTTCGCATTTAATGTGTTTGCACAAGCCCTGACACAATGTCTTTTATTCATCCCCAACAAAAAAGAGGATGACAGGGTCATCCTCTCGTATGATTAATGCATGTTTCTTTCAGGCCAGAAGTTCCTTTAGTTGTTCGGCTGTCATGCTCTTCTGCTCACCGGTTGTCATGTCTTTAACGGCTATTGTGCCGTCATTGATTTCCTGTTCACCGATTATTGCAACGTATGGTATTCCGTGGCTGTTGGCATATCCCATCTGCTTTTTCATCTTGTCGCTGCTTGGGAACAGCTCTGCCGAAATGCCTGCCTTGCGTAAATCGCCGATTATACGCAGCGAATGCATGGCCTCTTTTTCGCCGAAGTTCACGAATATCACCTGTGTGGTGTGCATGGCCTCCTTCGGGTATAGGTCAAGCTGGTTCATTACATCGTATATGCGGTCTGCACCGAACGAGATGCCTACGCCCGAAACACCTTCCATGCCGAACACACCGGTGAGATTGTCGTAACGTCCGCCTCCGGTGATGCTGCCTATCGCAACATCAAGAGCTTTGACCTCGAGTATGGCACCTGTATAGTAGTTCAGACCACGCGCAAGCGTAAGGTCGAGATCAAGTGCACTGTTGAGCTTAAGTTCCTTGAATGCATTCAGTATGAACTCTATCTCCTCTACACCCTTTTCTCCTGTGGCATTGCCTTTGAGTGTCTCTGCGAGGATTGCAAGCTTCTCGCTGTTGTCGCCCTGTGCCTTGAGGATTGGCAACAACTTGCCGATTGCTGTATCGTTTATGCCTTTGCTTTTCAGCTCGGATATGACACCGTCGAGTCCGATCTTGTCAATCTTGTCTATCGCTACAGTGATGTCAATGATTCTTTCCGGTTCGCCGATGACCTCAGCAATACCGGCAAGCACCTTGCGGTTATTGAGCTTTATGGCTACCCTGATGTTAAGCTTGCCGAATACATGGTCAATCATCTGTATAAGCTCCACTTCGTTGATTAGCGAGTTGTTGCCAATCACATCGGCATCGCATTGGTAGAATTCACGGTAACGTCCTTTCTGTGGCCTGTCTGCGCGCCATACAGGCTGTATCTGATAACGCTTGAATGGGAATACCAACTCGTCGCGGTGCATTACGACGTATCTTGCAAAAGGTACAGTAAGGTCGTATCGAAGGCCCTTCTCGCAGAATTTCGATGCAAGCTTTGCTGCATTCCTGCTTAGTAGCTCCTCATCGGTCAGCCCGCTGAAGTAGTCACCCGAATTCTGTATCTTGAACAGCAGTTTGTCGCCCTCTTCGCCGTATTTGCCCATGAGTGTGGAGAGGTTTTCCATTGCTGGGGTTTCTATCTGCTGAAAACCGAAAAGGTGGAATGCCTCGCGTATTGAGTCGAATATATAATTCCTTTTCGACATCTCTGCCGGAGAGAAGTCTCTTGTCCCCTTTGGTATTGATGGTTTTGCTGCCATATTCTCTCTTTTAATCGCGTCTGTTCATGAATATCATTACATAGTACAGCAGTGTCGCAAGGGATGATATCGCTGCTATCACATATGTGTATGCAGCAGAACGCAGAGCACTGGAAGCATATTGGTGATTGCTTTTGTTTGTGACACCTGCTGTCTGCAACCAGGCCAATGCTCTTCGGCTTGCATCAATCTCTACCGGCAGTGTAACGAAACTGAATATCGTGGTGGTCGCGAACAGGATAATACCTATAAGAAGCAATTCGGGCATGGTGTTGACCATTATTACGCCAAGAAGCAGAATCCACATCATGATATTCGATGAGAATGATACTACCGGTACAAGTGCCGAGCGCATTTTCAGCGGAGCGTATGCCTTTGCATGCTGTACAGCATGTCCGCACTCGTGTGCGGCTACAGCTGCTGCTGCAATGCTTGCCGAGTTGAAGACCCCTTCACTGAGGTTCACGGTTTTTGTTACCGGATTGTAGTGGTCGGTAAGCGTTCCTCTCGTGCTTACAACCTTGACATCGTATATGCCATTGTCGTGCAACATCTTTACTGCGATGTCGTGTCCGGTCATTCCGATGGGCATCTTCGAGTATTTCTCGAACTTGCTCTTCAGATTTGCCTGGATTATGAAACTCAATATTGCTACACCAACAAAGATAATGAGGTAAGTGTAGTCGAAACCGCCCTCTGATGTGCGGACATATGCATGAATGAAAGAGTTGATCATCTTTAATATCGGTTAAGTTTGTAATAGTTCCTTAGCTATCTCTTTTGTGTATTACTCAATGTCGCGTGTTATTGTCTGGTCACGGTCGGGGCCTATTGAGAGGTACTTTACGGGTACACCAAGCTCTTTCTCAAGGAATGTGATGTAATCCTTGAATGCTTCGGGAAGTTCTGCTTCGCTCTTCAATTTGGTAAGATCGGTCATCCAGCCCTTTAGCTCTGTATATACAGGCTCGACACCATTGATGTCATATGGCAAGTGTGTGAGTGTCTCACCGTTCTTCCTGTATGCCACACAAGCCTTTATTGTAGGGAATGTGTCGAGCACATCACTCTTCATGAGTATAAGATGTGTGACACCGTTTATCATTATTGTATATTTCAGTGCTACAAGGTCGATCCATCCGCAACGGCGCTCGCGGCCGGTAACGGCTCCATATTCGTGGCCACGGTCACGCATCTCGGCACCGTCCTTGTCGAAAAGTTCTGTGGGGAACGGTCCTGCACCTACACGTGTACAATAGGCCTTTGTTATACCATATACGTTGCCAATTCTGTTGGGGGCCACGCCAAGTCCGGTACATGCGCCTGCGCATACAGTGTTAGATGATGTCACGAACGGATAGCTTCCGAAGTCAATGTCAAGCATGCTTCCCTGTGCACCCTCGCAAAGGATGGATTTGCCTTCGTTCATGAGGTCGTTGATGAGCTGCTCGCTATCGATAAGACGGAATTTTTTCAGGTACTCGATGCTTTCGAGCCATGTCTTTTCAATCTCGGCAATGTCATAGCTGTAGTTCATATCCCTGAGAATCTGTTCGTGGCGTCCTTTGGCCTGTGCATATTTCTCCTCAAAGTTCTCGAGTATATCGCCTACGCGCAGTCCGTTACGGCTTATCTTGTCGGTATATGTGGGGCCTATTCCCTTACCTGTTGTTCCAACCTTCGCATCACCCTTTGCAGCCTCATATGCGGCATCGAGCACGCGGTGTGTCGGCAATATAAGGTGTGCTTTCTTTGAAATGTAAAGGTTCTTGGTAAGGTCATATCCAGCTTTGATGAGGTCTTCGGCCTCACCACGGAAGAGTGCGGGGTCAAGTACCACGCCGTTTCCTATTATGTTTACCTTTCCACCCTGGAATATTCCCGACGGTATGGAACGTAGAACGAATTTCTTGCCGTCGAACTCCAATGTGTGTCCGGCATTTGGACCACCCTGGAAGCGTGCGACAACGTCGTAACCCGGGGTAAGTACATCTACTACCTTGCCTTTGCCCTCGTCTCCCCATTGGAGACCCAAAAGTACATCTATATTCTGTTTCATAATCATTTCTTTTTTGTCATCCGCGTCTTGCGCCTTTTTGCTGCCAAATGGCATTTGTTGCATAGGCCGTATGCATAGAGCGAATAATGGGTTAAATGAAATTTCTTGACGTTAGCAGTTATTGTTTCTGTCAGGTTAATATTGTTTATTTCTGTAACTTTTCCGCATTTAGTGCAGACTGCATGTCCCTTGCTGGCACCGAAGCACTTCTCGTATTTCGACACTGTGCCGTACTGGTGATGTGTTGCAAGGTTTGCCTTGATAAGCAAGGAGATTGTGTTATATACAGTGGCTCTGCTTACCCTGAACTTTTCATTCTCTTCGAGATATCTCAACAACTCCTCTATTTCGAAACTCCCGTTTATTGAATACACGGCTTCGAGAATGGCAAAGCGTTCTACAGTGCATCTGCATCGGTTCTCTTTAAGGTATTCTGTAAACAGTTGCCTCACTGTTCCAATAATCTCTACAGTCTTGTTGTTTTCCATACAGCACTCGTTGCTACAAATTTACCGTTTTTTTATAACATATTATGTAGAAACACCTTTAAAATTCTATAAAAATGAAGAAACAGACAAAAACCGGACATTCTATAAAGGATTTCCGGTCTTTGTCTTGTCTTAATAACACTTTATAATGTAAAATTCTGTATTGTTTCGGCCACTTCCAGTGGTACTCCTTTGCAACTTTCCATCATTCTTGCAGCAGCTGCTGGTGTATGTTCAAGGTATTTTGACAGGGTTCTCAAGGCGCAATTGGCCATGAATGTTCCACATTTGTTCTCCAATAATTCAGAGACCCTTTTTATAAGCAATGTTTCGTGGTATGTGTCCATAATGCCACCGTTGCGAAATACGTTCGACAGCGTTATGTAACCGCAGTACCTCGACAAACCTTCTTTGCTGTCGCACCAATCGAGTGCACGTTCAACTGCATCAGGCAGCTTGCATAGGATATTCATTGCCAGATGGTCGGCTATCTCGGTATATTTTGTCCCGGCAACCCACTCTTCGGCAACCATGCTGTAGTCTTCTTCGGGCAATAGCAGTATGGCCAGAATCTTACATTCCCTTATGTTTTCCTGCCACAGGGCATCTGCCAACCCGGCATCCTTGGTGTAGCCGGCTGCAATCCTTTTAAGGCGGGGAATTTCGACCCCGAAATTTATTTTGTAATCGAGCCCTTGCCTACGTTGCAGTGTTGATACTACACCGTTCATCGAAAGACGAAGACTCTTCTTTATCTCTTTTATCGTTTCGTGGATTTCTGTGGACATGATTCTTGATTCTATGTGGTATGTCTCTTCCTGTAGTGGTTGGGTGTCTCTCCCATTATTCTGTAAAAGGACGCATAGAAAGACTGTCGGTTGGCAAAACCTACCATTGCGCCAATGCTTTCTATGGACATGTCGGAATATCTCTTGTCGGTGAGCTTATGCATGGCCTCCTTTATTCTGTATTCGTTTATGAGGCACGAGAAATTTGTGTTGAAACGCGAATTTATCACAGCCGATATGTATCGTGTGTTCGTGTTCAGGATTTTCGCAAGTTCCTTTGCTGAAAAATCCTTGTCACGGTAGCGTTTCTCGATAATTATGATATTCAGAATCTTTTCATATAGCTCATCGGCCAGTTCTGCACGTATCAGAGAACGGTAAGCAGCATTTTTTTCCTGCTTTTCTCTTATGTTGTAAGGAGTGGATGATTTTTCAGTCATAATGGAGTTTTTTCAATGTTCATCCCAAAATTACATCATTTTGTTAAATTACATCAAATTTTTGTCATTCAATTGTTTTAAATTGTATGTTAAAAACATTGAAAATTATGTTGCACCAAAAGTATGATGCGCTATTCCAATGGATGCTCTGAAAGATTTTCGGCTTTTCTCCTACTGTTGCCGGCTTCTTCCTTTCTGCCAAGGTCCATATACAGTATCGACTGCAGGGTGTAGTGGCTGGCATTGTGTGGCTCTATCTTTATTGCCTCCTCAACATCCATAAGTGCTAGTTCATATTGTCCGAGTTTACGTTCAATATTGCTCCTTGCGATATAATATCCGGCATTATTGGGCTCCTCTTCAATGAGCAGGTTTGCCAGTATAATGGCTTCGTTGAAACGCTCTTCGGCCAGATACAGTCTTATCATACCCAACCTTATGGCAGTTAGTTCCGGAGATATTTCCATCAATTTCCTGTAGTCGTCCATGGCTTGCCCGTATTTCCCCGATTCTGTATATGCGTATGCCCTTTCGAGCAGCGCGTCACAGTTGCGCGGTTCTCTTCTTACAACCTCGCACATGTCGTCTAAGGCTCTATCCACGCTGTCCATTGCCATATACACTCTTCCGCGTAGCATCATCACTTGGGTGTTGTTGCCGCTCAACTCCATAGCTTTGTTGCAACTCTCAAGTGCAAGTTGCAGATTGCCTTGATGCTGTTGGGAGTAGGCAAGGTTTGCCAGTGCGTATGTCTTTTCATTTCTGTTTTTTCCGGCGAGAACGGCTTTGCCGAACAGCTCGGCTGCCTTGCCGTATTCCTTTTTCTCAAAAGCTGCAGTGCCGCTATTGCACAAAGTGTTGAAATCCTGTGCCCAGGTATTACAGGTCAGCAACAAAGCAAGTATAGTGACAAATATTCTCATTTTCCTCTTTTTTTGTATCGCGAATATAATATAAATATTAAATAGGTATGGGGCATAACACCCCAAGTTTAAAACATTATAACAGTTTTTTGCGTTTGTGGGGTTAAAATGGCAATTCAGCATTTGATGTTTGTGAATAATTTGCTTATCTTCGCGACGGATTTGCAAACAAGCAAAGATTTGCCTTGGTAGTTCAATGGATAGAATAAGTCTCTCCTAAAGATTAGATTCGGGTTCGATTCCCGACCGAGGTACAACTGGGCGACCAATTGGTCGCCCAGTTCACTTTTGAAAGTTTCCGTTCTATTGCTCCTTGTCAGGTTCAACCACAACAGTCATGCCGCATGCTATTGGACACTGGAATATGGTGTCCTGCACTTCGTTTACAACATACAGTTGCATCTGCTGTTTCGATATTATTATGCGGTTATTGCCCAGTATGCATGCCGGCACAAGTACAAGAAGTATAACAATTAGTTTCTTTGTCTTGATACAAATCATCTTGTCAGTGAGAATTTCATGCTTATACCGAAGTCTGTGGTTGTGGTGGGGTATGAGCTGGTAGAAATCAACGGTATTGTCTTCTGCCTGTCGAAGTAGAGACTGAAGGTAAGCATCTTGCTGTAAGCATAGTCGGCTGTCAACGAGTAGTTGAAAGACTTGTTGCCGCTTGTAGCCTGTGTGGTTCCCTTGTCGATACTGCGGCAGATGGACGATGTATTCTTGAATGAGAAGTCGGCCCTGATGTTTATGTCATTGCCACCGCTCTTCTGCTTGCTCTTATTGGCTTTCTTTCCGCCACCGAAGAGTTTAAAGTTCATGATCTTGTATCCTATGTTGAATGCAATCTCCTGACTGTACGTCTCTACCATCTGTATGGCCGTTAGGCTTAGATTGAGCATCCTTGTCTTTATGAACTTTCCGCCTATTGTCAGGTTGTTGTGTGTTGTGACATCGAGTCCGATGAGCGGTGAGAAGCTCTCGTTGATAGATACTGTACCGATATTGTAGCGGCTGCTTGGCACAGGCAGTCCTGTGGCAGTGTTGTTAACGAAGCCAATTCCTTTGCTGTACTCCATGTATGTGGCATAGGTGCTGTAGGAGCCTACTGCATAGACACTCTTGTAGCCGTGTTCGATATTTACGCTCTTGAAATATTTCTCAAAGAACGGCAGCTTTGAGAGGCCGGAATATTTTATTTTCCAGTTGGGGAGCATGCGCAGCATACTTGGGAATATGTCGTTGCCGCTTCCGCCGGTGTATGCATCGAGGAATGCGGGTATCATTACGTCGGCCGAGTATAGGTCAACACCTCCGTTGGCCGGGTCATATGGTTCACCTGCCAGTTGGCTTGATATCGGATATCGGCTTCCTGCATATATCTCCTCGAGACGCTGGCGGTGTCTGTCGAGGTTTCCTACGAATTTGTCAAATACATCGGACTGATAGTTGTTGTCGGCATTGCCGCCTCCAAAAGAGTTGCCTATGGTTATGGTTGTCATGGACAGACCACCAGATTCGTTGGCCGGCATCCCGTCGTACATAAACTGTATGCTTTTGCTCTTGTTGCGGGTCCAGCTTGCATTGAGGTCTATCTTGAGGTCCTTTAGAGGCTCCAGTGTCATCCTCAACTGCAGGTCTTCGGCTGCGGTGCTGCTTGCCTGTGCTGCGATGCTGTCGCTGCGCAGCAGCCAATTGCGACGATAAGCTTTGTCGAGGAAGGTGTCGTCGGTCAGTCCGAACGCAAAGTCCAATCCTGGTGCATATACACCGTCAACGCTGTTCTGGCCAAAGATGTCGCCTGCACTTGGCATAAAGCCAGGGAGGTTCATGGCATAGGCATTGGTGTATGTGAACGATATGTTCCGTACCATCATCAATGCTCGTGTGGGGTACTGCATTGCCTTGGCAAAGCCACTGCGTTCGCCATCCTTTACCTTTGCAAGTACGGTTACCTTAACGCTTATGCTGTCGTTGTTCTTTATGAGTATGTTGTTTTCGTCTATGACTTTGTATTTGAGCCTGTACTTCTCGCCACTCTTGGTTCTTGCCGTAACCTCCAGCTTCTTGCTCTTGAGATTGTGGCTTAGGGTGACAGTGGTATCCATCTTCAATTCCACCTCCTTGGTGAATGGCTTTGGTTTCTGTGTCTTGCTCTTCTTGCTCTTTGCGGAACTTTTCTTGTTGTTGCTGCTTGCAAAGCGTTTGTTTGTCTCCTCAAGGTATGGGATTATGTTATACAGCTTCTCAAGGTTGAATGTTCCCTTGAGAGAAATGTTGCGTTTGTTGGAGATGTTGTTTCCGAAGTTTACGCCTCCAATGCTGTTCCCTCGTTGCCAGTTGTATGTGGCCGAGTAGCTCGCATCAGCAGTGAGCCATTCGAAAATAGGCAATTTGTTCAATGGCAGTGTATATGATGCGTTGAAGCTCTGTTGGTAGCTCAATGGGCGTCCAAGGTGTTTAAGGCTCTGCTTTACAGAGTCTTTCCATATGGCATACTCGTTGGGGTAACGTTCCTTGTTTACTGGCAGGAACGGTTCTTCGACCTCTGCATTGGTACCGGTGTTGAGGCTCATGCGCAGGTTGGTTGTGGGGTCCCACTTGATTGCAAGTGACCTGTTCCAATAGAACTGCTGCGAGAATGTCAGCGGTATCTCATTGCTGCCGGCTATGGCATTTATATCGCGTCTTTGCAGTTCGTGGTATGTACGTGTGATGTCGGTGTTGAACGCTAGAGACTGTGGAAGAGGGTTCACTCCCCAATCCTTTAATATCTTAAGCCACTTTGACTTGCTCTTTATCTTCTCAAAAGGCTTTATTGTCTTTATAGGGCTTGCATAGTTATAGCTTATGGATGCTTTCCAGTTCAGTCGGTTCTCCCATTGGATGGTGCTTCCGCTATTGTCGGTTGTGGAATGTGAGTAGCTGAAACTGAAGTTTGCCGGGTCATATGGCATGGGTGTCTTGCTCGCAATGTTCAGTTTTGCGTTGCTTATACTGAAATTTCTCATTATTGAGCGTACCTCGGCAATACTCCTCAAGGAGTCCTTGCTTGCTCCGCTGTATGAGCCAAGCACGTCGTCGAGCAACAGGTCGCTGTCGAAGGGACTGTAGAGAGGTGATGTTACCTCCTCTGTAAAAGAGTAATATGTCGGTAGAGACAACTTGAACGATGCCGGGAAAAGACGGCCGATATCGAATGTGCCGGTCAGTGAATAACGGTAGTAGTCATCGGTGCGGCGTGATGCAAGCTTGTCTTCGAGTCCTCCGAAACCGGCAGTCTCTATCTTGCCCTGCGCTGCAAAGGAACCTAGGTCGCTGAGCTTAATGTTTAGGTTGCCTTGCGCGGCCCATCCGCTCTTGTTGTTGAAGCCAATGAGTCGCATTTCGTTGACCCATACAATGGCCGATTTGTTGCTCGAACTGTTGTTGCACACACCAATCATCATAACCTTTATCTGTCCCAATGAGGGGCTGCCGACAACGCTTATCCTATTCTTTGGCGTATCATCGTCATACTCGCTGTAGATAGTGGTGTTTGTTACCCCATCGGCATTGCTGTTGCGCAGTGTGTTGCGCCTTACCTTTACATTGGTTAGCTTGTCAATGGGTATATCTATCATGTTTTCTTCGGGCCATACAAGTGCTGCGGCAGCAGAACTGTTGCTGTCGTATGAGCCATGGGGCGTAATTGTCAAAGGCACTTCGTATTCATAGTAGTTGCTCTTGTAGTCCGAACCTAGGCGCACAAAGAGTGACAGGTCGTTGTTGCCGAGCTGTGTGGCATCAATTTCTGGAGCCTCGGCATGGATATACAGCTGTATGCGTTCATACTGGCGTATATCCAGGTTGCTTTTTTTATATACAGCGCGCGACTCTTTGCTGCCGAGGTTGTTCACATTGAGCGAAAGGGCCTGTTCATTGTCTTGTCTGAGCTGTGGCTGGCTTGGGTCGAGGATGCGTGTGATACCCGGAGGCAATACATAGTTGACCGGTTTTCTGTCGCCATGCTCTTCTATGCTTACAGCCGATGTGGTGAACTCGCCTGATATTGTCGGGGCTGTGTTGTTCTTCGATGCAATAGGCTGTTGGTATGGTCTCCAGTCGCCGCGCACGAACTGCATTGTGGCAAAACGCAGGGTAATAGGCTTCTGGAAATTGGTCATGTACATACGTATGAAACGTATTGAGGTAAAGTCGCGGATTGTACCTACAGCCTTCTCGTATTCATCAACAGGTATGCGGAACTTGTACCAATTGACGCTCTCGGTATTTCCGTTGCGCAGTTTGGTAGTCACAGTGCGTTTGTCTGTTATGTAGTTCTTGCCCACCTGCATCTCATCGGGGCGCAACGATATCCTGTATTGGAAATAGTTCTCGTACTCGTCCATCGTGAAATCCTGGTTCGTGTCCTCGATATCGGGGGTTGTCTTTGCTGCGCTGCTGAAACTCTCGCCCGATGAGCTTGGCGAGTTGCCTTCGGTGTTGTTGAAGTATTTGTAGCGTTCAATGATACTGCGTTCGGCCGCGTCATAGTCACTCCCTCTGAAGTAGTGGTAGTTGTCGCCTGCAGGGTCGGCTGCAATGCTGTCATACACCTCCTGTCTTACACGGCCCTTAAGGGCTGCAAGGTACTCCTTGTATGCCGGGAACTCGGCCTCGTCAGTACTGCTTAGACCATTGAGACCCACATCCTGCTGATTTCGGCTGCCGGAATTGTTGTCAAATGCATATACAAGGCTGGTGGTTGTTGGTATTCTTCCCCACGCAGTCTCTTCGTAGCTATAGCTGTTGCCCTCTGCAGGCAAACCGTTCTCGTAGAATTTCTTTCCGTCCTTGAGTATATCTTCCGACACTTCACCGAGGTTGAAATAGAGTTCTCCGCCCATTCCGTTCTGTTCGTATATGAACGGGTCGAGCATCCAGAATTCGAGGTACTGTATGTTTGCACTCTCAAAGTCTGTTGTGGTGAGCTGTCTTGTCATACCGCCCCAACGTTTCTCCGGAGTGTTGAGCTTACCGTTGTAGTCAACGTCCGTGTCCAGGTTATATGGTCCGCGCTCATTGGGATAGTATGTCACGTTAAGCAGTGACAAAGTCGATGACTCGCCATATGTCGATTCCTTGTTGGGGTATAATTCTCTCTCATATACCTCGCGGACATAGTGGTTCGACAACTGTTCTACATCGCTCTTTATGTGTGCAGGTGTTAGTGAAGAGCTGCGGCGTGTGAACAACGGGTCAATGGTGTACCAACTTATATGTGCACGGTTGTAGCCTGTACGGAGGTCATTGCTGAGGTTGCTGTACTGCATTCCGCTGGGTATAGATGCAAGCATCCATTGCGATGGCGACTTTATGTCTATGCCGTTCTCGGTACTTTCAAAATCGTCGATATACGATGCTTCACTCTGTACATCGCTTGAGGTGCCGGCTTCCAGCCTTGCGAATTCCGCAGACAAGGTTATGGATGATGGCTCTGTACAGCTGATGAACGGCAACTTGTCTATCATGTTGGTTAGCCATTGGCTCTGCTTCTTCCAGCTGAGGTTGAATCCCCACAGGAAGTTGTTCAGAGGCTCTGATCCCATGTCAACCTTCGAGGTAAGCGGTTTTTCCGATAATGACAGGAACGTACCGCCGAACTTGAAATCATCGGAGAAATCATATGCCCAGTTTAGTCCGAGCACCGTCTTGCGCTGCATGTTGAACGTCGTGTTGCTCTCGAGAGATACTTGCACGTTCGTTCCTGCATCTATGATGTTCTGATTGAGAATGGTGACCGTACCCGAAGAGTAATCGACTTGATAGTCGCTGTTCTCAATTAGTGTGACACCACCGGCTGTAACTACTACTGAACCACGTGGAATGTTTGTGGAACCAGTCTGTATCACATTTGTGGATGTTCCTGTAAATTCTCCAATCAGATAGAACTTGTCCTTCTCGGCAATCTGTTTGGCAACAGTCTTTGTAGAGTCATACAATTCCTTGAAAACATATTTGTCCGAAAGGTATCTGTCGCCTATCTTCTTTTCGAGGTAGCTGCCGAACGGTTCTACAGACGGGAAGAAGATACGTCCTCCGGTTGCATCCACAGTGTATCCTTCAATGAAGTCGAATATACCGTTCGGAGCTTCCTTGCTGTTGTTGCTGTCGAGTCGGTCAAGACCCATGAGCTGTAGCAGGGTTTTCCCCTTGAGCTGCTGTTCCGGCAGGTATGTGATATTTGTTCCAAGGCTGTCGCTTGCATAATATACATCGAGCTTGAAGTCAGTGCTCTTCAGATTCCTTGTTCCCAATGAATATACATTCTTCATCATGAGGTCCCAACAACCGTTGTTGGGTGAGCATGCATTAGGCTTGATGAGCTTGACAAAAAGGGTTGCCTTCGATTCCTTCTGGTCACTCGCGAACTCACCTACCTGGTATGTTTGTCCACCATATGTGTATTCGTATGCAACGGCAAGCACTTCGTCTGCGCGCAGGGCTGTCTTAAGCGATATGAAGCCAAGTTCCCTGTTGAGTGTGTATTCCGAAGATGAGAGAAGACGCGCATTCGACAGCTTCTCGTAATCCTGTCCGCCGTTAATCCCGTCTATGCTGTTCAGCACATTGTTTGCCTGATCTATATCCCTTATTGCCGAATATTGTGTGTTCATCTGCAGATAGAGGTCGTTGGCTCCGTTGGCAGGAATCTGTACACCTCCCGATGGTACCCACATGCTGTTGCTTATGTGTCTGTTCTCGGCAATGTCGGTAAATGCAACGATGTTTCGCGGATTGTTGTAGTCGCTTGTCTTGTTGGTCACCCATACTTCAATGCGGTTGATGTTTATTCCCGAAAGTATTGTGGGCAGCTGGGACATGGAACGGTCATAGTTGTCACGGAAATAGTGGGCGAGGAAGAAGTGCTTGTTCTCGTCATAATCCGTTATTTCAATCTCGTAAGTGGTGAGCTGTGTGCCGCCTTTGGAACTTACTACTGTGCTGTTCGAAGTCTTTTGTGAGATGACAGTCTGCAGGCTTAGCTTACCGAACTGGAAGTCGGCCCTTACACCGAAGAGGGAGGATGCCCCCCGGATGAGGCTGGAGTTTGTAGGGAATGAGACATTTCCCGCTTCCAGAAGTTTTATTACTTCGTCTTCTTTTCCTTCATATTTCAGGTTTATCTTCTTTGCATCGTAGCTGAATGTGGCCTCTGTGTTGTAGTTGAAGTCCATGTTCATCTTGTCACCGACACTGCCGCGTACGTTAAGGTTTATCTTCTCGTCAAAGTCGAAGCTGTTGGTGTTCCTGCTTCGTGATGGAAGTGACGGGTTGTCTATCGACTGCAGCGTGTAGCCTATCTTTATCTCGGCATTGCCCTGTGTTTTTATACGTACTCCGCCCGGGCCGAATATCTTTTCTGCAGGGCCTAGGTCGAAGTGCATATCTGTGAAGTCGAACTTGTTCTTCTTGTTTGAGTTCTCCCACTCCTCGCTTACCTTGTTGCGGAAAAATGACTGCATATACTGTTTCTCCTTCCAGCTGCCGAACTCTTCGGGTGTGAGCAGGATAGGAGTGCCGAGCATGGTGCTTTCACCCAGTAGTGTTGCAAAGGAATAGCTGCTGTCCTTCTCGTTGTATATGGTGTCGGTCTTTATATTCTCGGGGTTCTTGAGGTCGAGAGGGCGGTGCTTCATACCATCCATGGTCATCGGGGACGTCTCGCTTACGGGATATCTTGCATCTATGGTGTCGGTCATGGCATCTGCACTGACCTTTGATCTATTCCTCTCTCTTATTGAACGGCGTATGGAGTCATTGCGTACGTTTCCCTGCGCAAATATTCCTATAGTTGCGGCAAGGGTGATAAGCAATGTGAATATACGTCGTGTCATTTGTGTTGTTTGTTTTGTCTTTTCTTAAAGAAGCTTTAAAGCTCTCTTTATTACCTGTTCTATGGTGGCTGTAGGATCGCTCTTGATTACCGACTGGACAGCCTTGTTGGCTGCAGATGACGGGAATCCTAGCATTACCAGAGCCGAGACTGCCCCCTCGGCAACTTCGTTGTTTGCGGTAGCGGGAGCCTGGTTTGCAATGGCCGTGCCGTTCCCTATACTTCCAATCTTGTCTTTCAAATCCACGATAAGGCGTTGTGCAGTCTTCAGCCCGATTCCTTTGACCCCTTTTATGGCAACCTCGTTTCCTGTAGCAATGGCTTCGCACAGTTCATTTACAGTGAATGCCGAAAGGATAGTGCGTGCGGTATTTCCTCCTATACCCGATACTGAAATGAGCAGCAGGAATAGTTCGCGTTCTGCCTTATTACAAAAACCGAACAACTGGTGGGTGTCTTCGCGGATGACCTCATAAATGTAGAGCTTTACATCCTTTTTGCCTTGGAGCGCACTGTATGTGTTAAGCGTGATGCTGGTCTCATAACCGACTCCACAGCACTCGACAATGGCAGTTGCGGGGGTCAGCTCTGCAAGTTCTCCTTTGAGGTATTCTATCATAGTTTTCTTTTTGTTTTTCTTATTAATCTACTAATAAACGGAACGGTACCCCTTTTATTGTATATATGCTCCTGTGCAGTTCCTATTCCTGTCGCTTGGCAGGCTTCTCTATCCTGAGTACCTGACTGCAATAGCTGATGATGGCAGGACGGTGTGTCACGAATATCAGTGTTTTGCCTATCTGGCTCTGTGTAAGTCTCTTCAGCATCTCATGCTCGGTTTCTTCGTCCAATGCCGATGTTACCTCGTCGAGTATAAGTATGCTTCCGGGGCGCAGTATCGAGCGTGCCACAGCTATGCGTTGCGCCTGTCCTTCGCTAAGCCCGCCACCGCCTTCGGTAACCGGGTGTTCTATCCCGCCGGGAAGTTCATGTACATATTCGGCACAGGCAATGTACAGGGCTCTCTCAATCTCTTCATCTGTTGCATCGGGGTTACCCATGAGAAGATTGTCCTTTATGCTGCCGCTGACAAGACTGTTGCCTTGCGGTACATAGACGAAATTGCGGCGTGTCAATGTCGATGACTCATACTGCTCCTTTCCGTTGTATATCTCCACATTACCGTTTCTGGGGTTTATCAGTGCAACAAGAAGACGTATGAGTGTGGTCTTCCCTGCACCCGTTTCACCGACTATTGCAGTGCTGCTGTTCGGGGGGAAGTCATATGAAAAATCATTGAGAATCATACGGCTGGTATCGGTGTAGCTGAAATCGACATTTCTGAACCTAACCCCGGCGGTGCCTTTAAGAATTATCGCATCGCCTTGCTTTTCCAACGGGATGTCATCCAGTTCATAAAGACGTTCGGCTGCAGTAAGTGAAGAGACTATGCCCGGGATGTAACGGCTAAGGTCCATTGTAGGTCTTTGGATAAGTCCTACCAATTGCAGGTATGCAGCCATTGTTCCGTATGTTATCATGCCATCGCGCAGCCCGTCGGCTCCCCACAGGAATGCCACAAGATAACCGGCTGCAAAACCTAATTGTATTAGAGTGAATGCGCCTATTGAGAATTTTGTACGGCTTGTTACTTGGCTTTGGAGTTTGTTCTGCAGGTCAGTGAGCTGTTTCTCGGTAGAACAGTTCTGCTCAAGTGACTTTATAAGCTCCTTATGTTGCAGACTCTCCTGAAGCACAGACTGAATGCGGCTGTCACTGTCCCTTACATCACGGTTAAGACGGCGCATGCGTCGTACGTAGAACTGGCTCACAACAATGCATACCGGCAAAATTATCAGAATGGATACAGCAAGTATGGGACTCATGGAAAAGAGGATGAAGAATGAACCTGCCAGCTGTATAAGTACGACTATTGTGGCAGGTATGGTCTCTGTCATGAGTGCCGTTATGCTGTTGACATCTCCTTCGAGACGGTTGGTCAGGTCGCCTGTGTGGTGTTTCTGCAGGTGCATCCAATCGCAACGTAACAGGCGGGTGAATATCTTCAGTCTCATCCTGTTTCTTACCTTATTGCCTACGACAGAATGTATCCAACGGCTTATGGCACGGGATATGATCTCGGTGAGCATGAGTGCGCCTATTATTACTCCTGTTACGGCCAGTGAGCCATCGGTAACCCCGGTGGCAATGTCAATGGCATGTTTGCAGGCAAGAACCCACATCAACTGGCACACCACATCCAGAATCCCGATTGCGGTGTTCGTGACAGCCTGCTTGCGTGCTCCTTTGGAGTTTTTCCACAGCCATATCAGAAGTCTCCTCGAAGATATATGTCTTTCTGTATCCACGATATTTTTAAATATATTGTTAAATTGCAAAGATATAAAAACAAGTTGACAGAGAGGGGGCGTTGAAGCAAAAAGTACTCTCCATGATTAAATATTGCTCTTTTTTTGAGTTTTCTCGGCTATATTGGCTATATTTACGGCAGAATATATCAATGGAAATGAAAAAACATACAAATCTTTTTCTGGCAGCCATCATTATGCTGCTCTCGTTTTCTTTTGCTGCGGCACAAGAGAATTTCGACAGGAAGGGAAAAATCCGTTCCGATTTTGATTCAAGGCGCAAAACTGTAGCCAATGAAGGATACTTTGAGGTATTCGACGGGCTATCAGGTGAGAAATTGCAGCTGATGCAGTTCCTCTATGCCTATATGCCGTTACCCGATATGGCGGACTATCCTGCCGAATTCTATCTGGAGAATGTCGATTATTCTCTTATGGCACGTGAGGCGATGCCTTGGGGCAAGAGTGTGCCCATTAGGGAATTCCTGCATTTTGTACTGCCTGTAAGAGTGAACAACGAAGACCTCGACAACAGCCGTGAGGTCTTTTATAAAGAATTGCGTGACAGGGTTGTAGGCCTTTCTATGCGTGAGGCTGTCCTTGAGGTCAACCATTGGTGTCACGAAAAGGTTACATACACACCTAGCGACATACGTACAAGTTCTCCATTGGCAACAGTGCGTACTGCATATGGCCGTTGTGGTGAGGAATCGACATTTACCGTTGCTGCATTGCGCGCAGTGGGAATACCGGCCCGTCAGGTATATACTCCACGTTGGGCGCACACCGACAATAACCACGCTTGGGTTGAGGCTTGGGTTGATGGCAAGTGGCATTTTCTTGGTGCATGTGAGCCTGAGCCGGTACTCAATCTTGCATGGTTCAATGCTCCGGCATCGCGAGGCATGCTTATGCACACCAATGCATTCGGCAGTTATGACGGCCCCGAAGAGGTTCTTAGCGTTACCCCTTGTTTTACCGAGATAAATGTCACATCCAATTATGCTCCCGTCGCAACTACATATATCGAGGTTGTTGATGAGTCCGGTGCTCCGGTACAGGGAGCAACCGTTGAGTTCAAGATATACAACTATGCCGAATTCTTTACCGCAGCGACAAAAAAGAGCGATAAAAAGGGCAAAACTTCAATCACTACAGGACTCGGTGACATGGTTGCATGGGCTTCGCACAACGGTAAGTTCGGTTTTGCAAAGTTCACTGCCGGCAATGATAAGAGTGTAAAGGTTGTCATCGATAAGGTTTCTGGTTATACGGCAACTCTTGAAATGGATATCACACCTCCATGCGAGCGCAACAACGTACCGTTTGTAAGCCCGAAGCAGGCTGCAGAGAATGCATGCCGTTTTGCCTATGAGGATTCTTTGCGCAATGCATATGTATCTACTTTCATAACTCCCGAAATGGCCGGTATGTTTGCGCAGTATCTTGGCTTCGGAGGCCTTCATGAGAGGGATATCGTTGACCTGTTGCGCAAATCGCGCGGTAATCATGAGACAATAGTGAAATTCCTCTCCCAGACTCCACGCGAGGAGTTAGCGCTTGCATACTATCTCCTTTCTGTAATATCCGATAAGGATTTGCGTGACGTAAGTCTCGACGTTCTTGATGACCATCTGTGCAATACTGTGCGTAACGGAAGTTACGATGAGGTGTTCCGTGAATATATTCTGAACCCTCGTGTCAGCAACGAGATGCTTACCCCATATAAGGCTTTTTTCAGGGAACAGTTCAATGCCGACCAGAGACAGTTCTTTGCCGGTGACCCACAGCGTTGGGTCAACTGGTGCCGAGACAGTATAACGGTCAATGGCGATTGGAATCCCCTCTCTCTATGTATGTCTCCTAAGGGTGTATGGGACCTTCGTGTAGCTGACCCACATTCTCGCGATATATTCTTTGTCGCAGGAGCAAGGGCTATCGGAATTCCTGCACGTATCGATGAGGTTACAGGCAAAACCCAGTACATGATGGGCTACAGGTGGTACGATGTCGATTTTGAAACTGTATCCAACAAGAACAATCCGCAAGGACGTGTCACGATGAATTATATTCCCACACGTTTCATTGACGATCCCAAGTACTATTCTCATTTCTCGATATCCAAGATTGTTGACGGACGTCTGCAGTTGCTCGGATATCCCGAGGAGGCGACAACCGTAAGTTCGCACTTTGCAAATGGTGCTCCTATGGATACCGGTGATTATCTTATGATGACAGGTACGCGTATGGCCGACGGCAGTGTTCTTGCGCATCTCGACTTTTTCTGTGTCAAGGAGGGCGAGACAACCCAGTTGCAGTATGTACAGCGTGAGAGTGATGAGAAATTACAGGTGATAGGTGACTTTAATAGTGAGAATCTCTTCTATGACCTTTCCGAAGAGTGTGGCCGCTCGTTGCTTTCGGCGACCGGCCGCGGTTATTATATAATTGCAGTAATTGCACCCGGTAGTGAGCCGACAAACCATTTTCTGCGTGATGTAATGCCCTATAAAGCAGATTTTGAGAAGTGGGGACAGAAGATTGTCTTGTTATTCCAGGATAAGGATGAGGCCGGACGTTTTGTAAATGACTTCCCCAATTTGCCTTCGACTGTAGTCTGGGGCACCGACATCGACGGTAAGATATACAATGAGATTGTGGCAAACATGAAGTTGGAAAATCCTAACCGGCCCGTAATACTTGTTGCCGACACTTTTAACCGCGTGGTATTTGTGTCGCAGGGTTATTCAATAGGTCTTGGTGAGCAGTTGATAAAAGTGGTAAAGCAACTTTCCGAGTAAAAATGTTTGTTCCGATAGCACCAGAAGTTCTCATTGATGAGTTGTATGCCAACTACGGATATACTGTATCGCTTGACTATGCGATAAACTATATCGAAATGAACGAGTATGCTACTGTCAACGATTTTCACTATTGGCTGCAGTCGATAGGTGGGGGATAATAACTAACGGCAGAAAGACAATTCACTGCATTATAAGACTCCCCGGAACACTTTTGCCTTGGTAAAGAGTGTTCCGGGGAGTCTTATGTATTCTTTGTTTTAATCTTTTATTCTTATTTCGCAGTTATCGAGACTCTCGATTATTGCAAGGGACTCAACCTTAATTCCCTTGCTGCGAAGCATGGAACCGCCCTTCTGGAACCCTTTTTCAATGAGGAATCCCATACCGACTATTTCGGCTCCGGCTTGCCCTGTGAGGTCGAGGATGCCTGCCGCAGCATTGCCGTTGGCAAGGAAATCGTCAATAAAAAGGCATCTTTCTCCTTTTCTAAGGAATTTGTCACTCAAACAAATGGTGTATGAACGGCTCTTAGTGAATGAGAATACTTCGCTCTTGAGTATTCCTTCCATTGTGCTCGGTACCTTTTTCTTGGCAAATACGACCGGGACATTGAGCAGGTAGGCTACCATTATTGCAGGTGCTATTCCGCTGGCTTCGACGGTGATGACCTTGTCTATGGCTATGCCGTTGAATCTTTCTGCAAGTTCCTTGGCCATCTCCATCATCAGTGCAGGATCCATCTGATGGTTTATAAAACTGTCAACTTTCAGAATGCCTCCTTCAAGGCATTTGCCGTCCTGCATTATACGCTGTTTAAGTGCTTTCATGATATACTTTCTACGATTGTTCTGACTTCGTTCACATCAGTCTCCTTGCGGGCATATTCGTCGCTGTCGGGGTTGCCCATGCTAACTCCGCTATGACGGAACTTCATTCCGCTACCTACGCTCTTGCGTGCCGATGCATGTATCTCAACAGCTCCTGTCGCTTGCAGAATCCGTGCTGCATTATCGCTGTTCACTCCGCATCCGGGCATTATTATTATGCGCCCGTCGGCCTGCTCCACAAGCTCTTTCAGCAGGGGAATACCTGCCTGGGCTGTTGCTGCCTGTCCCGATGTGAGAACCCTGTCGCACCCGATGGTGATGAGTTCTTCAAGAGCCGCTTTGGGGTCGCGACACATGTCGAATGCGCGGTGGAACGTAACGCTCATATCACCTGCCGCGGCAATCAGCCGGCGGCATAGGGCTGTGTCAATATCACCATCGGCTGTAAGTGCGCCAATAACAACCCCGTCTGCACCCAACTCTCTGCATATACGTATGTCCTGCTCCATACATGCAACCTCATGCTCATCATAAAGGAAATCGCCACCTCTTGGGCGTATGATGACGTTCAGTGTAAGTCCATCAACTTTTCGGGCCTCTGCGATGAGTCCTGCCGACGGTGTTACTCCGCCTATTTCAAGTGCTGCGCACAACTCAATGCGTTGTGCGCAGCCGTTGCGCGCGGCAATGGCACTCTCTACGCTTCCTGCGCAAATCTCAAGTATAGCCATAATATTGAACTGAAAAGTGAAAGCTGTAAGAGGTAGTTTATTATTACTTAGTGATAAGTTCTACTATGTAGTCGGTGCCCCTCGGTACCTCGTTCAGCATCAGCTTCACACCCTCTTTGGTCTTTTTGAACTTTACGGGCTGCTTGTCGGCATATGTAAATGCTTTCTTTACCTTGCAATCGAGTGGCAGAAGCAGCTCCTGTTTGTCTAGATTGAATATGTGTACGAATAGACGGTTGCCCTTGCGTGTGGTTACTCCCCACTCCTGAGCAGGAATATCACCGGCTGTTGTTCCATATACGGTCTCTCCGTTGGCACGGAGCCATTCTCCCATCTCCTTCATACGCTCAAGTGCGGCAGCAGGGAGTTCTCCATTGGGTTGTGGCCCTACGTTGAGCAACAGGTTGGCACCCTTGCCCGATGTGCTTACAAGCAACCTGATAAGTGTCTCAGTGCTTTTGTAGTTCTGGTCAACAAGCTTGTAACCCCACATTCCGTTCATCGTCTGGCATGTCTCAAGAGGCAGGCGGCTTACGTCTTGTCCGCTCAGTCCGGCCTTGTTTTCGCCGGGAAGGTCGCGCTCGAATATCTGTATGTCCTCACCCGGGAATGGTGTCTCGTGGTGGTTGTTGCCGATGAGGCATGCTGGTTGCAAGCGGTGTATCATTGCATATTGCTCGTCAAGCTGCCAGTCGAAAGGTATCGTGTCTTGGTCACGGTCCCACTTGCCGTCGAACCAGATTGCTCCAATCTCGCCATAGTTGGTGAGCAACTCTGTGAGCTGTTTGTTCATAAAGTCGTAATATGCAGGCCAGTCGGCCTTTGCCTTGTCACGTCCAATGACCTGAGTACCGGTGCGTCCCAATGGGTATTCGTCGCGTGCCCAGTCGATATGAGAGTAATAGAAATGGAGTCTTATGCCCTGTTTGTGGCACTCGTCGGCAAGTTCCTTTATCACGTCACGCCCGAACGGAGTGGCATCTACAATGTTGTAGTCGCTCTGTTCGGTGTCCCACATAGAGAAACTGTCGTGGTGACGGCTTGTGAAGCAGATATATTTTGCTCCTGCATCCTTTATTGCCGCTACCCACTCCTTGGCGTTGAAACGGTGGGGATAGAAGGCATCGGCAGCCTTGGCATATTCGGTCTTGTCGATGGGGAAATTTTGCAAATACCACTCGCCTTGAGCGAACATGCTGTATATGCCCCAATGTATGAAAATTCCGAATTTGCTGTCGGCGAATTCTTGTCGCGACTTCAGGTTCTCCGGGGTTGGCGTGTACCCTGTTTCCTGCGCCTTTGCGGTAGATGAAACAAATAGAAGCAGTGCAAGTACTGTGGCTGTAAAAGCATTCTTTGTAATTTTCATGACTATTGTATGTTTTCTCATTTCTGCAAAAATAAGTTAACACTGCGAAAACCACAAATAATTTTTTGTGTTTAATGGAATTGATGTTATTTTCGTGCCGCAGAAAATCTCAGCATAGTATGGAAATCAATATTTCTGGCATAATAATAGGTGTAGCCACATTTCTTGTAATAGGACTTTTCCATCCTTTGGTGATAAAGGCCGAGTATCATATCGGCGTCAAGAGCTGGTGGCTGTTTCTTGTAGCAGGCGTTCTGTTCGCCATAGCATCACTGTTGGTTATGGACCTTGTAATATCTATAATACTTGGTGTCGTGGCATTCTCTTCGTTTTGGAGCATAGGCGAGGTGTTCCAACAGAAAAAAAAGGTGGAGAAGGGTTGGTTCCCTGCAAACCCGAAAAGAAAGAGAAAGTAATTCGCATGGGTCGTTACAGACGAGACGGGATATCGCGATATCCCGTCTCGTCTGTCTGTAATAGCTATATGCTGTTATGGCTCTGCAACAATTTCCTTCTCCGTGCTCTGTGTGGTATTGCTTATAGGTATTGCATCTAACCTTACAACAATGGAGTCCCTTATTATGCCGAATGCCTCCTTGTTCTCTTCGCTTATAGGCATTTTTGCTTGTGATTCCAATTTCAGCGGGTCAATGGCCTTCCCGTTCTTATATACACGGAAGTCGAGGTGCGGGCCGGTTGACAGGCCGGTTGAACCCACATATCCTATGACCTGTTTCTGCTGTACGTAGTCGCCCTCCTTCAATCCTTTGGCATACCCCGAAAGGTGCATATAACTTGTGGTGTATGTCTCGTTGTGCTTTATCTTCAGGTAATATCCGGCACCGTTTGCCTGATATGCTTTCTTGATTACCTTTCCGCTGCCTATAGCATATACCGGGGTGCCCTTTGGCGCGGCATAGTCAACGCCATGGTGTGCGCGGTAACGCTTCAGTACAGGATGGTAGCGGCTGTTGGAGAATTTCGACGAGATGCGATAATAGTCGAGAGGTGCCTTGAGGAATGCGCTTTCGAGGCTGTTGCCATCCTTGTTGAAGAACTGCTCCTTGCCTTCCTGCGTGAAAGGTATTGCATATACGGTATTGCCCGCAGTAGAGAATGATGCTGCGAGTATTTTGAAATTACCTTGTGCCTTGCCGCTTATGAATTCCTGTGTGTATATTATGCGGAATTCATCGCCTTTCTGGATACCGAAAAAGTCTATGGACCAACCGAATATCTCAGAGATCATGACTGCCAGTTGTGGCGAGGCACCGCACTCTTCAATGGCTGTCCACAACGATGAATTCACGCTGCCGGCAATTTCGTTGTCACACCACTCCGAAGGAACCTCATGGCGTGTTGCGCGGTAGTTGTCGGAAAGGTCAAAAGTTACATAATATTTTGCGCTCTCTTCATAAACAAGATACCTCGGTGCCGATGTGCTGTCTTTCGACTTGAATAACGCGCACACCTGTCCGGGGCGTAGTTTACGGGTGTCCAGAATGGAGTCGGGGCATTGGGTGATATCGTAAACCTGCTGCGCATCGAACCCGAACCTGTAAAGGATTTCCGCCATGGTGTCCTTGGGCTTTATGGTGTCATAAGTTATGACGTAATTATTTTCGTTCAAACCGTATTTTATGCTGACTGGCTTTTCGGGTACAGTGTCGGCAACGACGGTTGTTGCAGTCTCTATGGTTACACTGCTGCTATTGTCGTTCTTAATTACGAATAACAGGAGTGCAACCAGTATCAGTGCTGTTGCTGAAATTGCAATTATCTTGTTCCTTTTCATAGTCTTTGTCTTGTTCCCGTTGCAAATATACTTCTTTTTCCCGAGAAACAATGTATTTGCCATTCGGCCCTAAGGCATTATCCTGTGGTTTGCCGAATTGATTTCCAATGACAGCACCCTATGTTTGAATTTATTCTAATGAAATTACAATATTTTATTAATCTTTCTTTATCTTTGCGTTTAATGAGTTATTATTGCCATAGGCAATGTATTGGTGTAATGATTAATAATAATGAGTATATTATGAAAACAAAATTCAGGAGTCTTTTTACGGTGGCTATGCTTGTACTGTCTCTCTTTGCAACAGTTGTGCATGCCCAGGAACTGAAGCCAAGCGTGGAAAATGTTACGGTCTATCGTATAGAGAACTTTGCAAATGGCAAGTTTCTCTCTAATGGCGATAATGTTAACAACGATGCAAGGATTATCTTTGCATCGGGCAATGCTTCAAGTGCAGGTC
>JAFXHQ010000056.1 GCA_017536325.1 Bacteroidaceae bacterium
CTTGCAAAGGCAAAGGAACTCAAGAAGTTCGTTGAGCCGCTTATAACAAAGTCAAAGGATGATACAACAAACTCACGTCGTGTTGTATTCAGCTACCTCCAGAGCAAGGAGGCCGTTACAGAACTCTTCAAGGAGATCTCTGTAAAGGTTGCTGAACGCCCCGGTGGTTACACACGTATCATCAAGCTTGGTACCCGTCTTGGTGACGCTGCACAGATGTGCTTCATCGAGCTCGTTGACTACAACGAGAACATGGCTAAGACACAGGCCGAGAAGACACGCCGCCGTCGTTCTACAAAGAAGGCCGATGCGCCTGCAGTAGAGACAGCAGCTGTTGCAACTGAAGAATCTGCACCTGCAGTAGCTGAGTGATAAATTACTTACTTAATAGATGTGGGAGAATGCCGTGAGGTATTCTCCCATCTTTTTTCTGTATGTAAGCCCTTGTTTTTCCCTTCTTGATTCCTGGTGCTGCTTTCTCTGTCTCTTTTGGCCTCAATAGAGTGTCATTCATCTCTCTTTATACCCCTTTCGAAGTATCCGGTGCATCGCTGTATGCATCCTGTTTTATTCTCTGTTCATCAATGTGTTGCCCCTCTTGCGCCTTTATATTGTTGAATTGAATTAAAAAGCTAAAATATTTTAAAAAAACAGAGCAGGAATACGGAAATTTTTCTCTAAATTTGTGTCGGATAATGTACTAACGTAACACAAATTATATGCACAGAGTCGTAAAAATTTCTAAGGGATTGAATATCAATCTGAAAGGAGCTCCGGTGGCAGAATTTGCATCTGTTGAGCCGGCCAAGCTTTATGCTTTGATGCCTGCCGATTTTACTCGTGTTACTCCAAAGGTTGTAGTAAAGCCCGAGGATTCCGTAAAGGCTGGTGACCCTCTTTTCATTGACAAGACCATTCCCGAATTGCAATTTGTTTCGCCGGTGAGCGGAAAGGTTGTAGCGGTTAACCGCGGTGAGAGAAGACGCGTTCTTAGCGTAGTAGTAGAGTCGGACGGCAAGTTCGAATCGGTTGAGTACAAGGCAAAAGATGTACTTTCACTTTCGCCGGATGAAATCAAGGCCGACCTGCTTAAGGCGGGTTTGTTCGCATTCATGCGCCAGAGACCTTACGATGTCATCGCCGATCCGAAGGATGCTCCCCGTGCCATTTATGTTTCAGCCTTCGATTCAAAGCCGTTGGCGGTGAATTTTGAGGTAGCCCTGAAAGGTAACGAGGAAGATTTCCAGACAGGTCTCGATGCCTTGTCACGTATAGCTCCCGTTCATTTGGGCATATGCGCATGCCAGAAGTCAACAGCACTTCTTGTAGCGAAGAACGTGACAACAACAATCTTCAAGGGACCTCATCCTGCCGGCAATGTAGGTGTTCAGATAAACAAGACCGCTCCAATCAATAAGGGCGAGATTATTTGGACTATCGGTGCCGAAGAGGTAATCTTCATCGGCCGTCTCTTCAATAAGGGAGTGGTTGATTTCACACGTACTGTAGCCCTTGCAGGCAGCGAGGTGCAGAACCCTTCATACAGCAAGGTAGTTCTTGGTGCACAGATAAGCAACCTTGTCAAAGGTCGTCTGTCAAACGAGAACGAACTTCGTATTATCGACGGTAATGTCCTCACAGGCAAGAAGACCACAGCCGACGGCTTCCTTGGTGCATTCTCTACAGAGATTACCGTTATCCCCGAGGTTATGGGCGGTGACGAACTGTTGGGCTGGGCAATGCCGCGTTTCTCAATGTACAGCACAAGCCGTAGCTACTTCAGCTGGTTCAGACCAAAACGTGAATATACGATAGATGCACGTATAAAGGGTGGCGAGCGTCATATGATTATGTCGAATGAGTATGACAAGGTATTCCCGATGGATATCTATCCCGAGTATCTTATCAAAGCCATTATCACAGGCAACATCGACAAGATGGAGCAGTTGGGTATCTACGAGGTAGCTCCCGAGGACTTCGCACTCTGCGAGTTCGTTGACTCCTCAAAACTGGAACTGCAGCGCATTGTCCGTGAAGGCCTTGATAAACTGCGTGCCGAAATGTGCTGATTCTACGTGGCTTCTAAGGGTCCGGCTTTCCCCATCAAGGTAAGATTGGCCCGCAAGCCGGTTAAAATGCAAAATAAAAATTAGTCGTATGAAATTTATGAGAAATTATTTAAATAAGATTAAACCAAAGTTCGAAGAAGGCGGCAAACTGCACGCATTCCGTTCTTTGTTCGATGGTTTCGAGACATTCTTGTTCGTGCCTAACGATACGTCCTAGAGTGGTGTGAATATCCACGATGCAATCGACAGCAAGCGCATCATGTCGCTGGTGGTCATTGCCCTCATGCCGGCATTGCTGTTCGGTATGTACAACATCGGTCTTCAGAATGCCATAGCTGCCGGTCCGGCAGCCGTTGAGTCAACAGGCTGGTTCAGCATGTTCCTCTATGGTCTTCTTGTAATGTTGCCCAAGATTGCCGTTTCTTATATCGTAGGTCTTGGTATCGAGTTCACTGTAGCCCAGTGGAAGAAGGAAGAGATTCACGAAGGTTTCCTTGTTTCAGGTATCCTCATACCGATGATTGTTCCTGTAGGTTGTCCGCTCTGGATCATTGCCATAGCAACAGCCTTTGCAGTAATATTTGCAAAGGAGGTCTTCGGCGGTACAGGTATGAACATTGTCAACGTAGCACTCATTGCACGTGCGTTCATCTTCTTTGCCTACCCCTCAGTAATCTCCGGCGAGTCGGTATGGGTATCTACCGAGAGTGTTCTTGGCCTCGGCAACGAAATCGACGGATATACCTGTGCAACCGCATTGTCACAATTGAGCGGTGCAGGTGTCGATAGTGTAGTAGGCGCATGTCCTGCCTACGAGCTCACGACAGCCGATATGCTCATAGGTACCATGCCCGGTTCAATAGGTGAGACAAGTGTCATTGCCATAGCTCTTGGCGGTCTTCTTCTTCTCTTTACAGGAGTAGCAAGCTGGAAGATTATGGTAAGCGTCTTTGTCGGTGGTATTGCAATGTCACTCTTCTTCGATGCAACATTGCCCGAGTCAAACAATATGGCTCATGTACCATTCTGGCAGCACCTCATCCTTGGCGGTTTCTGCTTTGGTGCAGTGTTCATGGCAACCGACCCGGTTACATCGGCACGAACCGAGAAGGGCAAGTACATCTACGGCTTCGGAATCGGTGCAATGGCAATCCTTATCCGTGTGCTCAACCCCGGTTATCCCGAAGGTATGATGTTGGCAATTCTTCTTATGAATGTCGTGGCTCCTTTCATCGACTATTGCGTTGTACAGCGCAATGTGAAGGCGCGCGCTAAACGTGTAACAAAAAAGAACTGATAGATATGGCTACAAAGAAATATGTTTGCAAAGTGTGCGGTTACGTGCACGAAGGCAAGGAGGCACCTGCAGTGTGTCCTCTTTGTAAGGCTGGAGCCTCAGAGTTCGATGTTGTCAAGGAAGGCAAGGAAGGCAAGAAGAAAGGCTTGAACACCAATAGCGATGTTTATGCTATCGTATATTCAGTTGTTCTGGTAGTAATTGTAGCATTCTTGCTCGCCTTCACTAACACAGTGCTGAAGCCAAAGCAGGATGCCAATGTAAAACTCGACAAGAAGAAGCAGATTCTCTCTTCACTGAATATTGATGTCGATGAATTGGCAAATCCCGAAAGTGAATATCTCAAGGTCTTCGCCGACAATGACAAACCTGAGACATTGCGTGAGTACCTTATTGACGAGAATGGTGCAATTGTAGCATACAACGGCGGTTTTGCACTCCCTAACGATTCAATAGGCGTTCCCGACAAGAACAAGGTGAAGAAGTACCCCCTCTATCTGGCAAATATCGGTGGTGAGAAAAAGTATGTCATTCCAGTAGTAGGCAACGGTCTTTGGGGTGCCATTTGGGGTTACATAGCTCTCAACGACGACTGCAACACAATCTTTGGTGTATATTTCTCTCATGCGAGTGAGACACCGGGTCTTGGTGCCGAGATTGCAGGCGAGAAGTTCCAGAAGAGATTTACCGAAAAGGTGACAAAAGTGTTCGATGACAACGGCAATGTAGGTATTACAGTGGAGAAGGGTGTCAAGGCCGAACCGGTCTTCCATATCGATGCCATCTCCGGTGCAACAATCACATGTAATGGTGTCAATGACATGCTCAAGCGCAAGCTTGCCCCCTACAGCGAATACCTAAGGAAAGAGAGAGAAGCGAATGTTAAACAAGCAAACTAAAGAGGAGGAATAATTTATGGGACTTTTTTCAAAGAAAAATACAGAGGCGTTCAAGACTCCTCTTCTCAAGGAGAATCCTGTGACCGTACAGGTGCTCGGTATCTGTTCGGCCCTTGCTGTAACCAACAAGTTGGAGCCGGCCATTGTAATGGGTCTTTCCGTTACAGTAATCATAGCTATGGCCAACGTCATAATATCTCTTATCCGCAACACCATTCCTAACCGCATACGTATCATTGTACAGCTGGTTGTGGTTGCAGCCCTTGTTACATTGGTAAGCGAAATTCTCAAGGCATTCGTTTACGATGTCAGCGTCCAGCTGTCGGTATATATTGGTCTCATCATTACCAACTGTATCCTCATGGGTCGTCTCGAGGCCTTTGCCATGCAGAACAAGCCATGGCCTTCGTTCCTCGACGGTATCGGAAGCGGTCTGGGTTATGCGATGATACTTATAGTAGTAGCAATCTTCCGCGAACTCTTGGGTAGCGGTACACTGCTTGGAATGCAGGTTGTCCCGGATTTCCTGTACGCCGCGGGATATAAGAACAACGGTCTTATGCTTATGGCACCGGCGGCATTCTTCATCATTGCCTGCATCATATGGTTCCAGAGGTCAAAGGACAAGAATCTACAGGAGAAATAATATTAGGTACAGAAAAGAATAATAACTATGGAACATTTTATTGATTTACTTGTCCGTTCGGTTTTCGTGGACAATATGGTATTTGCCTTTTTCTTGGGTATGTGTTCGTTCTTGGCTGTATCTAAGAGCGTTAAGACAGCCGTAGGATTGGGTATTGCAGTTGTATTCGTGCAGCTGATAACATTGCCTGTCAACTATCTGTTGCAGACCGGGGTCCTTGCAGCCAATGGCATAGCAGGTGTCGATCTCACATTCCTCGCATTCATCCTCTTCATTGCCGTCATTGCCGGTATCGTGCAGCTTGTAGAGATGATTGTCGAGCGTTATGCACCGGCACTCTACAGCCAGTTGGGTATATTCCTTCCTCTTATTGCTGTGAACTGCGCCATCATGGGCGGTTCGCTCTTCATGCAGCAGAGAATAGGCCTGCCGGCCGAGAACAGCCAGGCCATAACATGCTTTGCCGATTCTGTAGCGTTCGCTATCGGTTCTGGCCTTGGTTGGATGTTGGCGATAGTACTTTTTGCGGCAATACGTGAAAAAATGGAATACTGCAATGTGCCTAAGCCTCTCCGTGGTCTTGGTATTGCCTTCATCACAGTAGGTCTCATGGCTATGGCATTCATGTGCTTCTCAGGCGTTAAGGTCGATAAGGAGGAGAAAACTCCGACTGAGCAGGTACAGAACGTGGCAGTAGTCCAGGAAGATGTGGCCGACAATGGTATTTGAATATAAAAAGATACAGTTATGGAAATAAATACAGGTCTTATAATAGCAAGTATAGCAGTATTCCTTGTAATCATCATCGTGTTGGTTATAATACTGCTTGTAGCGAAGCGTTTCCTTTTGCCTGGCGGTAACATCAAGGTAAAGATTAACGGTGAGAAAGAGGTTGAGGTTGCAGCCGGTGGAGCATTGCTCGGCACATTGGCCGAGAATGGCATCTATCTTCCCTCGGCTTGTGGCGGTAAGGGCTCATGCGGCCAGTGCAAGCTTCAGGTATTAGAGGGCGGCGGTGAAATCCTTCCTTCAGAGACAAGCCACTTCACACGTAAGGAGCAGCAGGCGCATTGGCGTCTTGGTTGCCAGGTGAAGTGTAAGAACGATATGGAAATCAAGGTACCCGAGTCAGTAATGGGTGTCAAGGAGTGGGAGTGCGAGGTTATCTCGAACAAAAACGTCGCAACTTTCATCAAGGAGTTTATTGTGTCATTGCCTCCGGGTGAGCACATGGACTTCGTTCCCGGTTCATATGCACAGATAAAGATTCCTGCATATGATATGACATATGACAAAGATATCGACAAGTCACTCATCGGCGACGAGTATCTGCCCGCATGGGAGAAGTTCGGTCTTCTCGGCCTCAAGTGCAAGAACACCGAAGAGACAATCCGTGCATACTCAATGGCCAACTACCCGGCAGAGGGTGACCGTATCATGTTGACAGTGCGTATTGCTACACCACCGTTCAAGCCAGACCGTTCAGGCTTTATGGATGTACCTTGCGGTATCGCATCTTCATACATCTTCACATTGAAGCCCGGCGACAAGGTAATCATGAGTGGCCCTTACGGCGACTTCCACCCAATATTCGA
>JAFXHQ010000057.1 GCA_017536325.1 Bacteroidaceae bacterium
GAAGCACCGAATGCCGTACACGACTGCCCAGTTCTTTGGTACTTTCTGTCGCACAGAAAGTACATATAGCAAGGCTATAGAAAGAATATAAGACAACAGAACAAGGTTGAAGATTGCGAGTATGTGAGTGTAGGTAAATTTACCCACAAAGTGAGCGGAAGCAATTTCAAAAAAGTTAAAACTACAATCAATTCTATAAATCAATAGACCACCCCACAGACTTTGCAGGTGAGTCCTTTTCTGTGTCAGTTTGTCTATATTGTATTAATTTTAAACATTTATAACAATTAGTGTGGTTATTATTTTGATTTTTAATTTAATTTCAATATTTTTGGGTATTGTTTAACTAAAAATATGAAATATGAAAAAGTATCTTGTATCGATTTGTGCGGCATTTGCAATGGTTGCAATGATTTCTTGTGGTGGTAGTAATCCTGGAATAAAGGCTGCCGAGGCATTTATTGACAATCCTACACCGGCAAACTTTGAAAAGATGGTTGATGTAGGAGGAAGTTTGTCCGGAGACGATCTGAATGAGTACAATGAGTGGTGCTTGGAACACACTGGTGAACTTACCGAAGCCGGTTTCACTCTCGGATATAACAATCCTGATATGTTCTATTAATATATAGAAGGCATGACATAAATAAAGGTTCACTTGCAAGTGAACCTTTATTTATGTCTGTGTTATTGCTGTTTGTGTGCTTTAAAAGACTATTCTTTTTTCTCTTCTTCTGTCCTGAAAATCCTCTGGTAATAAAGTTTCATAAGTGTCAGTCTTGCAGCAACGATTCTTTCCAGTTTGTCAATATCTTCTTTTTCGGGGGCAATGACCATCTCCTCGTTGTAACTTATGTAGGGCCCGGTCCCGTTGCTTGTATCCAGCAGGTCATTGCCTATGCAGAGATATTTTACACCATTGCTGAATGCCAGACTGGCGATAGTAGGCAACAGATCGAAGTGGCATCCGTATCTCTGCTCAACAATCTCTTTTTCCACTTCGCTAATAGAGTACTCCTCGGGCAGGTATATGTATAAGGGTACTGAATGTTTGTATCTTTCAGGGACGTAGTCATAGTCGAGTATGCTTCGCACATTATGGTCGCCGGTGACTACGACAATGGTATTCTTTGCAAGCGGGCTCTTCTTGAATTCGTTGAGAAAGTCGCCCAGGCATCGGTTGGCATACTGTGCTCCCAAACCATACTTCTCCTTTACATCGTCGTCTCCTGTTATCTGAGGCGAGTTATACCATAGCCCGGTAAGTGGCGGAAGATTCATGTTGTCGGGGTATGTGAACGGTGGATGATTGGTTGTTGTCAATGCCATAACGAACTGGGGAGTACCGCTCTTCGCAGCCTCGTTCATCTGTCGTAGAATGTATGAATAGAGAAATTCGTCATATACACCTATTTCACTTGTAGTGCTCTCCTTTATAGCATGCATGACCTGTTGACGACCCTCAATCCTGTCGAAGTGCTGTATCTTCAGTCCTTCGTTGAGGTTTTCCCATGTGGGGTCCATTCCTGTAATGAAGCTTGTCTGGTATCCGCTCTGCTTGAACGGGTAGGCTATTGATGCTTCAAAACCTGTGTATCTGTATCTCGACTGAAAGAAATGCAGGTATGGCATAGCCAGCATTACTGTTTCGAGAGAGTATATGGTTCCATTGCGTACCGACTGGAAATTCTGCAAAAGGATATCTTCCTGCAAGTGCGGGCGTAGTGAACATAGCAGGTCAAGCTCTTTGCCTTTGTCGAAATCCACAAGGAAATTGCTCCAGCTTTCGTTCATTATCAGAAGCACGTTAGGCTGTTTGTGCGGTGTCGAGTCGCCCCTTTCCATGACTCTGAATATAGCTTTGTCAACCTCGTCGCCACCTGTGAAGTTCCCTTCTTGCAGCAATGCTGTTTCAACAGCCTCTTCTATCGATGAGAAACCCTCTTCCTTGAGTACTTCGCTGTCGCTCTTGAGTTCGAAACTCTCAATCCTCTCCTTGTATGCCTTCTTCAACAGATATATCGCATTGGGTACCGCTGCATTTATATTGTCATCGGGAGATACCATAAATGCTTCTACCTGCAATGTGTATGTCGTTATAGAACCGCGTATGAATACAAACGAAAGACCCAGTATGAGTATTACCGATATTATGCTGGCTCTTGTACCCATCCATTTCCTTGCGGCAATCCGCTTTCTTGATATTCGTTTGCCAAGAAGATGAATGCCGTATCCTATGGCAGAAATGAATATCAGAATCCATATTACAGGATAATCCTCCCACATTGTCCTTAGCAGCCCCAATGGCCCCTCGTCGAAAAAATCGAAGAATACCACATTGTAGCGGCTCTGGAAGTTATCGTAGTAATAGAATTCAGCAACAACTATCAATGCCAGTACCGTGAGCATAACCATGTAGTACTTCCTGGCAAAATATGCAACTTTTTCAACAGCCTTTTCCTTTTTCAGGAACGGGGCAACCAATGCCGGAATTATTACAGGCAGGCTTATGTATGTAATCGACTGTGCGTCGAACCTCCATGAATTCCATGCAAACAGCGGCATGCAGTCAATGTTGTCAAGCAGTGTGCTGCCGCTGGTATGCTGCAACAGGAATACTATCCGTGCTATCACGAACATTGCAATACCGATAATCTGGTACAGCCATATCTGTGCATAAAGGCTCAACAGCCTTGCCGTTCTCTCCTTCTTGATGTCTTCCATTATTGTTCCTTTTCCCAAATCTCCCATGATGCCAGTGCCTGCAGATACCACATCTCATAACCGCTCTTTGTAGCGGCACCCTGTGAAGCTCCCTTTTGCAGAAAAATGGTATTCTCGGGGTTATATACAATATCATACAGCAGGTGTCTCTCATCCAGCATTCCGTAAGGTATGTCGGGACATTGGTCTATGCCGTGTCCTACCATCCCGAGCGGGGTGCAGTTGACAATGACTGTGTGGCTCTGCATTATCTCTGCCGTAATATCACTATATGCTATCGCTACGCTGCTTGCCGTGCGCGATACCGGCTGCGGAGCAATGCCCAATTGTTTCAACGAGTGTATGATGGCTTTCGATGCTCCGCCTGTTCCCAATACAAGTGCTTTGCTGTGCTTTTCCTTGACAAATGGTTCAATAGAGCGTGTAAAGCCTATGACATCACTGTTGTAGCCCCATAGACAGGCTTTGCCATCCTTGTCGCGTGTCACCTTCACTACATTCACGGCATTTATAGCCTTTGCCTCGTCGCTAATGCCGTCAAGGAATTTCATCACCTCAACCTTGTAGGGGATGGTTACGTTGAAACCGCACAGTTCGGGGTGTGCCTCAAGCACTGCCGGCAACTCATCGATGCTCTTTATCTCAAAGGGTATATACTCGGCATCGATGCCTTCTGTGCGGAATTTCGCGTTGAAGAAGGCCGGTGATGCCGATTGTGCAAGCGGATAGCCTATTATACCAAATTTCTTCATTTTTATAATAAATAGATTGTCCCCCTGTATTAGGGGGACGAGAGGTAAAACCTCGGAGGGGGTATATTCTGGATATTATCCCAGATAATTCTTCACGTTCTGCTCAATGCGTGCGTTGATGTCGTCGCACTCCTCCTTTTCGAACTTTTCGCCGGTGATGTTCTCGTAGAGCTCGATGTAACGGTTGCTGATACTCTCTACAATTTCGTCGGTCATCTCAGGAACCTGCTGTCCCTCCTTGCCCTGGAAACCGTTCTCCATGAGCCATTCGCGAACGAACTCCTTGGAGAGCTGCTTCTGCGGCTCGCCCTTCTCGAACTTCTCCTCGTAGCCCTCGGAGTAGAAATAGCGGCTGCTGTCGGGGGTGTGTATCTCGTCCATCAGGTAAATGGTGCCGTTGTGTTTGCCGAACTCATACTTGGTGTCAACAAGAATAAGACCGCGCTTTGCTGCAATCTCTGTTCCGCGCTCGAAGAGTGCAAGAGTGTATTTCTCGAGCAGTGCATACTCCTCGGGTGTTGCAAGTCCCTGGGCAAGTATCTCCTCCTTTGAGATATCGGCATCGTGTTCGCCTATTTCTGCCTTTGTGGTCGGTGTGATTATCGGTTCGGGGAATTTCTGGTTCTCTCTCATACCCTCGGGCAGCTTTACGCCGCATATTTCGCGTACACCGCTCTTGTAGGCACGCCATGCCGAGCCGCAAAGGTATCCGCGTACAATCATCTCGACCGGAAAGCCTTCACACATTACACCTACTGTAACCATAGGGTCGGGTGTCGCGAGTTTCCAGTTCGGGCAGATGTCGGTTGTGGCATCAAGGAACTTCGCTGCAATCTGGTTAAGCATCTGTCCCTTGAAAGGTATCCCTTTTGGCAGCACTACATCGAATGCCGAGATGCGGTCTGTCGCTACCATAACCAGCTTGTCGTCGCCTACTGTATATACATCGCGTACCTTGCCGTGATAAACACTCTTCTGTCCTTTGAAATTGAATTCTGTGTTTGTTAATGCTTTTGCCATTGTATTATTGTTTTATATATTTTATCGGTTGTCTTGTACAGTTGCTTGTTCCTCTATCATTCAGAGGTTTGTCATTCTGAACGCAGTGAAGAATCTCTATTCCTTTTTTTAGATGCTTCGCTCCGCTCCAGCATGACAAGTTCAATGGTTTCCTTGCTCTGTCGGGATGACAGGATTCTATTATTCTTTCTTCTCTCTCATTGCCCGTTCGTGCTTCTCATACGCCTCGACAATGCGTGTAACAAGCTTGTGGCGCACGATGTCCTTCTTGGTGAGTGTCACAAAACCGATGCCTGGAACTCCGTTAAGCACCCTTTGCGCGTGTAACAGACCCGATGTGTTGTTCTGCGGCAGGTCTATCTGGGTGAGGTCACCGGTTATAATCATCTTGGTGTTTGTTCCCATTCGTGTGAGGAACATCTTTATCTGCTGCGGGGTAGTGTTCTGCGCC